>DATFOS010000106.1:0-25615 GCA_035265325.1 Acidimicrobiales bacterium
GCAAGAAGGCCCGCCTGGCGCTCGACCGGGCCGGCGTGAGCCTCAACGAGAACACGGTCCCCGACGACCCCCGCCCGCCCTACATCACCTCGGGCCTGCGCATCGGCACGCCGGCGGTGACCACCCAGGGCATGGGGCCGGCCGAGATGGCCGAGGTGGCCGGGTTCATCCACGAGGTGCTGACGCACCGAGACGACGAGGCGGCGATGGCGGCGGTGCGCGACCAGGTCGTCGCCCTCTGCTCCAAGTTCGCCCCGTACCCGGGCTCCTAGGCCCGCCCGCCCGTGGGACCGGGGGTCGCCGGCTACCTCATCGTGATCGGGGCGGCGTTCGCCGTCACGTTCGTGACCATGCCGTTCCTGCGGGCGCTGTCCGTCCGCGTCGGGGCGGTGGTGAAGCCCGACCCCCGGCGGGTGCACAAGGAGCCGACGCCGATCCTCGGCGGCGCCGGGATCCTCGCCGGCGTGCTGGTGGGCCTGCTGGCGGCCTGGCTGAGCGGCGAGTTCGCCCCGGTGTTCCGGACGATCGCCCCGCCGCTCGGCGTGGCACTGGCCGCCGTCGTCATCTGGGCGGTGGGCCAGATCGACGACCTGCGCGAGCTGTCCGCCCCGGCGAAGATGGCCGGCATCGTGCTGGCCGGCAGCATCCTGTCGATCGCCGGCGTGAGCATCATCTTCTTCCGTGTGCCGTTCTTCGGGCTGTTCGCCCTGGCGCCCGACCTGTCCGCCCTGATCACCGTGATCTGGGTGGCGGGCATGTGCAACACGATCAACCTCATCGACGGGCTCGACGGCCTGGCCGGAGGCATCGTGGCCATCGCCTCGGGCTCGTTCCTGCTCTACGGCGAGGTGCTCGACGACCGGGGCGCCATCGACCAGGCCAACATCGGCCCGCTGGTGGCGGCGGCGGCCCTCGGCGCCTGCCTCGGCTACCTGCCGTGGAACTTCCACCCGGCGCGCATCTTCATGGGCGACGCCGGGGCGCTGCTGCTCGGCCTGCTCATGGCCTCCATCACGATCGGGATCGGCGGTAACTCCGATTCCCAGGTCACGGGCCAGACGTACTTCTTCTTCGCGCCGCTGTTCCTGCCGCTGCTGATCCTCGGTGTCCCGCTTTTCGACACGACGTGGGCGATCCTGCGGCGGGCGAGGAGTCGCAGCGGCGTCTCGGTCGCCGACAAGGGCCACCTGCACCACCGGCTCATGAACCTGGGGTACGGCCAGCGGCGCAGCGTGCTCATCCTGTGGGTGTTCACGGCCCTGCTGTCGGCGGTCGTCCTGTACCCCACCTACACCGAGCGCGGCGACGGCCTGATCCCGGTGGGCGTGCTCGCCCTGGCGATCGTGCTTTACATGTTCTTCGCGCCCGGTATGCGCCGCAGCCGCCGCAACGGCGGGGACGCCGGCGTCGGCGAACAGCCGGTGGCGGCGGGGCGAACGGGACCGAACGGGCGCTGACCAGCTACTGTGCCCGGGCGCGTGTCCGGGAACGTCCTGGGCCGTCCCGATTCTTCGGTGGTGTGAAAACCGCGTTCAGGGGGTTGCTAACCTGCCGCCGCAATCGGCGAGCGGTCTGATTTGCGTGGGCGTGGTCGCAGTCCATAGATTGCGAAACAGTTCACAAGCGGTTCGGTGGGACGGGGGGAGTGCCCGTCCGGCGAGGGGTAACGAGTGTCCGATCTCGCAGCGAGGCGACAGATCAACCGGGGGTACGACGACGGCCTGGCCCGTGCCATCGAGCTCGTCGTCACGCCGCTCATCTTCGGGGGCATCGGCTTCCTCGTCGACGGCCGCCTCGGCACCCGACCCGCCTTCACGATCGGCCTCGGCATCTTCGGCGTCGTGGGCATCTTCGCCAAGCTGTGGCTGGGCTACGACCGCGAGATGCGGGCCCACGAGGCCACGCTGGGCTCGGGCGCCGGCCGCCAGACCGTGACGGTCCCCGGCTACCTCGGCGCCACCAAGGCCGCCGTGCGAGTGCTGCGCGACGCCGTCCGCACGGACGCCGCCGCCGAGGCCCCCGCCGACGGGACCGTGGCCGCCACCGGCGACGCCCTGATGGCCGACCGCAAGGACGACGGGGGCGGCGGCGCGTGAGCGACGCGCTGGCCGCCACCGATGCCGGTCAGGCACCGGAACGCCAGGTCGCGTTCGACATGGTGCGACGGGCGCTGGTCGTCGTCCCGGTGCCGATCGTCCTGGGGGCCCTCGTGTGGGGAGCGGCCGGGGCGGCCTCGGTGGCCTACGCCGCCGGGCTCGTGCTGCTGAACTTCGTCCTCGCCGCCTGGCTGCTGAGCGTCGCCGCCAAGATCGGCTACGGGGCCGTCATGGGCGTCGCCCTGTTCGGCTACCTGATGCGGCTGGGGCTCATCTTCCTCGCCGTGTTCCCCGTGCGTGACGCCGCCTGGGTCGAGCCGCTGCCGCTCGGCCTCACGCTCGTCGTCACCCACATCGGGCTCCTGCTCTGGGAGCTGCGTTACGTGTCCGCGTCGCTCGCCTTCCCGGCGCTGCGCCCCGCTACCAAGGAGACTGGTCCCCGGTGGAATTCCCGCCCCTAGGCCACATCACCGACTGGCCCGAGTTCATCGGCGACAACACGTGGGGCATCAACAAGGTCGTCCTGATCTACGCCATGGCGGCGATCCTGACGATGCTGGTCTTCATCCTCGGCAACAGGAAGCAGATGGTGCCGACGGGGGCGCAGAACCTGGCCGAGATGTCGGTCGAGTTCGTCGAAGACCAGATCGTCCTGCCGACGATGGGCACCGATGGCCTCAAGTGGACGCCTTACCTGCTGTCGCTGTTCTTCTTCATCTTCTTCTGCAACATCTTCGAGATCGTCCCGCTGATCCAGATGCCGGCGACGGCCCGCATCGCCCTGCCGGCGTTCCTGGCCCTGCTCTCGTACGTGCTCTACCACGCGGCCGGCCTCCGGTCGCACGGGTTCTTCGGCTACCTCAAGCACACGCTGATCATCCCGGGCGTGCCCAAGGCGATGCTCCTGCTGGTCATCCCGATCGAGTTCATCTCGAACTACATCGCCCGGCCCTTCAGCCACGCCGTCCGACTCTTCGCCAACCTGCTGGCCGGCCACATCCTGCTGGTCACGTTCGCCGTGCTGACCTCGGCCCTGTGGGTCAGCGCCTGGTACATGATCTTCCTGCCGCTGCCGCTCATCGGCGTCATCTTCTTCACGCTCTTCGAGGTGGGGGTCTCGTTCCTCCAGGCCTACGTTTTCGCCCTGCTCACGGGCGTCTACATCGGCCTCTCGGTCAGCCATGAACACTGATCGCGCCCGCCATCACGTCGCCGCTACCGGCGGCGTGGGTCGATCGGTGTTCACAGAGCACTGATCACCGCATCTGTTCGTCAGTTCCCTTCGCACACGTCACAACAGGAGAAAGCCCAAGATGTTCGCCACCCTGTCCGTCCTGGCCCAGGAAGCCGCCAGCGGAGGCATCGACAACACCGGGCTCGCCGCCCTGACCTACGGCCTCGGTGCCATCGGCCCCGGCATCGGCATCGGCTACCTCGTCGGCCAGTCGGTCCAGGCCATGGCCCGCCAGCCCGAGGCGGCAGGCATGGTCCGCACGACCATGTTCCTCGGCATCGCCTTCGTCGAGGCCCTCGCCCTCATCGGCTTCGTGGTGTTCTTCCTCGGCCAGGGCTGAGCCCGCCGCCCGAGGGACACCCGACCAAAGGAACGACACATGCGACGCATGAGGACGCTGCTGTTCGCGGCCCTCGCCCTGGTGGCGCTGTTCGGCTTCGCCCGCCCGGCCGCCGCCCAGGAGACAGAGGGCGAGGGCGACGAGAGCCCGGTCGAGGACGTGATACACGAGGCCGAGGAGAACGGCGCCAGCCACGCCGACGCCGAGTGCATCGAGGTCCTCGCCGAGGGCGGCACGGTCACCGACTGCCAGGAAGCGCCGAACCCGCTGCTCCCCGAGCTCAACGAGATCATCTGGGGTGCGGTCGGCTTCTTCGTCGTCTTCTTCTTCCTGGCCCGCTTCGGCTTCCCGGCCATCAAGAAGACGATGAACGCCCGAACCGAGAAGATCCGGAGCGACCTCGCCGCCGCCGAGGCGCAGCGCGGCGAGGCCGAGGGCCTGGCCGCCGAGTACCGGGCGCAGCTGAACGACGCCAAGGCCGAGGCCGGCCGCATCATCGAGGAGGGCCGGCAGCAGGCCGACGCCCTCCGTCGTGACAGCGAGACGCGCCTCCAGGCCGAGCTGGCCGAGATGCGGTCCCGTGCCATCGAGGACATCGAGTCGTCCAAGGCCCATGCCATGGCCGACCTGCGGGGCGACGTCACCCAGATCGCCATCGGCGCCGCCGAGGTGGTCGTCCAGCGCAACCTCGACCCGGCCACCCAGACCCAGCTCGTCGAGGACTACATCAACCAGGTGGCGGCGTCGCGCGCCTAGCGCTCCGCCCCGAACGCAGTACGCAGGAGCACGCCGAGATGGCAGACGACCGCACGCTGGCCTACGCCGAAGCCCTGTTCTCGGTCGCCCGCGCCGAGGGCACCCTCGGCACGGTCGGGGACGAGCTGTTCCGTTTCTCGCAGACCCTCCAGGGGTCCGACGAGCTGCGGGACGCGTTGACCGACCCGCAGATCCCCGCGAGCCGGCGCCAGCAGGTCGTCGAGGACCTGCTGGGCGGTAAGGCCTCGCCGACGACCGTGGCGCTGGTGTCCATGGTCGTCGGCACGGGTCGTTCCCGCGAGTTGCCGGCCATCATCCGCAAGCTCGTCGAGATGAGCGCCACCGCCGCCCACAAGGAGGTGGGCGAGGTCCGCTCGGCGGTCCCGCTCACCTCCGACCAGGTCGATCGGCTGACCAAGGCCCTCAACGAGGCCACCGGGAAGCAGGTCGATGTCCGGGTCGTGGTCGACCCGTCGCTGCTCGGCGGGGTCATCGCCCAGGTCGGCGACACGGTGATCGACGGCTCGGTGCGCACCCGGCTCGAGCAGCTCAAGAACGCGCTCTAGAGGACACGAGGAACGAACGATGGCAGAGCTGACCATCAACACCGCCGACATCGCCGCCACACTGCGCAAGAACCTCTCCGGCTTCCAGCCGTCCATCGAGACGGCCCAGGTCGGCCACGTCGCCGAGGTCGGCGACGGCATCGCCACCGTCTCGGGCCTGCCGGGCGTGGCCTACAACGAGCTGGTCGAGTTCGAGAGCGGCGCCCCCGGCCTCGCCCTCAACCTCGACGAACACGCCATCGGCGCCGTGGTCCTCGGCGACGCCGCCGAGGTCAAGGAGGGGCAGACGGTCAAGGCGACCGGCCGCATCCTCTCGGTGCCGGTCGGCGACGGCCTGCTGGGCCGCGTCGTCAACGCCCTCGGCCAGCCGGTCGACGGCGCCGGCCCGCTGACCAACGTCGTCGAGCGCCAGATGGAGGTGCAGGCGCCCGGCATCATGGGCCGCCAGCCCGTGAAGCAGCCGCTGCAGACCGGCATCAAGGCCATCGATGCCATGACGCCGGTGGGCCGGGGCCAGCGGGAGCTGATCATCGGCGACCGCAAGACAGGCAAGACCACGATCGCCATCGACACGATCATCAACCAGCGTGGCCTGGGCGTGAACTGCATCTACGTGGCGATCGGCCAGAAGGAGTCGACGGTCGCCACCACGGTCGAGACGCTGCGCCAGCACGGCGCCCTCGACTACACGGTCGTCGTCGTGGCCGGCGCCTCCGACCCGGCGCCGTTCAAGTACCTGGCGCCCTACGCCGGGTGCGCGATGGGCCAGCACTGGATGGAGTCCGGCGCGCACGCCCTCGCCGTCTACGACGACCTCTCGAAGCAGGCCGAGGCCTACCGCCAGGTGTCGCTGCTGCTGCGCCGCCCGCCGGGCCGCGAGGCCTACCCGGGCGACGTCTTCTACCTGCACAGCCGGCTGCTCGAGCGGGCGGCGAAGCTGTCCGACGAGAACGGCGGCGGCTCGCTGACGGCCCTCCCCGTCATCGAGACCAAGGCGGGCGACATCTCGGCCTACATCCCCACCAACGTGATCTCGATCACCGACGGCCAGATCTACCTGCAGGAGGACCTATTCAAGTCGGGCGTCCGGCCGGCCTTCGACACCGGCCAGTCGGTGTCCCGGGTGGGGGGCGACGCCCAGATCAAGGCCATGAAGAAGGCCGTGGGCACGTTGAAGGGCGACCTGTCGCAGTTCCGCGAGCTCGAGTCCTTCGCCTCCTTCGGCTCCGAGCTGGACAAGGTTTCGCAGGCCCAGCTCGACCGCGGTTACCGGCTCGTCGAGCTGCTCAAGCAGCCGCTCAACAGCCCGATGCCGGTCGAGGAGCAGGTCGTCTCGCTCTACGCCGCCACCCACGGCGCGCTCGACCAGGTCGAGGTGAACCAGGTCGACCGGTTCGAATCCGAGCTGATCGACTGGTTCCGCACCCGGCACGGCGACATCCTCGAGGGCATCCGCACGAAGGGTGACATCGCCGACGTCGACGCCTTCGAGGCGGCGATCGCGGCGTTCACCGACCAGTTCACCGGCGCCGACACGACGCCCGGTCCCTCGGCGGGTGCGACGGCCGTGGCCCCGCCGGTCGACCCGGCCAGCGGCGTCGTCCTCGGCGACGCCGAGACGCCAGACGTCGAGACGCCCGACGCCGGGACGCCCGACGCCGAGACGCCCGAGGAGATCGGCTCGAGCCCGGCCGAGCCCGCCGCCGTCGACCCCGCGACCGGCATCGCCGTCGGCGACGTCGACGAGGACCGGTAGCCGATGCCCGGCGGCAGGGAGCGCGAGCTGCGCCGGCGCATCCGGTCGGTGCAGTCCACCAAGAAGATCACCAAGGCGATGGAGCTCATCGCCGCCAGCCGCATCGCCAAGGCGCAGCAGCGGGCCGACGCCGCCCGTCCCTACAGCGAGAAGCTGACCGACGTCATCCGCAACCTCGCCGCGGCCGGTGCCGGCGGGGGCTCGCCCCTGCTCGCCGAGCGTGACGAGGTCGGGACCGTGGCCTACGTCGTCATCGCCGGCGACCGGGGGCTGTGCGGCGCCTACAACGGCAACGTCATCCGCGCCGCCGAGCGCTCGATGGCCAACCAGCAGGCGCAGGGCCGCCAGACCCGGCTCGTGACGGTGGGCAAGAAGGCGACGGGTTACTTCCGCTTCCGCGGCTACGACATCGACGCCCACTACGAGGGCTTCGCCGACCAGCCGTCCTACGACGACGCGAAGGCCATCGCCGAGTTCGTGGTCGAGCAGTTCGAGGAGGGCGTCTACGACCTCGTCGAACTGGCCTACACGCAGTTCCTGTCGGTCGCCTCGCAGCGGGTCGTGGTCCGGCGCTTCGTGCCGCTCGACCCCACCCTGCTCGAGCAGGCGGCCGACGGCCTCACGGCCGACTACGAATTCGAGCCGGCCCCGCAGCAGATCCTCGACCGGCTGCTGCCGCGCTACGCCGAGGCCCGGCTCTACGCCGCCCTCCTCGACGGCGCGGCGTCGTTCCTCGCCTCGCAGCAGCGGGCCATGAAGTCGGCGACCGACAACGCCGAAGAGCTCATCACCAAGTACAGCCGGGCCATGAACAGGGCCCGGCAGGACGCCATCACCACCGAGATCATGGAGATCGTCGGTGGCGCCGAGGCGCTGCGTGGCGGCCAGTCGGGCCGCCACGACCTGCTGGCCGACGACGCCCTGCTGGTCGACGACATCCTGACCGACAGCCTCGCCGCCAACTCGCGCCGCTGAGAGGAGCACGCATGACCGTCACCGAACCCACCACCGGCGCCGAGTCCACCATCAAGGACGGCAAGGTCGTCGCCATCGCCGGCCCCGTCATCGACGTCGAGTTCCCGCCCGACGCCGTGCCGGGCATCAACACCGCGCTGGAGCTGACCATCTCGGCCAACGGCGAGGACGTGATCGTCCGCGCCGAGGTCGCCCAGCAGATCGGCGAGTCGCGGGTCCGGGCGATTTGCCTGCGGCCGACCGACGGCCTGGTCCGCGGCACGGCCGTCCGCAACTCGGGCGCCGGCCTGACCATGCCCGTCGGCGACGGCGTCCTCGGCCACGTGCTGAACGTGGTCGGCGAGCCGCTCGACGTGCCGTCGCTCGACGAGTCGCAGATCGAGGACCACTGGAACATCCACCGCCCGGCCCCCGACTTCGACACACTCGAGCCCCGGCGCGAGGTCTTCGAGACCGGCATCAAGGTCATCGACCTGCTCACCCCCTACCTTCAGGGCGGCAAGATCGGCCTGTTCGGCGGGGCGGGCGTGGGCAAGACCGTGCTCATCCAGGAGATGATCCGCCGGGTCGCCGAGCAGCACGGCGGCGTGTCGTGCTTCGCCGGCGTCGGCGAGCGCACCCGCGAGGGCACCGACCTCTACCTGGAGATGGAGGAGTCGGGCGTCCTCCCCAAGACGGCGCTCGTGTTCGGTCAGATGGACGAGCCGCCGGGCGTCCGCCTGCGGGTCGCCCTGTCGGCGCTGACGCTGGCCGAGTACTTCCGGGACGTGAAGGGCCAGGACGTCCTGCTCTTCATCGACAACATCTTCCGGTTCGTGCAGGCCGGCTCCGAGGTGTCCACGCTCCTCGGCCGCATGCCCTCGGCCGTGGGCTACCAGCCCACGCTGGCCGACGAGATGGGCGAGCTGCAGGAGCGGATCACCTCGACCCGGGGCCGGTCCATCACCTCGCTGCAGGCCGTGTACGTCCCCGCCGACGACTACACCGACCCGGCGCCGTTCACGACGTTCACCCACCTCGACGCCACCACCGAGCTGTCCCGCGACATCGCGGCGCTGGGCATCTACCCGGCGGTGGACCCGCTGACGTCGACGTCGTCGATCCTCCAGCCCGACGTGGTCGGCGAGCGGCACTACGCCGTCGCCCGCCGGGTCCAGGAGATCCTGCAGCGGTACAAGGAGCTGCAGGACATCATCGCCATCCTCGGCCTCGACGAGCTGTCGGAGGAGGACAAGGTGACGGTGTCCCGGGCCCGCAAGATCCAGCGGTTCCTGTCGCAGCCGATGTACATGGCCGAGACGTTCACGGGCCTGCCCGGCGTGTTCACGCCGGTGTCCGAGACGGTCGAGTCGTTCGAGGCGCTGGTCAGCGGCGAGCTCGACGACCTGCCCGAGCAGGCGTTCCTCAACGTGGGCGGCGCCGACGACGTCCGCCGCAAGGCCGAGCAGCTCCGCTCGTCCGCCGGCTGAGCCCGGGGGCCACGTACCCATGACCCTGCACGTCGACCTGGTCTCGCCCGAGCGCATCCTGTACTCGGGCGAGGCCGACATGGTCATCGCCCGCACGGTGGGCGGCGGCGACATTGCCTTCCTCGGCGGCCACTCCCCGTTCGTCGGCGCCCTCGACATCGCCACCGTGACCATCCGCAAGGATGGCCAGGACGAGGTGGCGGCCGTCCACGGCGGCTTCGTCGAGGTGTCCGACGACCGGGTCACGATCCTGTCCGACGTCGCCGAGCTGGCCGGCCAGATCGACGTCGCCCGGGCCGAGCAGTCCCGGTCCGAGGCCGAGCGGCGGGCCCGCGAGACCGACAACGCCGGGGCCGACGCCGACCTCAAGCGGGCGCACGTCCGCCTGCTGGCCGCCGGGCGCCCCGCCGAGGCGCACTAGCCCTCTCGCCGGCGGACCGGCTCCGCCGCCGTCCCGCCGGACGTCCAACTTGTCTGCGGCCGAACCCCGTTCAGTAGGGTTCGGCCGTGGCGCGTCTACTCCGGGTAACCGCGGTCCTGGTCGCTTGTGCGCTGGCGGGGGCGTGCTCGTCGGGCGGTGACGACGACGGTGACGCCGGGCCGGCGGAGGGGGCGGTCTCCTCCGCCGACACGAGGGCGACGACGGCGGCCGAGGAGTTCACCGACGGCGACTTCTACGCGGTACCGGAGCCGCTGCCCGAGGGCTCGCCGGGTGACCTGATCCGCTACCAGCCGGTGGGCGAGCAGATCGCCGGCGCCGACGCCTACCGGATCATGTACTTGTCCGAGTCGGTGGCCGGCGACCCGATCGCGGTGACCGGGACCGCGCTCGTGCCGCCGGCCGAGGCGCCGTCGGGCGGGCGTCGCGTCCTCACGATCGCGCACGGCACCACGGGGATTGCCGACGACTGTGCCCCCTCGAAGGACCCCGTGCCGACCGAGCTGTCGCTCATGGGCCCGTACGTCGAGGCGGGCTACCTCATCGCCGAGTCCGACTACGAGGGCCTCGGCACGCCCGGCCGCCATCCCTACCTGGTGGGGAAGAGCGAGGGCCGCGGCGTGCTCGATGCCGCCAAGGCCGCCCGGGCGCTCCCCGGGGCGGACGCCGGCGAGCAGCTGGCGATCTTCGGGTACTCCCAGGGCGGGCACGGGGCGCTGTGGGCCGGCCAGCTGGCGGCGGACTGGGCGCCCGAGTTCGACCTGGTGGGGACCGTCGCCGGGGCGCCCGCCACCGAGATCCCCGTGATCGTGTCGGCGGCGGGGTCGATGCCGATCGCCGGGTTCCTCTACATGATCTTCGCCGGCTTCGCCGAGGCCTACGACGACGCCGACCTGTCGCTCGTGCTCACGCCGGCCGGCCTCGAGCAGATCGACCGGGTGGACGAGGGCTGCGTCGGGCAGGTCCTCCGCGCCTTCGCCGGCCGGCCGGCGTCCGAGCTGATCCGGTCGGACGCCGCCACCGTCGAGCCGTGGGCCACGCTCGCCGAGGAGAACAATCCGGGCAACGTGGCCACCGAGGCGCCGGTGCTCATCGTGCACAGCGAGGCCGACAACGTCGTGCCGGCGGCGCTGAGCGAGATCCTGGCCGGGCGCATGTGCGACGAGGGCCAGGTCGTCGACCGCCGGGTGTACGAGGGGACGATGGACCACGGGGGCGCCGTCCCCGACGCCGTGTCCGACGGCTTCGCGTGGGTCGAGGCCCGCTTCGCCGGCGAGGAGCCGGCCTCCACCTGCCAGACGCCGTGACCCCGCGGCCCAGGCGGGCTGGCGGGCGGTGCGGGCGTGTGGCCGGGCGGTGCGGGCGGGCCGGCGGGCGGTGAGGGTCCTGCGGGCCGCCTGCCGGGTCCTGCGGGCGCCCGCTGGCGCCGGTGGACCGGGCTGGCCTGTGGCCGGACGGGAGGCCGTGGGGAGGCGGGCGCCGGCAGCCCGTAGGGTTCGGCGGATGCCGAGGGTGCGGTTGGGCGTGGCGGTGCTGGTGCCACCGCCGCTGGCCACGGAGGTGGACGCCCTGCGCCGGGCGCTCGGCGACCCGGCCCTCGGGCGGATCGCCCCGCACGTGACGCTCGTCCCGCCGGTCAACGTGCCGGTGGAGCGGCTCGACGACGCCGTGTCCGTCCTGCGCGCCGCGGCCGCCGCCACCGCCCCCCTGCGGCTGCGCCTCGGGCCGGCGACCACGTTCCAGCCGGTCAACCCCGTGGTGTACCTGGCGGTGGGCGGCGACGTCGCCGGGCTGCGGGCGCTGCGGGACGCCGTCTTCCGCCCGCCGCTCGAGCGCCCGCTCACGCACGACTTCGTCCCTCACGTCACCGTGGCCGACGACCTGGCGCCCGAGCGCATCCCGGCAGCGCTGGCCGCACTGGCCGACTTCGTCGTGGACGTCACGGTCGACCGCGTCCACCTCCTCCGGCAGGACGGCGGCCGGGTCTGGCAGCCGATCGCCGACGCCCGCTTCGGCCCGGTGCGGGTCATCGGCCGGGGCGGGCTGCCGGTGGCCATCGAGGTCGGCGAGCGCCTCCCACCGGACGCGTGGGCGCTGCTCGCGCCGGCAGGCTCCGTCCCGGCGGACGGCGGCGCCGGCCCGGCGGATGCCGGTGTCGGCGGCGAGTTGGCCGACGTCGCCGTGGTGGCCCGACGGGGGGAGGAGCTCGCGGGCGTGGCGACCGGGGCGGCCCTCGGCCCCGTGGGGCGGCTGGCGGCGCTGGTCGTGGCGCCGGGTGCCCGCCGGCAGGGCGTCGGGCGCCACCTGCTCACCGCCCTCACCGCGGCTCTGCGGGACCGCGGCTGCGCCGCCCTCGACGCCGTCGCCCCGGCCCACCCGGCCCCGGACGGCCTGTTCGGCGGCGCCGGCTGGCGTCCCGCCGGCGACCTCGCCCTGCCCGACCTCGCCCCTCCCGACCTCGACCCGCCCGACCCCGGCGTCGACAGTGCTCCGGAGGTCGGCTCCGCCGCCGACCGCGACGTCGCCGTCCGCCCCGCCGGCCCGGCTCCCTGGCGGCGGTGGGAGCGGCTGCTCCCGGCGTCCCCGCAGCACCCCGGGCCGGGGTAGCGGACCCAGCACACCCGCCACCAGCGCGGTGAACGCCACCACGGAGACGGCCGGGAACGCCGCCGGTACGGCACGCCCGCCATGACCATCGCCCCACCCCCGCCGGGTCCCACACGGCCGTGCGGAGCGGCAGGCCGGGCGGCCCGGGCGGCCGCCGAACGTCGTCTGGCCCCGGGGGTGGGCGGGTAGGTGACCGGCATGGCTCCCGATCAGACCAAGCAGGCCGAGGTGGTCGCGGCGACCGACGTCGCCGAGCAGGAGATGCGACCCCAGACCGTGCCGGTCAACGTGTACGAGACCGAGGCCGCCCTCGTCATCGTGGCGCCCCTCCCGGCCGTGCAGCCCGAGGACGTGATGATCGACGTCACGCCCGGCCAGGTGCGCATCACGGCGGGTCTGCGGTCGGCCGCGCCGCGGGACTACCTCGTCCACGAGTGGTTCTACGGCGGGTTCGAGCGTGAGGTCGAGATCCCCGCCGGCTGGGGGGCGGCGGTCGAGGCCAGCCTCGCCAACGGCCAGCTCGCCGTGCGAGTCCTGCGGGGCGACCCGGACGGCAAGGTCACGACCAGCCCGACGACCGGGGCGGGCTGACCGCCCGCCGGTGACGGACGCGCCGCCGGGAGCCGACGGCGTGCGAGCCCGACGTGAACCGCCGCGTCAGGGCGGTCCTTCGTCCACCTCACCGCCCGCGGGGCGTCGCCAGCCGCTCGACCGTGCCGGCCACCCGGCGCGCCCGGGTCCCGGGCCGCTTGGCCTCGTCGACCCACGTCACGTACTCGCGGCGGTGGCTGGGGCTGAGGCCGTCGAACGTGGCCCGCAGCCCGGCCTCGTCGAGCGCGGCGGCGAGGTCGTCGGGGACCTCGACCGCGGGCGACGACTCGTCCCGTCCCATGCGGCGAGGTTAGGGGCGCGTCACGCCAGCGGGGTGCGGCCCGCGCCCGGGGCGGAGGCCGTCGTCCACGGCATGACGCAGGAGTTCACGGTCGCCTGACCCAGGAACCGGCCGAGGCGGCCGGCGGTCACGGGCGGGGCCTACGCTCCCGCCCGTGACCGCTGCGACCGCGTCCCCGACCACCTGGTCCACCGCCCTCGTCACCGGCGCCTCGTCGGGCATCGGGCGGGAGATGTGCCGCCAGCTCGCCGCCGCGGGGACCGACCTGGTCCTCGTCGCCCGCGACGCCGATCGCCTGGACGCGCTGGCGAAGGAGCTGGGCGAGGCCCACGGCGTGACGTGTGAGGTGCTACCCGCCGACCTCGCCGACGCCGCCCGCCTGGCCGTCGTCGAGGCCCGGGTCGCCCGCGCCGACCGCCCCGTCGACCTGCTGGTGAACAACGCCGGGTTCGGCACCTACGGGAAGCTGGCCGACCTCGACGTGGACGAGGAGGAGCGCGAGGTCGCGGTGAACGTCCTCGCCGTCGTGCGCCTCACGCACGCCGCCCTCGGGCCGATGCTGGCGCGCGGCCGGGGCACGATCGTCAACGTCTCGTCCGTCGCCGGGCTGCAGGCCACGCCCGGCAACGCCACCTACGGGGCCTCCAAGGCGTTCGTGGCCCTGTTCAGCGAGGCGGTCCACGAGGAGCTGGCCGGCACCGGCGTGTCGCTCACGGCCGTGCTGCCCGGGTTCACCCGCACCGGGTTCCAGGAGCGGGCCGGCATCGGTGGGCGGAACATCCCCGGGCCGCTGTGGCAGTCGGCCGAGGAGTGCGTCACCGAGGCGCTGGCCGGCGCCCGGGCCGGCAAGGCCTGGGTCGTCACGGGCCGGCTCAACAAGATCGCCGCCTTCGGTGCGAGCACCGCGCCCCGCGGCCTCCGCCGCCTGATCGCCGCCCGCCTGGCCAGCCGGCTCTAGGGGTCGTCCTGCGGATCCCGTGTGCGGCCCACGGGACAGGCGCTAGCCCACCCGGCGGTCGCGCCGGCGGGCGGCGGCCCGCAGCGCCTCCTCCACCGGGAGGACGGCGGCCGCCAGCTCGGTGTCGATGGCGATCTCGGCCTCCGGGGACAGCGTCACGGCCGCCGGTGCCTCGGGTCGCGCCGCCACGAGGCGCCTCCGCAGGCGCAGGGGCGGCACCGTGTCGTCCGGCCGGCACCGGCCGGCCTCGGCCTCCGCCCGCAGGCGGTCGCACTCCTCCGGCGGGACCGACAGGACGTGGCCGACCACCGTGTCGCGGAACGAAACGGGGTCGCGCCGCCGGGCGGCCTGTCCCGACGACAGCGCCGCCCGGCGCAACAACGGGACGGTGTCGAGGGCGGCGGCCGCCCCGGCCGCCCCCGCCACGCGGACGGCGACGGCGTCGGACTCCAGCGCGGCCCGCTGGCGGGAGCGGTACGCGAGGCGGCGGAGGAGGCGGTGCAGCGTTCCCAGCGTCCCGCCCAGCATGAGGTGGAACACGCCCATGAGCTGGTCGCGGGACCGGCGGGTGGCCGAGACCTCGGAGCGCAGCACGTAGTGGGTGGCCAGCGGGTCGACTTTCACGAGCTCGTGCGCCGGCCGGCCGAGCCGGCCCAGCGAGCCCTCGGCCGGGTCGCGGCCGAGCTGGCGCTGCCACTGGGCCAGCGAGCGGTCGGCGAGGTCCACGAGCGCTGTTCCCGGGCGCCGGCGGGGGGCCGCGGTCACCAGCTCGCGGGCCAGCCACGCCACCCGGGCCTGGGGGGCCAGCAGGCCTCACAGCGGCGTGCCCACGACGAGGGTCGAGCGGCGGCCGCCCGTCACCGAGAGCACCGGGGCCGGCGTCGCCACGAGCCGGGCGGGCGCGGGGGCCCCGGCCACGGACGCCACCTGGGCGACGAGGGCATGCAGCGCGGGCGCCGCCGCGGGCGGGACGGCCACCTCGGTGGTCGGCCCGCCGTCGTCCTCGGCCGGGCGGATGTCCACGCCTCGGGGCCAGCCGGCCACGCACATCGCCACGAGGCCGGCACCGAACAGCCAGAAAACGGGATGCGTCCAGATGAACGCCGCGACGCCGAGGGCGCCGACCAAGGCCCACGCCGCCAGCGCGCCGAGCGCCACGGCCGCGGCCGCCACGGGACGCCAGCCGAGGCGGACCGGGCGGCCGGCGCCGAGGTCGGCCGCGGCGCGGCCGGTCCAGCGCTCGAGCCGGTCGGGGCGCTCCGGGGCCACCTCCCGAATAATGCTCCCCCAGAGCCGTCGATGCGGCGCGGCGTGTGCGGAGCGGCGGACTGGGCGGGTGCGTGTGTTCCATGGAATGATGCGAGTGCATCATCGAGGTGGATCGCACGGGCGGTCGCGGACGCGGCCGCCGACGCGGAGGGGGACTCGTCATGGCCTGGGACTTCTCGACCGAGCCGGAATTCCAGGAGCAGCTCGACTGGGTCGAGCGGTTCTGCCGCGAGGAGATCGAGCCGTTCGACATGGTGTTCCCAGCCGCCCTGCGGTACGGCAACCCCAAGGTCAAGGAGCACGCCCGCGGCCTCCAGCAGCAGGTCAAGGACCGGGGCCTGTGGGCGCTGTTCCTCGACGAGGAACTTGGCGGGCCCGGCTTCGGGCAGCTCAAGCTGGCGCTGATCAACGAGATCCTGGGCCGCTACTCGGCGGCGCCGGCCTACTTCGGCACGGCCGCCCCCGACACCGGGAACATGGAGTTGCTCGCGGCCTACGGCACGTCGGAGCAGAAGGAGCGGTGGCTCGTGCCGCTCATGAACCAGGAGATCTGGTCGGCGTACTCGATGACCGAGCCGCAGGGCGGGTCCGACCCGAACCTGTTCAAGACCAGCGCCTTCCGCGACGGCGACGAGTGGGTCATCAACGGCGAGAAGTGGTTCACCAGCGCCGGGCGCTACGCCGACATCCTGTTCGTCATGACCACGAGCGGCATGTTCGTGGTGCCGTCGAAGACGCCCGGGGTCGAGTTCGTCGAGGGCGGGCCGCGGGTCCACAACCACATCCGCTACACCGACGTGCGTGTGCCGCTCGACCACCTGCTCGGGCCAGAGGACGGCGCCAAGGTGCTGGCCCAGCGGCGGCTGGGCGGCGGGCGCATCCACCACGCCATGCGGGGCATCGCCCAGTGCAAGCTGGCCTTCGACATGATGTGCGAGCGGGCGCTGAGCCGCGAGTCGCACGGCAAGGTCATCGCCGAGCACCAGATGGTGCAGGAGGCCGTGGCCGACAGCTACGCCGAGATCAACATGCTGCGGCTGCTCGTCCTCTGGACCGCGTGGACGATCGACAACTCGTCGACGCAGGAGGCCCGCACCCAGATCGCGGCGTGCAAGTACACCTGCGCCAAGGTCCTGCGGGAGGTGACCTACCGGGCGATCCACGTGTTCGGCTCCCTGGGCGTCACCAACCTGACCCCGCTGCAGGACATGTGGGCCGCCGCCCCGACCATGGCCGTGATGGACGGCGTGGACGAGGTCCACAAGGTCACCGTGGCCCGGAACGTGCTCAAGGGCTACCGGCCGCACGACGGCCTGTGGCCGACCGAGTACCTGCCGCACAAGCGGGCGGCCGCCCGCAAGAAGTTCGAGCCGCTGCTGGCCCAGGAGCCCGAGTTGGCCGCCTACGCCGACGGCATGGCCAAGTACATGTCCGGCCGGGAGTGAGCCGCCGGCGGGCCGGGTCGTAGGGTCACCGCAGCCGAACGAGAGGGACGCATCGTGGACCTGCAGGGCAAGGTCGTCGTCATCACCGGCGGCGGAGGGGGCATCGGCGCCGCCATGGGGCGGGCGTTCGCCGCCGCCGCCGCCCGGGCGATCGCCGTGGCCGACATCGACGGCGCCGCCGCCGAGCGCGTGGCCGGCGAGCTGGCCGATGCGGGGGCGGCGACGCTGGCGGCGCAGGTCGACGCCGGCGACCCCGCAGCGGTCGAGGCGCTGGTCGACCAGGCCGAGGACGAGCTCGGGCCGATCGATCTCTTCTGCGCCAACGCCGGCATCCTCGTGATCGGGGGCGTCGAGGTCCCCGACGAGGAGTGGGACCGCATCTGGCGCGTCAACGTCAAGGGCCACGTCGTGGCGGCCCGGGCCGTCGTGCCCCGCATGCTGGCGCGCGGCGGCGGCTACTTCCTCACCACGGCGTCGGCGGCCGGCCTGCTGACCCAGATCGGCTCGGCGCCGTACTCGGTGACCAAGCACGCCGCCGTGGCCCTGGCCGAGTGGCTGTCGATCACGCACGGCGACGCCGGGCTCAAGGTCTCGTGCCTGTGCCCGCAGGCGGTGGACACGGCGATGCTGCGCGGCGGGACCGAGGGCGAGGCCGGCGAGCAGGCCGCCGAGGCGTCGTCCGCCGCCCGGGACGGCATCCTGCCGCCCGCCGCCGTGGCCGACGCCGTCGTGGCCGGCCTGGCCGACGAGCGCTTCCTGATCCTCCCGCACGCCGAGGTCGCCACCTACGAGCGCCGTCGGGCCGAGGACCGCGAGCGCTGGCTCCGCGGCATGCGCCGCCTCCAGGCCACCCTGATGGGCGCCGTCACCAAGCCGGGGTGAGGGGGGCCGGCGGCGGGCCCGCGCTCCAGGCGGGCCCGCCCCTGTCGGCCCTGGAGCACTAACCGCGGGTCACCAGATGCGCACCCGGGACTCGGGGGCCAGGTACATGCCGTCGCCCTCGGACACGGCGAAGGCCTCGTGGAACTCGTCGAGGTTGCGCACGACGTTGGCCCGGAACTCGGGCGGCGCGTGCGGGTCGATCGCCAGGCGGCGTATGGCCTCGGCCTCGCGGGTGACCATGCGCCAGACCTGGCCCCACCCGAGGAACACCCGCTGGCTGCCGGTGAGCCCGTCGATGACCGGTGCCTCGCCGCCCTCGAGGCTGAGCTGGTAGGCGGTGTGGGCGATCTGGATGCCGCCCAGGTCGCCGATGTTCTCGCCCACGGTCAGGGCGCCGTTCACGTGGTGCCCGACGAGGCCCTCGGGCTCGAAGCCGTCGTACTGCGCGATGAGCGCCTGGGCCCGGACGTCGAAGCCCTTCCGGTCGTCGTCGGTCCACCAGTCGAGGAGGTTGCCGTCGCCGTCGTAACGGCTGCCCTGGTCGTCGAACCCGTGGCCGATCTCGTGGCCGATGACCGCCCCGATGCCGCCGAAGTTCACGGCGTCGTCGGCCTCGGGGTCGAAGAACGGCGAGCGCAGGATCGCCGCCGGGAAGACGATCTCGTTCATGCCGGGGTTGTAGTAGGCGTTCACCGTCTGGGGCGTCATGTGCCACTCGCCCCGGTCGACCGGCGTGCCGATCTTGGCCAGGTTGCGGTCGGACTCGAAGGCGTCGGCCCGCCGGACGCTGCCGAGCAGGCCGTCGCGGTCGATGGCGAGCGACGAGTAGTCGCGCCAGGCGTCGGGGTAGCCGATCTTGGGCGTGAACCGGCCCAGCTTGTCGAGCGCCCGCTGCCGGGTCTCGGGCGACATCCACTCGAGGGACTCGATGTCGACCCGGTAGGCCTCGATCAGCCAGCCCACCAGGCGCTGCATGTGCGCCTTGTGCTCGGGTGGGAAGTGCCGCGCCACGTACAGCTCGCCGACGGCCTCTCCCAGGGCGCCCTCGATCACGTCGACGCCGCGCTTCCAGCGCTCGCGCAGCTGCGGGATGCCGGAGAGGAGCGTGCCGTAGAAGGCGAAGTCGGCGTCGACGAAACGGGAGGACAGGTAGGGCGCGGTCGCCCGCAGGTGGTGGAACGTGAGCCAGGCCCGCCAGTCGGCCAGCGGGACCTCGGTGAGCGCCCGCCCCGCCGTCTCGATCGCCCCCGGCTGGCGCACCACGACCTCGGCGAACGCCCCGTCGGGCGCACCCAGGCCCTCGAGCCAGGCGTCCCAGTCGATGCCGGGCGCCATCTCGTCGAGCTGGGCTCGGGTGCGCTTGTTGTGGGTCTTGAGGGCGTCGCGGCTGTCGACCGCCGTCCAGTGGCCGGCGGCCAGCGTGGTCTCGAGCGCCATCACCCGCCGGGCGGCGTCGGCCGGGTCGGGCTCGTCGACCAGGCGCAGCATCGTGGCGATGTGCTCGACGTAGGCCGCCCGCACCTGGGCGTAGGCGTCCTCGCGGTAGTAGGCCTCGTCGGGCAGGCCCAGGCCGCCCTGGTAGAGGTTGACGACGTAGCGGGTGGCGTCGTCGCCGTCGTTGTCGACGAACCAGGCCATGAGGCCCGGCGAGCCGTGCCGCTGCAGGCGCCCGATCAGCCGGAGCAGCTCGCTCGTCGTGGTCACGCCCCGGATCGACGCCAGGTCGTCGGCCAGCGGGGCGGCGTCGGCGGCCTCGACGGCGTCGGCGTCCATGAACGCCGCCCACAGGTCGCCCACCTTGCGCGCGGGGGTACCGGGTGCGGCGTCGCCGGCCGCAGCCTCCTCCGCCAGCGCCCGCACGTCGATCTCGGCCTGGTCGCGCAGGGCGTGGAAGGCGCCGTGGGCGGCCCGGTCGGACGGGATCTCGGTCGTCGCGATCCAGCGGCCGTTGACGTGGCGGAACAGGTCGTCCTGCGGCCGCACGTCGTCGGAGAGCTCGTCGATCGCGATGCCGCTGGCCCTGGTGGCCCCGTTCGTCCCGGTGCTGGTGGCTGCCATGGTCCGCCAGCGTAGAGGCGACCTGTGACGGGTTGGGCAGGATCCCTGCGGTAAGGGGGAAGACCATGACCGCTCTGCCGCACTCCCAGGACTGCGGGGTCGTCGAGGTCTCGGCCGCCGACACGGCGGCGGTCGCCGCCGACGTGCTCGCCCCGCTCGTCGCCCGGGGACTCATCGTCCGCCGCCCCCGGGCCATGCGGCTGGCCGAGCGCATGGACGCCGACCGGCGGGCCGTCCGCCGGCTGCAGCGCGTGCGCGACCGCTACGGCATCGGGCCGGTGTGCGTCCGCCTCCCCGGCCGGACCCTCGCGCTCGTCCTCGGCCCGGAGGACGCCCACCGCGTGCTCGCCGGCTCGCCCGAGCCGTTCGCGCTGGCCACGCGGGAGAAGGCGGCCGCCCTGTCCCGCTTCCAGCCGCACGGGGTGCTGGTGTCGAGCGCGCCGGAGCGGGCCGAGCGGCGCCGGTTCAACGAGCAGGTGCTCGACAGCGACCGCCCGGTGCACGCCGGGGCCGAGGCCATCGTGGCGAAGGTGCTCGAGGAGGTCGACGCCCTGCTCGCCGCCGTGGCCGGCAACGGCGGCCGGCTCGACTACGACCTCTTCGCCCCCGCCTGGTGGCGGATGGTGCGGCGGGTCGTGCTGGGCGACGTCGCCCGCGACGACGAGGGCCTGACCGACGAGCTGCGCCGCCTGCGGCGCCACGCCAACTGGGCCTACCTGCGGCCGGAGCGGCGAGCCGCCACCGAGCACTTCCTCGCCGGCGTGGAGGCCTACGTCGACAAGGCCGAGCCGGGCAGCCTCGCCGAGCTGGTCGCCACGGTCCCCGCCGCGGAGGGCACGGTCCCGCACGAGCAGGTCCCTCAGTGGCTGTTCGCCTTCGACGCCGCCGGCCTGGCGTCCCTGCGGACGCTGGCGCTGCTGTCCACCCACCTGGTGGAGCGCTCGCGGGCGCTCGACGAGGTGGCGGGGCGCGACCTCTCCCGGCCCGCCGACCTGCGCCACCTCCGGGCCTGCGTGCTCGACGCGCTCCGGCTGTGGCCGACGACGCCGGCGATCCTGCGCGAGTCGACCGAGGAGACGACGTGGCGCGGCACGACGTTGCCGGCCGGGGTGTCGCTGGTCCTGCACGCGCCCTTCCTCCACCGGGACGGCACGCGGCTGCGGTTCGCCGACCGCTTCGCCCCCGAGGTGTGGCGCGACGGTGACGGCCAGCCCCCCGAGGACTGGCCGCTGGTGCCGTTCAGCGGCGGCCCCGGCATTTGCCCCGGTCGCAACCTCGTGCTGCTCACCACCAGCGTGTTCCTGGGCGCCCTGCTCCAGCGGGCGGAGACGGCGCTCGACCGCCCCCAGCGCCTGTCCCCCTCCCGCCTCCTTCCGGGGACCCTCGACCCGTTCGGCCTCTCCTTCTCGGTGACGCCGACGGGGTGAGTTCCTCCAGGTGGTCGAGGACCACGAACGCCGCCCGGGCTAGAAGTCGATGACCGAGATGTCGGCCAGCTTGGACAGCTTGTGGTTGGCCGTGACGCTGCGGACCGTGCCCGACTTCGAGCGCATGACCAGCGACGACGTGATGACGCCGCGGCGGCTGTAGCGGACGCCGCGCAGCAGCTCACCGTCGGTGATCCCCGTGGCGGCGAAGAAGCAGTTGTGGCCCGCGACGAGGTCGTCGGTGGAGAGGACCCGATCGAGGTCGTAGTCGA
Organism: Acidimicrobiales bacterium; assembly: GCA_035265325.1. Taxonomy (GTDB): domain Bacteria; phylum Actinomycetota; class Acidimicrobiia; order Acidimicrobiales; family VFJN01; genus DATCLS01. The sequence goes on from DATFOS010000106.1 coordinate 21,442, forward strand.
GCGCCAGCGCCGCGTCGCGCTCCTCGTCGTTGCGGGGCCAGAGCTTGCCCTGCAGCTCGCCGCCCATGCACTTGAGGGCGGCCGCGGTGATGACGCCCTCCGGCGTGCCGCCGATGCCGTAGAGCATGTCGACGCCGGACTCGGGCCACGCCGACGAGATGCCGCCGGCCACGTCGCCGTCGGGGATCAGCAGGATGCGGGCGCCGGTGGCACGGATCTCGCCGATCAGCTGCTCGTGGCGGGGCCGGTCGAGGATCGCCACGGTCACGTCGCGGGGCGTCTCGCCGAGGGCCTCGGCCACGGCGCCCACGTTCTCCGTCGGCGACCTGGAGATGTCGATCGCGCCCTTGGCGTCGGGGCCGACGGCGATCTTCTCCATGTAGACGCACGGGCCCGGGTCGAACATCGTGCCCCGCTCGGACACGGCGATCACGGCCACCGCCCCGCCCCGGCCGAGGGCCGTGAGCGTGGTGCCGTCGATCGGGTCGACGGCCACGTCGACCGCGGCGGCGGTGCCGTCGCCGATCTTCTCGCCGTTGTAGAGCATCGGCGCTTCGTCCTTCTCCCCCTCGCCGATGATGACGATGCCGTCCATCGCGACGGTGTCGAGGACTACGCGCATGGCGTCCACCGCGGCGCCGTCGGCGCCGTTCTTGTCGCCCCGCCCCACCCAGCGGGAGGCGGCCAGGGCGGCGGCCTCGGTCACACGGACGAGCTCGAGGGCGAGGTTCCGGTCGGGCGGCTGCTTCTGGCTCATGCTGGGACGATAGTTGTGGGACCTGACGATGTCCCAGCTCACGAGGGGTGGCGTCGGGGTGCCCTTCCAGGGGCTGGTTGAATGGGCGCCGTGGGTCAGGTCTCCGGCCAGTTCGGGCAATCAGACGAGGACGACGACCTCGATGTCGTCGTCACGGTCGCCGAGGGAGGTCTCGGGCCCGACCCCGAGGTCGTCATCGCCGCGTCCGACGACGAGGAGGGCGACGACGAGATCGAGGTCGCCCTCGACCACTGGAGCGACATCGCGCGCGAGGCCGCCACCGAGCGCCTGCGCGAGGCGGGCATCCCGCACTGGTGGGTCGGCGAGTCGGTCCACGGGGCCGCCCGCGACGAGGACGCCATCCGGGAGGTGCTCGACGAGGTCGAGGGCGCACCCGAGCCGCTCGACCCCGACGAGGACCAGGTCGCCTACGACATGTCCGAATGGGACGACGACCGGCTGGCCACGCTCGAGGCCCGCCTGGGCGACGCCGGGATCCCGTTCGGGTGGGACGACGACGAGCTGTTCGTCTACACCACCGACGAGGCCGCGGTCGACGAGCTCATCGAGGCCGTCGAGCACCCCCACGAGCTTGCCGCCGACGAGGGCGACGCCCCGGTCGGCGAGGTCGACGCCAACATGCTCGGCGACCTGTTCGTCATCGCCGACCATCTCCAGCACGACCCCAAGGACCACGAGCAGGTGGCCAAGCTGCTGCTCGCCTCCCAGGAGGTCGACGAGGACGTGCCGCCGTACGGCTTCGCCAAGGCCGACTGGCGGGGGCTCACCGAGCGCGTCGACGCCCTGGCCGACCTGCTCTGCGAGGACGAGGTCGACGAGGACGCCGTGGCCGACTCCGCGAAGGACCTGCGCAGCGCCCTCCGCCCGTACGTCTGAGTCGTGTGACCGACGCAGCGCCCGGGACCAGGGGGCCCGGGGAGGCGGTCGTTAGGCTGTCCCGATGCCGCTGGCCGAGTTGGAGGTCTTCCACTCGCGCCCCATCGCCCCGACGCGACGGGTCGCCCTCGGCCACCGTGACCTGCCGGTCAGTCCGGCGCCGGGCTTCGGCGGCATCCTGCTCGGCGGTGTCGTGGCCGCGTTCATGCCGGGCCTCGACCCCGATCTCTTCGACGACCTCGACCGGCTGACGCACCAGCTCGAGGCGGGCATGCGCATCCCGCAGCCCCGCCTGCGCCACCGGCTCCAGCAGGACCGGATCGGGCTCCAGCGAAGCGTCCACCGCCTCCACGGCCACGGCGAGGAGCTCAGCTTCGAGATCGAGGAGAAGGGCTCGCCGGCCCAGCACGTCCTCGCCGCCGTGTACGCCGCCGGCGAGCTGGAGGTCGGCCCCCGGGCGCTGGTCATGGAGGCCCTCCGCAAGGCCATGCGCTGGAGCGGATCGGTCGACGACGCCCTGGTGGCGCACCTGTCCGGCCTGGCCAAGCACCACGACTGGTCCCGCGACGCCTACCGGGACCCGATCGGCTGGGCGCTCGGCGTGCTGGCCCTCGAGCGAGGGCAGCGGCCGCCGCGCACGCTGGTCCAGCGCCGGTTCCGCGAGCTGGTCCGCCGGGCGCACCCCGACCACGGCGGCGACCGCGACGGCGCCGCCGCCCGGCTCGCCGAGCTGGCGGAGGCGCGGCGTATCCTCCTCGCCGGATGAGCCCGAGCGACGCCCCGGACGAGCAAGGCACGACCGGGCCCGGCGCCCTCTTGCTGTTCCCCGGGGCCGGTGCCGGCCGCGACCACCGCACGCTGGTCGCCCTGGAGAAGGGCCTCGACCTGCCGGTGACCCGGGCGGACTTCCCGTACCGGCGGGAGGGCCGCAAGGCGCCCGACCGGGCGCCGAGGGCCATCGCCTGCGTGCGGGAGGAGGCCGCGCTCGTGGCCGACAAGGCGGGCGTGGCCACGGACCGGGTCGTGCTCGGGGGCCGCTCGTTCGGCGGGCGCATGTGCTCGATGGCTGTGGCCGAGGGGTTGCCGGCTGCGGGCCTGGTGCTGATCTCGTATCCGCTGCACCCGCCGGGCAGGCCGGACAAGCTGCGCGTCGAGCACCTGCCCGCGATCGACGTGCCGTGCCTGTTCGTGTCCGGCGACCGCGACGCGTTCGGCACGCCGGAGGAGCTGTCCGAGCACGCCGCCGTCATCGAGGGCCCGGTCGCGCACGTCACGGTGTCCGGGACCCACGAGCTGAGGTCGAACGACGCCGAGGTCGTCGAGGCCGTTCGCACCTGGCTCGCCACGCTCTGAGCGCGGCGCGGGCCGTCCGGGCCGCCGGGCGGCGTGACGGAGGGAACCTCCGGCGGTACGTTCCGTGAGTGCGGGACGTGCATCGCCTACCAGGGTCACCGGCGTCTAACGTCCCCTCCGCTCGAAGCGCACCCGGGCGGCTGCGCAGGCCCCGGACCGGAGCGTGCCGCCTCCGCCCGGCGCCCCGGACCGACACGCAGCCAGGAGGACCCGTGTCCCCCACGCCCCCCAACCAACCTCCCCCCGGCTGGGGGCCCGACCCGCAACAGGGCGGCTGGGTGCCGCCCGACCAGCAGGGCGGCTGGGTCCCGCCCGCGCAACAGCCGCCGCCCGCGCAGCCGGGCTGGCAGGACCCGAACGCCGGGTGGAACTCGGCCCCCGGCTACGGCACGCCGCCGCCGGGCCTGGGTGGCCCCCCGGTGCGGAAGAAGAGCAGCCCCGTCGTGCCGATCGTGGTGCTCGTCGTCGTGCTCATCGCCGCCGCCGTCGGTGTCTTCCTGGTGCTGGGTGGGGGCGACGACGACGAGAGCGGCCCCGCCGCCGCGCTCGAGTCCTACGTGACCGCCGCCAACGACCGCGACTGCGCCGCCATGGTCGACGTCATCGACATCGAGGAGGCGGGCGGCACCCGCCAGGACCTCCTGGCCCAGTGCCAGGACGCCTTCGAGACGGCCGACGAAGGCTCCGTCGACGTCTCGGAGTTCATCCCCGAGGGCGTCGAGTCCACCGAGACGGTGTCCGAGGGCGACGACCGGGCCACGCTTGCGGTCCAGTTCCGCATGTCGGACGGCGGCACCGAGCCCGACGAGGTCGACTTCACCCGGATCGACGGCGACTGGAAGATCGTGTCCTCGTCGCTGAGCCTCGGCGACGTCGAGACGCCCCCCGACACGGCGCCCACGACCGGGCCGCCGCAGTCGGCCACGACGACCCCGCCGGACACGACGAGCCCTCCGGCGACGACGGACGACAGCCTGCCGTTCTCACTCGGCGGGGGCACCCCCGAGCAGCTCGACCCGCTGCGTGAGGCCTGCGCCTCCGGCGACATGGGGGCCTGCGACGGCCTGTGGTACGGCGCTCCCAGCGGCAGCGAGTACGAGGACTTCGCCGAGACCTGCGGTGAGCTCGACCCCGCCGGCGGCCACATCCAGAACTGCGAGGACGAGT
>DATFOS010000107.1:0-7430 GCA_035265325.1 Acidimicrobiales bacterium
GGCCGCCTGGCACCAGGCGCTCTACGACGCCGGCTTCTTCGGCCTGTCCTGGCCGAAGGACATCGGCGGCCACGACCTGCCCAGCGTCTACGACGTCATCCTCGACGACGAGCTGGCGGCGGCCGGCGCCCCGCCGCGGCCAAGCCTCGGCTACCTGGTTCAGGGCATCCTCCACCACGGCAACGAGGACATCCGCCGGCGGTTCCTGCCCGGCATCGTCAACGGCCGCGACCGGTGGTGCCAGGGCTTCAGCGAGCCCGACGCCGGGTCCGACCTGGCCGCGCTGCGCACCCGGGCCGTGCGCGACGGCGACGAGTACGTCATCACGGGCCACAAGGTCTGGACCAGCTACTCCGACGCCGCCGAGTGGTGCCTCGTGCTGGCCCGGACGGACCCGGACGTGCCCAAGCACCGCGGCATCTCCGCCTTCGCCGTGCCGATGGGCCAGCCCGGCATCGAGCAGCGCCCGCTGCGGATGATCAACGGCATCACCCGAGAGTTCGGCGAGGTGGTCTTCGGCGGCGCCCGCACGCCTGCCGGGAACATGATCGGCGGGCCGGGCGAGGGCTGGAAGCTGGCCATGACCGTCGTCAGCCACGAGCGCGAACCGGGCGAGCTGGGCTTCGTCTCCCGCTACCGCAAGGTCGTCAAGGAGCTCGCCCACCGCGTGCGGGAGGAGCCGGCCCGCCACGACGCCGAGGCGGCCCGCGACCTCGGGTGGGCGATCGTGGAGTCCGAGATGCTGCGCCTGCACGTGTGCCGGCGGCTGTCCGACCGCCTCGACGGCATCTCCCACGGCCCGGAGGGGTCGGTCGACAAGCTGCTCATGACCCAGGTCGAGCAGGCCGTCGGCCACGCCGCCCTCGCCGTCGGCGGTGCCGCCCACGACGGCGGCGACGACACCTGGCTCAAGGTGTACCTGTACAGCCGGGCCCAGAGCGTCATGGGCGGCACCTCGCAGGTCCAGCGCAACCTCGTGGCCAGCCGCATCCTCGGGCTGCCGGCGTCGTGACCGCCTACGCCCTCCCCGACGAGATCGAGGTGGAGGCCGACGGGCCGATCCGGGTCGTCCGCCTCAACCGCCCCGAGCAGCTCAACGCGACGAACCACGCCCTCCACCAGGGCCTCGCCGACCTGTTCCCGCAGCTCGACGCCGACGCCGACGCCCGGGTGGCGGTCATCACCGGCAACGGGCGGGCGTTCTCCGCCGGCGGGGACTTCTCGTACCTCGACGAGCTCACCGGCGACACCGCGCTCCGGCAGCAGACCATCGTCGACGGCCGGCGGATCGTGACAGGCATGGTGGCGTGCCGGCTGCCGGTCGTCGCCGCCGTCAACGGGCCCGCCGTCGGGCTCGGGTGCAGCATCGTGGCGCTCTCCGACATCGTCTACATGGCCGAGAGCGCCCACCTCGCGGACCCGCACGTGCTGGTCGGCCTGGTCGCCGCCGATGGCGGCCCGGTGACGTGGCCGCTGCTGACCAGCCTGCAGCTGGCCAAGGAGTACGCCCTCACGGGCGACCGCATCCCGGCCCGGCGGGCGGCCGAGATCGGCCTGGCCAACCACGTCTGCCCCGACGACGAGGTGCTGGCCCAGGCCCTGGCGTGCGCCGGGCGCATCGCCCGGCTGCCGCGGCGGGCCGCCGAGGACACGAAGCGCATCCTGAACCTCCACCTCGAGCGGGCGGTGCTCGCCACGCTCGACTTCGCGCTCACCGCCGAGGAGCGGTCGTTCACGTCGCCGGAGCTGCGCGCCAACCTCGACCGGCTCCTGCGCCGCGACGCCTGACGGAAGGGCCCCGCCCGACATGGACGTCGAACTCACCGACGAGCAGCTGGAGTTGCAGCGGAACATCGTCGCGGAACGGGCCCTCGGCCTGCCCCGCTGAACGAGCACGAGAGGGAGCCATCGTGGGAACCACCGTCACCGGACCGACGCCATGACCGCCGTGATGCAAGGCGTCCGCGTCCTCGAGGTCGCGGAGCACACGTTCGTGCCCGCCGCCTCGGCGCTCCTCGCCGACTGGGGCGCCGAGGTCGTCAAGGTCGAGCACGTCGAGCGGGGCGACGCCATGCGCGGCCTGGCCTCCAGCGGGCTCGCCGTCATGGGGACGACCGTGCACGTCCTCCTGGAGCACTCCAACCGCGGCAAGCAGAGCATCGGGCTCGACCTGACGTCGGACGAGGGCCTCGACGTCCTCTACCGGCTGGCGGCCACCTGCGACGTCTTCCTCACCAACAAGCTCCCGCAGGTGCGGACCAAGTTGCGGATCGACGTCGAGGACATCCGCGCCCACAGCCCCGACATCATCTACGTGCGGGGCACCGGCCAGGGCGAGCGCGGCCCCGACGCCGAGCGCGGCTCCTACGACTCCCTCGCCTACTGGTGTCGCGCCGGCGTCGCCATGGGGATGAAGCAGGCGACCTACGACTACGTCCCCGCCCCGCCCGCCCCGGCCTTCGGCGACTCCATCGGAGCCATGACCATCGCCGGCGGGATCATGGGCGCCCTCTTCCACCGCGAGCGCACCGGCGAGGCCGCCACGGTCGACGTCTCCCTGCTCGGCACCGGTATCTGGTCGATGGGGGCGGCCCTCGCCCTCTCGCTCCAGCACAACGTGGGCTGGGCCCCGCCGCCGCCGGACATGCCGACGGGCAACCCCCTCAGCGCCACCTACGCGACGGCGGACGGCAAGTTCGTCGCCCTCACCTGCCTCCAGGCGGCGCGGTACTGGCCCGAGGCGTGTGCGGTCATCGGCCGTCCCGAGTTGGCCACCGACGACCGCTTCGCCGACGCCGCCGCCATCAAGGAGAACGTCGGCGCCGCCACCGACCTGCTCCGGGCCACCTTCGCCGAGCGGACGGCCGACGAGTGGCGCGAGCGGCTCGCCGGCTTCTCCGGCCAGTGGGCGATGGTGCAGGACACGCTGGAGGCCGCCGCCGACCCGCAGACCGTCGCCAACGGCTACGTCCAGGACTGCGAGACGGCCGACGGCGTGCCGTTCAAGCTGGCCGCCGCCCCGGTCGCCTTCGACGGCGAGCCGGCGCGGCCCACACGGGCGCCCGCGTTCAACGAGCATGGCGACGCCATCCTCACCGGCCTCGGCCTCGACTGGGACACCATCGTCGACCTCAAGGTCCGCGGCGTCGTCGCATGACGCCGGCCGCGCCGGACGTCGACCGGGCGCGGGCCCGCCCGTGCCCGTACCGGGCCCGGGCCTGGTGGGGCGAGCGGCTGGTGGCGGAGACGACCTCCGCCCTCCGGGTCGAGGCCGCCGACGGGCCGCCGTTGCTCTGTTTCCCCCTCGCCGACGCGCGCCTGGAGTTGTTCCGCGACGAGGGGCGACCGGCCGCCTGCCCGGCCGTCGGCACCGCGCGGGCGTGGAGCATCGACGGCCAGGACGTCCTGTGGACGTTCCCCGATTCCGGCACGCCCGAGTGGATGCGGGGCCTGGCCGCCTTCGACCACGACCGGGCCCGGGTCGAGCTGGTGGACGCGGCCGACGGCGACGCGCCGCGGGAGGCGGCCGTCACGCGCTTCCCGACCTGGGGCGACGCCGCCGACCTCGTCGACGTGCTCGACGTGCGCCCGGCCGGCGCCCGCCGCTACGTCGGGGTGGCCCGCGCCGACTGGCGGCGTCCGGTCGTCGAGGGCAGCCAGATGCTCGCGCAGGCGATCGTGGCCGCCGGCCGCCACGCCCCCGGGCGGCGCCCCGTCGCCGCCCACATGGTCTTCCCCCGGGCGGCCGACGCCTACCGCGACCTGGAGATCGAGCTCGACGAGGTGAGCGCCGGCAGGACGTTCACGACGCTCGCCGTGCGGGTGGGCCAGGCGGGACGGGTCTGCGCCACCGGCACGGTGCTCCTCGACGTCACGTCGCCCGACGCCGTCCGGCACGCCGCCGCGCCGCCCGACGTCGCCGGCCCCGACGACAGCGAGCCGTTCGACATGGGTGTCGCCGGCCGTGACCTCCGCGTCGTCGACGGCGCCTACACCGGCGACCCGGACGCCCCCGTCGGCCCGCCCACGCTCGACGTCTGGGTGCGGTTCCGGCGTGTCCCCGACGACCCGATCCTCCACGCCGGCCTGCTGGCCCAGTTCACCGGCCACATGTCGATCGCCGCCGCGCTGCGGCCGCACCCCGGCGTCGGCCAGGACCAGGCGCACCGCACGCTGTCGACGGCTGTCAACGCCATCGCCGTCTCGATCCACCGGGACGTCCGGGCCGACCGGTGGATGCTGTACCGCCACCTCTCGACGTTCGCCGGCGACGGCATGACCCATGCCGAGTGCCGCGTGCACGACGACGCCGGCGACCTGCTCGCCTCGTTCACGGTCGACGCGATGGTCCGCCCCTTCGCGGGCGGCGCCCCGGCCGACGACCGGAGAGCGCTGCCGTAGCGCCCTTGTCAGGGTGCGGCGCGCGGCGACACCGGGACGCGCCGGACGGTCGCGGGCCAGTCGTCGCCCCGGCCGTCGGTGATGCCGGTGGTGCGGAACCGGGCCCGGTAGGCGCCTGGCGACACGCCGACCTCGCGGAGGAAGGCGCGCCGCAGCGTCTCCGCCGACCCGAACCCGGAGCGCCGGGCGACCACGTCGAGGCCCTCGCCGCCGTCCTCGAGCATCGTCCTGGCCGCCTCGAACCGGACGCGCTCGACGTAGCGGCCGGCGGTCATCCCCAGGTGCTCGTCGAACAGCCGGCTGAGGTGCCGCACGCTGAACCCTGCCCGTTCGGCCATGGCCGCCAGGGTGTGGTCCCCGGCGGGGTCGAGGGCGACGGCGTCGAGGACCGGGCGCAACGGCTCTGTGGGCACGGCCGGGGTGGCGGTCCACGTGCTGAACTGCGACTGGCCCCCGGGGCGCCGCAGGAAGACGACCAGCACCTTGGCCACGGTCCGGGCGTGGTCGGCCCCGAGGTCGTCCTCGACGAGGGCCAGCGCCAGGTCGATCCCGGCGGCGATGCCCGCCGCGGTGAACGTGTCGCCGTCGCGCACGAACAGGGCGAGGTCTTCCTCATCACCTCGATCCGGGAGGCGTACCGGCGCACCGGCGACACCGCCGCGGCCGTCGCCGACGGCCTGGCCGGCACCGCCCGCGTCATCGCGGCGGCCGCCCTGATCATGATGGCCGTCTTCGGCGCCTTCGTGGCCCACGACGACCCCGTCGTCAAGATGGTGGGCCTCGGCCTCGCCGTCGCCGTCCTCGTCGACGCCACGATCGTCCGGATGGTCCTCGTCCCCACCACGATGGTCCTGCTGGGCCGGGCCAACCGGCTCCCAGGTTGGCTGGACCGCCTTCTCCCCACCGTCGACCTCGAGGGCGAGACACCGCCGGCACCGGCGCCGGCGCCAGCCCCGGCCCCGGCCCCGGCCGCTGTGCCTCTGGCCGGCCGTGTGGTCGGCGTCGAGCGACGCAGCCGGCCCCCCAGCCGCGTGGGCTGAGGAGAGAATCGTGCTTGCTGTCAACGAGAGTGAGCTTCTTGTAGGGTGCGAGGCATGAAGGTGTTCGTCGACACCACCGGCGTGAGCGAGCGCCGCGTCGCCGTGGTCACGGGGGGCGGGTCCGGCATGGGCCGGGCGATCGCCCACCGACTCGCCCAGGACGGGCTCGCCGTCGCCATCGTCGACATCGACACCGAGGCGGCCAAGGCGGTCGCCGAGGAGATCGGGGTCGCCGGCCGGGAGGCGGTCGGGATCGGCGGGGTCGACGTGTCCGACCGGGCGCTGGTGAACGACGCCGTGCAGCGCGTGCGCGAGGTCCTCGGCGGCCCCGTGCTCGTGCTCGTCAACAACGCCGGCATCACCGGCTTCAAGGACTTCCTGTCGATCACCGACGAGAAGTGGGACCGCATCATGGCGGTCAACCTCAACGGCCCCTTCTACTGCACGCAGGCCGTGCTGCCCGACATGATCGCGGCGGGCTGGGGCCGGATCGTGAACATCTCGTCGTCCAGCGCCCAGGGCGGCCAGCCCTACATGGTCCACTACGTCACCTCGAAGGCCGGGGTGATCGGGTTCACCAAGGCGCTGGCCCTCGAGTTCGGCCCGAAGGGCATCACGGTCAACACCATCCCGCCGGGGTTCATCGACACGCCGATGCTCCGGGGGTCCGAGCAGCGCGGCCTGCTCGGCGGCACGGTCGACGAGCACGCCGAGCGCACCCCGGTCCGCCGGGCCGGCCGCCCGGAGGACATCGCCGCCGCCTGTTCCTTCCTCGTGTCGGACGAAGCCGGCTACATCACCGGCCAGGTCATCGGCGTGAACGGCGGCCGGAACACCTGACGGCCGCGTCCACCCTCGTGGCGAAGTCGGGTCACGGCGACCAGTCGATGCGCCGGCGCAGGAGCGCGCGTTCGGCCGGGTTGGCGGTGAGGCCGAGGGCACGGCGGTCGGCCGCCCGGGCGGCGTCGGGCCGGCCGACGGCGCGCAGGAGCTCGGCGAGGGTGGCGTGGAAGAGGTGGTAGCGGTCGAGGGCGTCGGCGAGCGGGGCGAGCTCGGCGAGGGCGGCGTCGGGCCCCGCCGCGTAGCGGAGGGCGATCGCCCGGTGGAGGCGGGTCACGGGGGACGGGGCGAGGTGCAGGAGCATGTCGTAGAGCAGGACGACCTGCTCCCAGTCCGTGTCCTCCCAACGCTCGGCGTCGGCGTGGCAGGCGACGATGGCGGCCTGGAGCTGGTAGGGGCCCGGGCGGCCACGGCGGGCCGCGGCCGCCAGCAGCCCGGTGGCCTCGGCGATCGCCTGGCGGTCCCATCGGGACCGGTCCTGGTGCTCGAGCAGTACCAGGCCCCCGTCGGGTTCGAAACGGGCCTCCGCCCGGGCCCGGTGGAGGCGGACCAGCGCGAGGAGGCCGGCCACCTCGGGCTCGGTCGGCATGAGACGGTGGAGCAGGGCGGCGAGCCAGTCGGCGTCGTCCACCAGGTCGCGGGCGTGCGGGTGGTCGGCGGTCGGGAGGTAGCCCTCGTTGAGGACCAGGTAGATCACGGTGAGCGCCTCGTGGAGGCGGTCGTTCAGCTCGTCGGGGTCGGGCATCCGGTACGGGATGCCGGCGGCCGTGATCTTGCGCTTCGCCCGGGTGAGGCGCTGGGCCACCGTGGCCTCGGGGACGAGGAAGGCGCGGGCGACCTGCACGGTGGTGAGGCCGCAGACCACCCGGAGCGTGAGGGCGACCTGCGCGGCCCGGGGCAGGGCCGGGTGGCAACAGGTGAAGACGAGCCGGAGCCGGTCGTCGGGCTCGGCGCTCGCCGGGGGCTGGAGGTGGGCGAGCTTGGTGCGGTAGTTGGCGTCGCGCCGCAGCCGGTCGAGGCCCCGGTTGCGGGCCACCGTGTAGAGCCAGGCGTCGGGTCGCTGCGGGATGCCCTCGGTGGGCCAGCGCCGCAGCGCCGCCACGACGGCGTCCTGGACCAGGTCCTCGGCGGCCGCGAAGTCACCGGTCA
>DATFOS010000108.1:0-20540 GCA_035265325.1 Acidimicrobiales bacterium
GACGGTGGTCGGGGCGTAGGGCGACGGTGGAGCGCCGTCGGGGGTGGCGGTCGCGGGCCGCCCGCCCGCCAGGGCCCACAGATGCAGGTCGTCGGGCAGGTCGACCCCGTGGGTCGCCGCCAGGCGCTCGCCTGCGGCCGCCACCTCCTGCGCTCGTCGCAGGGCGGTGGGAGTCACGGGCGAGAAGATAGTGACCGCTCCATGGCGTTCAGGCCGCGCCCCCCTGCGCCGCCCGCCCCGTGACACCCCGAGACGGCAGACCACACAGCGTCCATATCGAACCGTGTTCCGTATGGAAGCACAGGTCAGCTACGGTGCGCGGCCGTGATCGAGGACGTCACGGTCGCCCGCGTCGCCCCGGCGACGACGTATCCGCTGCGCCAGCGGGTGCTGCGCGCGGGCCAGCCACCCGGCGCCGCCCGGATGGCCATCGACGACGACCCCGACACCGCCACGTTCGCCGCCGTCGACGCGGCCGGCACGGTCGTGGGCTCGGCAGTCGTCTCGCCGGAGCCGTGCGGGTGGCAGCCCGGGCGTCCCGCCTGGCGCCTGCGGGGCATGGCCACCGCGCCCGGGCACAGGGCGTCCGGCATCGGCGGCCGCGTCCTGCGGGCGGCGCTCGACCACGCCCGGGCGCACGGCGCCGAGGTCGTCTGGTGCAACGCCCGCACGCCGGCCCGGCGCTTCTACGAGCGGGCCGGCTTCGTCGCCGTCGGCGAGGAGTTCGAGGAGCCGCTCATCGGCCCGCACGTCCGGATGTGGTGCGACATGGCGGCCGCTCCGGCGAACGGCGGCGCGCCCCGAGTGGACGGCGCCCCGACCGGCCCGGCGTAGCCTTCCCCGATGCGCTGGACCGTCCACGGCGAACGCGAGCTGTACGACTCCGAGTGGATGCGGCTGGTCCTGGTCGACGTCGAGGTCCCGGACGGGCCGCGGTTCGACCACCACGTCGTCCGGTTCCCCAACAAGGCGGCGGGCACGGTCGTGCGCGACCCGCAGCGCGGCGTGCTGCTGCTGTGGCGGCACCGCTTCATCACAGACACCTGGGGGTGGGAGCTGCCGGCGGGCCGCATCGACCCCGGCGAGACACCCGAGGAGGCGGCCGAGCGCGAGACGCTCGAGGAGACCGGCTGGAGGGCCGGCCCGCTCACGCCGCTCGGCAGCTACGCGCCGAACAACGGCAGCAGCGACCAGCTGTTCCACGTGTTCCTGGCCGACGGCGCCACCTACGTGAGCGACCCGCTCGACCCGAGCGAGAGCGAGCGGGTGGAGTGGCGCAGCGTCGAGCAGGTCCGCCGGGCGATCCGCGACGGCGAGGTCACGGACGGCCTGTCGCTCACCGGCCTGCTGTGGGCGCTGGCCTTCGAGCGCTTGTGAGCAGGGCCGCCGGGCCGCCGGCCCGGCGGGACGGCGGTCCTACGCCGCGCCCTCCTCGCCCGGGTCCCAGGCGGTGAGGTCGGCGAGGCGCGGGTCGTTGGAGAACATCTCGACGATCGGCTGCTCGATGCCGAGGCGCCGCTTGAGGCGGCGGACCACCAACTCCTCGTTCCAGCGGCACAGCGTGACGGCCAGGCCGGCCGCCCCGGCCCGCGCGGTGCGGCCAGAGCGGTGCAGGTAGGTCTTGGGGTCGGGCGGCGGGTCGTACTGGATCACGATGTCGAGCGAGTCGATGTCGAGGCCCCGGGCCGCCACGTCGGTGGCGACGAGCACAGCCAGGCTGCCCTCGGTGAACCGCTTGAGCGCACGCTCGCGCGCATCCTGCCGGAGGTCGCCGTGGATCGCCCGTGCGTCGACGCCGGCGTCGACCAGCGCCCGGGCCACCCGGTCGGCCGCCCGCTTGGTGTTCACGAACACCAGCGTGCGGCTGCCCGAGCGCGAGATGGCGGCGGCCACCTTGGGCTGGTCCATCTCGTGAACGAGCAGGAAGCGGTGGGCCATCCGCTCGACGTTGGCACCGGGCGAGCCCACCTCGTGGAACACGGGGTCGCGCTGGTAGCGGTCGACCAGTCCCTGGATGCCGCCGTCGAGCGTCGCCGAGAACAGCAGCGTCTGGTGGCGGCCGTCGGTGTGGCGCAGGAGCCACTCGACCTGGGGCATGAAGCCCATGTCGGCCATCCGGTCGGCCTCGTCGAGGACGACGAGGCTGACGGCGGTCAGGTCGGCGAGCTTGCGGTCGATCAGGTCGATGAGGCGGCCGGGCGTGGCCACGACCACCTCGGCGCCGGCCTCGAGGGCGGCGATCTGCTTGCCCATCTGGGCGCCGCCGTAGACGGCGACGAGCCGCAGGTCGCGGGCGGCGAGCAGGGGCCGGATGACCTCGGCCACCTGGACGGCCAGCTCGCGGGTCGGCACCAGCACGAGGCCGGTGGGCTTGCGGGGTTCGGCCCGGCCCACCCGTTCCGCCAGCGGGATGCCGAAGGCGAGGGTCTTGCCGGAACCGGTCTTGGCCTTGCCGCACACATCGCGGCCGGCAAGGGCGTCGGGGATACAGAGGCGCTGGACGGGGAACGAGATCGTCATTCCCGCCTTCTCGAGCACGTCCACCAGATCGGGGGACACGCCCAGCGCCGAGAACGTCGTCTGGCCCTCGGATGGGGTCGCAGGCCCCTCGTCCGGAGCCTGCCCCTCTTCCGGAGCCTTTTGTTCCTGAGTGCGCATGGTTGGCGATCAGGCTACTCCCGCGACCAGGGCGATCCCCAACACCGACGCCCGCGTCGACGTGCCGGGGTGGCTATCCGCGGCTGCGGTGGTGGTGCCGGTGCTCGCCGAAGTCGACGACCTCGACCGCACGCGTGAAGCCGCGCATCCGCTGGGGACCGAGGCGGACGCCGGGGAGGCCGTCGCCGGCCGCGTCGAACAGCGACGCGGTGACCAGGAGCTGGTGGGCCTGCGCCTCGTCGCACAGGCGGGCGGCCAGGTTCACGGCCCGGCCGATGTAGTCGTCGCCCTCGAACAGGATGACCCGGCCGGCAGCCAGGCCCGCCCGCAGCGGGAGCGCGCAGCCGCGGGCGTCGAGGGCAAGCTCCATGCGGACGACGGCGTCGAGCAGCGGGCGCGGCTCGGTCGACACGAGCATCGCGCCGTCACCCAGCCACTTGGCCACCCGGACGCCCCGCCAGCCGGCGCGCTCGCGCACGACGGCCCGGAACGTCGACAGGGCGGCCACGGCCTCGCCGACCCCCTCCTCGTCCGTGAGCGCCGTGAACCCGCACAGGTCGATGAACCCGAAGTTGCGGCGGACCAGCGCGTCGGCGGTCTCGGTGTCCACGAGCTCGGCGTCGTCGGCGTCTTGCACGGCCCGGATGCTACGGACTGCGACGGCCCCGTCCGGCACGGACATCCGCACCGATCACCGGCGATGGGACGGGCGGCCGCGGCGTTCCCCGTAGGGTCGGCGGCGATGCCCGCGCTCGACGCCCTGGCCGGCTGGCCGGTCGACCACGCCGCCGGCGCCGTCGTGGCCGACGGCGCCACCCGTTCCACCGCCGGCGACACGGCCTGGGTCACCCGCATCGCCTCGGTCACCAAGCTGCTCGTCGCCTACGCCTGCCTGGTCGCCGTCGAGGAGGGGACCCTGGCGCTCGACGACGCCGCCGGCCCGCCGGGTTCCACGGTCCGCCATCTCCTGGCACACGCCTCGGGCCTGCCGTTCGAGGGCACCGAGCCGATCGCCCCGCCCGGGTCCCGCCGGGTCTACAGCAACGCCGGCTTCGACGCTCTCGGCGCCGCGCTGGCCGCCGCGTCCGGGCTCGACGTCGCCACCTACCTGGAGGAGGCGGTGCTGGCACCGCTCGGCATGGGCGCGACCGAGCTCCGCGGCACCCCGGGCGCCGGCGCATGGTCGAGCGTCACCGACCTGGCCGCGTTCGCCGCCGAGCTGCTGGCGCCCACGCTCGTGGCCCCGCCAACGCTCGCCGAGGCCACGACCGAGCAGTTCGCCGGCCTGGCGGGGATCATCCCCGGGCTAGGGCGCTACGACCCCAACCCGTGGGGCCTGGGGTTCGAGCTCAAGGACGCGAAGGCGCCGCACTGGACCGCGCCGGGCGGGTCACCGCGCACGTTCGGCCACTTCGGCGGCGCGGGGACGTTCCTCTGGGTCGACCCGGACGCGGCCGTGGCCTGCGTCGTGCTGACCGACCGTGAGTTCGGCGACTGGGCGCCGCCGCTGTGGTCCGCCGTGTCGGCCGACGTCCTGGCGGAGTCGGCCGACCCGGCGAACCGCTAGCTCAGAAGCTGGCCGCGGTCAGGTCGCCGGCGCCCGCCGTCACGGCGGGGACCAGACCGTGGACCTGCGGCAGCACCTGGTCGACGTAGAAGCGGGTCGTGACCAGCTTCTGGCGCAGGAAGTCGGCGTCGCCCTGCCCGTCGGCCAGCAACCGCGAGGCGGCCTGGGCCGAGCGGGCCAGCAGCCACCCGCCCACGACGACGCCGCACATCCGCAGATAGGGCGTGGCGCCGGCCAGGGCGTCGACCGGGTTGGCCAGCCCGTCGGTGAGCAGCCATTCGGTGGCGTCGCGCAGAGCGGACAGGCCGGCGTCCAGCCGGTCGCCGATCAGTGCCAGCTCGTCGCCGCCGTTGCCCAGCTCCTCGACCGTGCGGCCGATCTCGGCCTGGAGGTCCCTCATCACGCCGCCGCCGCGCATCGGCAGCTTGCGCCCGATCAGGTCCATGGCCTGGATGCCGTTCGTGCCCTCGTAGATGGGGGCGATGCGGGCGTCGCGGTAGTGCTGGGCGACGCCGGTCTCCTCGATGTAGCCCATGCCGCCGTGGACCTGCACCGCCAGCGACGTCAGCTCGACGCCCAGGTCGGTGCCCCAGCCCTTGGTGAGCGGGGTGAGCAGGTCGGCCAGCTCCTGACGCCACACCCGGACCGACTCGTCCGGGTGGCGGCGCGCCAGGTCGATGGACTCGGCGTTCAGGTAGGCGAGGCAGCGGAGGGCCTCGATCTGGGACCGCATGGTCAGCAGCATCCGGCGCACGTCCGGCATGTCGACGATGGGCGACGACTCGCCAGCGGGGGCGCCGGGCGCCCGGCCCTGCCGGCGCTCGTGGGCATAGGCGACGGCCTGCTGGTAGGCCCGCTCGCCCAGCGCCAGGCCCTCGAGCCCGACCGACAGGCGGGCGTTGTTCATCATCGTGAACATGTAGCGCATGCCCAGGTTGGGCTCGCCGATGATGTAGCCGACGGCGTCCTCGTAGGCCATCACGCAGGTGGGGCTGGCGTTGATGCCCATCTTGCGCTCGACCGACACGCAATCGACCCGGTTGCGCTCGCCCGGCGACCCGTCGTCGTTCACGAGGACCTTGGGGACGATGAACAGCGAGATGCCCTTGGTCCCCGGCGGTGCGCCGGGCACCCGGGCGAGTACCAGGTGGATGATGTTGTCGGCCAGGTCGTGCTCGCCGTAGGTGATGAAGATCTTCTGGCCGGTGATGCGCCAGCTGCCGTCGTCCGCCGGGACGGCCTTGGTGGTGAGCGCCCCCACGTCCGAGCCGGCCTGGGGCTCGGTGAGGTTCATGGTGCCGGTCCACTCGCCGGTCACCATCTTGGGGAGGTACGTCTCCTTCTGGGCCTCGTCGCCGTAGTGCATGAGGGCCTCGATGGCGCCCTGGGTGAGCAGCGGGCAGAGCGAGAAGCCCATGTTGGCGGACGTGATCATCTCCTGGATGACGACGCCGACCAGCCACGGAAAGCCGCCGCCGCCGTAGTCGGCCGGGAACGGCACGCCGCCCCAGCCGGCGTCGACGTAGCGCCGGTAGGCCTCCTTGAAGCCGTCCGGCGTCGTGACGGACCCGTCGTCGTTGCGGCGGCTGTGCTGCTCGTCGCCGATGCGGTTGAGCGGGGCGAACTGCTGGGCGAAGAAGCGCCCGGCCTCCTCGAGGGCCCCGTAGACCAGCTCGGGGTCGGCGTGCTCGAAGCTCGGGAGCTTGGCCAACCCCGGGAGGTCGACCACGTTCTCGAGGACGAATCGCATGTCAGCCAGGGGGGCGGCGTACTCGCTCATGCCCTCGACGCTAGGGGCGGGACCTCGCGACCGGCCAAAGAGTCGTTGACGAACCGCTAACCGGGCTCACAGCCCCGCGGCGTCGGTGGGGGGCCGCCGGCCGTGGACGGCGAACGTCAGCTCCTGCGCCGCGCCCATCACCCGCTTGCCCAGGGCCAGCACCTCGGCTCCCGACATCTCGATGCCGTCGCGACGGCTCGGCGGCGTGGCGGCGGCCACGGCCAGCTCGACCCGGCCGTCGGCCCGGAACACGGGGGCCGCCACGTCGTGCACCCGGTAGGACGTGGCGGTGTCGACCTCGGCCGGGAGCGGCCCCTTGCGGCCCACCTCGGCCAGCAGCAGCCGCAGCTCGTCGTGCGAGGGGCGGTCGGCGCCCGAGGCGAACAGCCGGTGGTAGTCCTCGGACCACAGCGTCACCGCGAAGCCGAGCCGGCGGATCGTGGGGAGCGCCTCGAGGAGGCGGCCCACCACTTCGGAGGCCGGCGCCCGGGCCAGCCACGCCTCGGTCGAGGGCTCGTCGGACCAGGCCATGAACAGGGCGCCGAGGGGTGGGATGTGGGGCAGCCGGGGCAGCGGGGCCTCGAGGTCGGCACCCGCGCCGGCCCGGGCGATCACCGAGATCGTGTCGTCCTCGAGCCGGATCGCCGCGGTGCGCAGCCCCGTCTCGGCTGCCAGGCGCCCTAGCACGGACGGCGCGAAGTCGATCGCGGTGTAGCCGTTCAGCGCGGCGTCGCCGATGGCGACGAGGCGCGGGCCGAGGGAGTACCGCTTCTCCTCCGGGTGGCGGAGCAGGATGCCGTGCGCGGTCAGCGCGCTCAGCAGGGCGTGGGCCGTGGCCTTGTTCAGTCCGCACCGCCGCGCCACCTCGGAGAGGGTGAAGCGGTCCTTCGGATGGTCGGCCAGCAACTCCAGCACGGCCACGGACCGGTCGGCGCCGGGTGCCGGTCGCGCCATCAGACGCTCCTCCCCACCGAGTGGGGCCGCCTGGCCCGCCTAGCAACTTCTTCGAGCACTACCCACCGCATGTGACCCGCCTTGGTCGATGGTGTTCGCGCCCTGTGACGATAGCCGTCACCACCAGCGCTTATACGGAGATCGCCTCGCTCCGTGCCAGACAGCGTACGCGATGTGCGGGGGGCCGCGGTGACGAGGGGCGCGCAGGCGGTCTCGCGCCGTATCGTCGCCGGGCATGCCGCTCGACCTTCTCGTCCCCGGCGTGTACGCCTGGCTCCAGCTGCCGGGCGGACGCGGGCGGGCCAACGCCGGCGCCGTGATCGACGCCGACGGCATCACGGTGATCGACGCTCTGGCGACGCCCGACCAGTACGAGCCGTTCGCCGAGGCGATCGAGGGGTTCGGCCTGCCGATCCGCCGGCTCGTCCTCACCAGCAGCGGTGTAGAGCACGCCGGGGGCACCGGGCGCTTCAAGCTGCCGGCCATCTACGGCAGCCGGCAGGCCAGCGTCCACCTCGACCAGGAGCCCAACCGCGCCAGCTGGGACGCCCTCTACCCCGACCAGGTCGGCCTGTTCGACGAGGTCGTCACCCGGCCGGTGAGCCACGTGGTGGCGGCGGACGTCCAGCTGACGGACGCCTGCGTCGTCGTGACCACCGGCGGCCAGATGGCCGAGAACCTGGTGGTGGCCGTGCCGGCGGGCGAGGTGCTCTTCGCCGGGGCCATGTGCAGCTTCGGCGCGACGCCGCTGTGCTGGCAGGGCGAGCCCGCCCGCTGGGCCGACGAGCTCGACCGGCTCGTCGCGCTGGCCCCGATCGTCGTGCCCGGCCACGGGCCGATCGGCGGTGAGGAGGAGGTGCGCGAGCTCCAGGCGTACCTGCGGGCCTGCGTGGCGGCGGCCGGCGATCCCGACCGCCTCGGCCCCGGTCCGTGGGACGCCTGGAGCCACCGCGAGCACGACGTCGTCAACATCGAGCGGGCGGCGCTGGTGGCCGCCGGCCGGCCGGACGCAGTGCCGGACTCGATGCTGCGCCTGGCCGGCCTCGGCTGACGGGTGCAGCCTCCTCAGCGGGGGCCGGACATCCGGTCGTAGTAGGCGGTGGACTCCGGGCGCCACAGCATCCAGAGGATGACGGCGGCCAGGGCCAGGCTGACCAGCGAGAGGGCGACGCTCAGCGCGGTCGCCCCGTCCTGGGCGAAGCCCAGCAGGGTGAAGACGATGCTGAGGCCGCCGAGGACGGTCGCCAGGGTGCGGGCCCAGCGCTTGCCCTCCCCGTTGGCGGCGGCCATCCACAGCCAGAGGCCGATCGCCACGAGACCGGTCACCACGACGACGACCAGGTAGCCGGTCACGCCGTTGTCGACTTCGCTCTCCGTCAGGCCCGAGTCGGCCTCGCGGATGGCGTCGCGGATGGCGTCCGTCTGCAGGAACGCCACCAGCACGCCGATGGCGCTGAGCACGGCGCCGAGCCGCATGAGCATGACCGCGGTCTGGATCGGGCCGGGCCGCTCGACGGGGCCCGTCGGCGCGTAGCCGGCCGGCCGGCTGTCGGACGCCCATTGCCCGGCGCCGGTCGACCAGGGACCGGCCGGGGCCGGGTCGCCGCCGGGCGGGGGCGGCCGGGGTGAGGTGTTCGCCACGGTTGTCCTTCCGTGTACGTGAACGAGTTCATACGCTTGTACCCCGTGGCCAGCGGCGAGGAACCGGAGGGCCGGGCCGCGTCCCACCGCGTTGGCTGGCCGAGCGAAGGCGAGGCGATCCGGCAGCCGTTCGTCGGATGGCTGGCGGCCCGAGGGCCCGGAGGCTCCGGCCGGTAGCATGGGAACCTATGTTCTTCCGCCGCGACAACCTGCGGCTCCCGACCGTCGACGAGGCGCTCCCGGGCCGCGACCACCCCACTTTTGCGATCCCCAGCCGGCATGCCGTGCTGGGCACGCCGCTCGAGGGCCCGTTCCCCGAGGGGCTCGAGACCGCTGCCTTCGCCCTCGGTTGCTTCTGGGGCGCCGAGCGGAAGTTCTGGGAGACAGACGGCGTCTACTCCACCGCCGCCGGCTACGTCGGGGGCCTCACCCCCAACCCGACCTACGAGGAGGTGTGCTCGGGCCTCACCGGGCACGCCGAGGCCGTGCTCGTGGTGTTCGACCCGGCCCGCGTCACCTACGACCAGCTCCTCAAGGTGTTCTGGGAGGCGCACGACCCGACGCAGGGCATGCGCCAGGGCAACGACGTCGGCACGCAGTACCGGTCGGAGATCTACACGTTCTCGGAGGACCAGCGGGCCGCCGCCGAGGAGAGCCGCGACGCCTACCAGAAGGCGCTGGCAGGCGCCGGTCACGGCGAGATCACGACCGAGATCGTCGACGAGCCCAAGTGGTGGTACGCCGAGGAGTACCACCAGCAGTACCTGCACAAGAACCCGCGCGGGTACTGCGGGATCGGCGGTACGGGCGTCTCCTGCCCGACCGGCCTCACCGGCTGAGCGCTGCGCACGGCGGTCTCGACGCACCGTCGCTAACGCCCGAATAGCTGCGACGGTCTACAAGGGGAGCCGGCGGACGGGGCTCCCTCCCACCGGGGTCGCACCGGCGAGGCGGCCTCCGGTGGGTGGGAGCCGGCGGGCAGGGTTTCGGCCCCCTTCTCGGCGGGATCACCATTGCGAAACAGACACAGTGCGACGCGCCCCGGCGTCTTGCCGTTGTGCGCGCGCAGCACAGGCGGCACCGGGGGCATCCTGCGGTCGGCGGTGAGGCGCCTGGTCCGCTGGCTGCGGGCCCGGAGAGCGAAGCCGTGCCCGAGCCGGGCGCCCGTCGCCGACCTCGACGGGCTCGGCATCCACGACCTCTACCGGTGGCAGACCCGCTGCGAGCTGCCCGCCGGCCACGCCGGCCGGCACCGAGGCGAGGGCGTCGGCTGGGACTGACGCCCTCGGGGTCATGGGCCCGGCCCGCCTCGCCCCGCCGGGCCACGCGCGGCCCCGCCCTGGCGCGGCGGCTCAGGCCGGGTAGGCGTCGAGGCGCTCGGGCGCCACGCTGACCCACAGGGCGTCGCCCGGCGCCAGGGCCAGCTCGGCCGCGGCCGCCGGCGTCACCTCGGCGACCAGCGGGACCGGGCCGTCCAGCCGGACGCGCACCCGGGCCCGCTCCGGCTCGACCGCCACCACCGTGGCCGGCCAGGTGTTGGGCGGCGCCGCGTCAGGTTGCGTCGGGTGCAGCGCCATGTCGGCCGGGAGGACGGCGACCGTGAGCGCGGCGGCGGGTGCCGGCGCCCCCAGCGCCAGCCGGGCCCCGGTGGCGGTCGTGGCGTCCCGGCCGCCCGGGACGGCGGACGCCGCGATCACGTTGGTACCCACCAGGTCGGCGACGTAGGGCGTGCGGGGGCGGCGGGCGACCTCGGCCGGCGTGCCCTCCTGGGACACGCGGCCGTCCTCGACCACCACGATGCGGTCCGCCAGGGTGACCGCGTCGAGGGCGTCGTGGGTGACCAGCAGGCGGGCGCCGGGCACGTCGGCCAGGTGGCGCCGCAGCTCGGCCCGGACGTCGATGCGCGTGCGGGCGTCGAGGGCGGCGAGCGGCTCGTCCAGCAGGAGGACCCGCGGGCCGGTGGCCAGCGCCCGGGCGAGGGCGACGCGCTGGGCCTGGCCGCCCGACAGGGTGGCCGGGCGGGCGCCGGCGTGCCCACCCAGGCCCAGGCGCTCGAGCCAGCCGGCGGCGGCGCGGCGCGCCTCCCCTTTGGGCGCTCCCCGGGCGCGGAGGCCGAAAGCCACGTTGTCGAGGGCGCTGAGGTGGGGGAAGAGCAGGTGGTCCTGGAAGACGAGGCCGACGGGGCGGCGGGCGGGCGGGACGAAGGTGTCGCCGTCCGGTCGGTCGAGCGGCGTGCCGTCCACCATGACGTGGCCGCCGTCGAGCGGGTGGAGGCCGGCCACCGCCCGCAGCGCCGTGGTCTTGCCCGCCCCGTTCGGCCCGAGCAGCGCCACCACCTCGCCCTCGTTGACGCGCAGGGGCAGGTCCAGGGTGAACCGGTCCAGCGCCAACACCAGGTGGGCGTCGAGCACGGGCCCGCCGGGTCCGCCGCCGCTCACGAGCCCAGCCAGCGATCCCGCAGGGGGACCAGCACGAGCAGCGACACGGCGATGAGGACCAGCGAGATGGCGATCGCCGCCCCCTGGTCGGACTCGCGGGCGAGGAAGACCGCCAGCGGCATCGTCTGCGTCCGGCCCTGGAGGTTGCCGGCGAACGTCACCGTGGCGCCGAATTCTCCCAGCGCACGCGCCCAGGCCAGCAGCGCGCCCGCCGCGAGCGACGGGGTGACGAGCGGCAGCGTGACCCGCCGCAGGGTCGTCCACCGGCCGGCGCCGAGCGTGGCGGCCGCGTCCTCGTAGCGGCGATCGACGCTGCGCAGGCCCGCCTCGACGGTGATGACCAGGAACGGCATCGACACGAAGGTGTTGGCGACGATGACGCCCCAGGTCGAGAACGGGAGCAGGAGCCCCGTGGCGTCGTACGCCGGCCCGCCCACGAGGCCGCGGCGGCCGAAGGCGTAGAGCAGGGCGGCCCCGCCGACCACCGGCGGCAGGACCATGGGCAGGGTGACGAGGGCCCGCACCACGGCTCGTCCGGGGAACTCCGTGCGGGCGAGCAGCCACGCCAGCGGGACCCCCAGCACGACGGCGATCCCGGTGGCGGCGCAGGCGCCGATCAGGGACAGGCGGAGGGCGTCGGTGACGACGGGGTCACGCAGCAGGCCGCCCAGGTCGCCCCACGGCGCCCGCTGGAGCAGGGCGACGAACGGCAGGGCCACGAAGGCGATCGCCACCACGGCCGGCGCCACCAGGGCGAGCGGCGGCCGCTCCCCGCCCCCGGCGCGCCGGCGGCGGGCGCGGGCAGCCGAGCCCGTGTGCCGCCCTCGCCCGCTCACCCGGGGCCCACCACGACCGTCACTCGCGGCCCGGCGGGCCGAAGCCGTAGGACCCGAGGATCTCCTGGCCCTCCGCCGACAGGACGAAGTCGACGAACGCCTGCGCCGTCTCGGGTTCGCCGGACCCGGTCAGCGCGGCGATCGGGTACTCCGCCACCACGTTCACGTCGTCGGGGACAGCGATGCCTTCCACGGAGTCGCCCGCCGCCAGCACATCGGTGACGTAGACGATCCCGGCGTCGAGCTCGCCGCTCGCCACCCGGTCCAGCAGGCTGCGGACGTCGGGCTCCTCGGTGTCGGGCGCCGGGGTCACGCCGGCGTTGGCCAGCACCTCCCGCCCGAACTCGCCGCAGGGGACCTGCTCGGCGCACAGGCCGATGAGCAGGCCCTCGTCGGCGAAGTCCTCGAGTCCCTCCACCCCGGCCGCGTTGCCGGCGGGGACCACGATCTCGAGCGCGTTGGTGACGAAGCTCTCGGGCTCGCCGGCGACGGCGCCGGCGTCGACGACGGCCGCCATGTTCGACGCGTTGGCCGAGGCGAACACGTCGGCCGGGGCGCCGGCGACGACCTGCTCGCGCAGGTCGGACGACCCGCCGTAGGCGAACTCGACGCCGGCGCCGGGATTGGCCGCCTCGAAGGCGGCGCCGACGTCGTCGAAGGCGTCGGTCAGCGAGGCCGCGGCCAGCACCCTGATCGAGCCGTCCACGCCGGCGCCCGCGTCCGACGCCCCCGCCCCGGCGCCCGCTCTGCCGGCCGCGGCAGCCGCGTCGTCGGACGACGCGTCGTCCCCGCCACAGGCGGCCAGGAGGCCCAGGAGCCCGAACGCCGCCACCGCCGCCCGGCTGTTCCGCCTCGCCATCGCGCTCACCTCCGTGTCGGCCGACCCGTGGAGTAGTCACGGTGACACTAGCGCCGGCCATCCCTGGCCCGGACGGCCCCGTCGGCGGGTGGCAGGCTCGCGCCGTGAAGCGTCGCCCGACCCTGTCGCTCAACGAGTGGGCGGTGCTGGGCCTGCTCGCCGAGCGGCCCCGGCACGGCTACGACATCGCCGCGGAGCTGCAGCCCGACGCCGAGCTCGGGCAGGTGTGGCGCCTCGACCGGCCGCTCGTCTACCGGGCGGTCGAGCGGCTGGTGGCGCTGGGCCTGGCCGAGGCGCAGGGCACCGAGCCGGGGGCCGGCGGGCCGCCCCGCACGGTCCACGCCGCCACGGACGAGGGGCGAGAGCGGCTCGACGGCTGGCTGCGCGAGCCCGTCGAGCACGTCCGGGACATGCGGTCGGGGTTCCTCCTCAAGCTGGTGGTGGCCCGGCGGCTCGGGGTGGACGCGGGGCCGCTGGTCCGGGCGCAACGGGAGCGGCTGGACGCCCAGCTGTCCGCCCTCGGCGCCCCGCCGCCGCCGGACCACGTCGTCGCGCTGTGGCGCCACCACGCGGCCCGCGCCGCCCGCGAGTTCCTGGAGGCCGTCGAGGCCGGTTGACCCCGTTCGCCGGGCGGGGGCCGGGAAGGAACTCTTCGTGGCACGCGGACGTCGTAGTGGTGTGACCTTCCGCGGCGGAAGGCATTTCCCGGGCGGCGGCGTGGCGCGGCGGCGCGGGCACCGCGCTGCCCTCACGGTGGCCCTGGCCGTCCTGGCCGGCATCCTGCTGCGCGCGCCGCTGGCCGGCACGGGCCTCCCGTACATTCACGACCCGGACGAGGATCGCATCCCCCGCGTCGCCGCCGGCATGGTGACCGAGCGGCGGGTCGAGCCCGGCTTCTACAGCTACCCGGGGCTCGTGTTCGACGTGACCGCCGCGATGATCGCCCCCGTCGTGCCCCGCGACACGGACGTCTCGGCAGAGACGAGCCCGCTGGCCGCCACGCAGACGCAGGGCAACGCCGTGACCGAGCGGCCCCGGGTGATCCTGGCGCTGCGCTGGGCGCTGTTCGTCCTCCCCGGGGCGGTGGCGGTGGCGGCAGCCGGGGCGGCGGCGTGGCTGGCGAGCCGGCGCTGGCCGGCGGCGGGGTTGGCCGCCGGGTTTGTGGCGCTGAGCCCGCTGGACCTCGCCTTCGGCCGCTACATGACCCCGAATGCCCTGGCCGGAGCGGCCGCCGGCCTCGTAGCGCTGGCGGCGGTGGCGCTCCTGGACGCGCCGCGCCCGGCCCGGTACGTCCTCGCCGGGGCCGCGCTCGGGTTGGCGGGCGCGGCGAAATACAACGTCGTGCTGGTGGGGGTGGCGATCGTCGTCGCCCACGCTGCCGCCCTCGCTCCCGAGGGGTGGCGGGTCGTCCTCCGCCGGTCGTGGTTGCTGGTGGTCGCCGGGCTGACGGCGGCGATCGTGTTCCTGCCGCTGAACCCCGGCGTCCTGCTCGACTGGCCCAACTTCCGCTGGGGCGTTTCGTACGAGCAGGCGCACTACCGGACCGGCCATCCCGGCAACGAGGGCGACGCCCTGGGCTTCCACCTGTCCGCCCTGGCCCGCAGCGCCGGCCCGGCGCTGCTGATGGTGCCCCTCGGCCTGCTGGCCCGGGACCGCCGGGCCCGGGCGGCCGCGGTCGTCCTCGCCGCCGCCGTGGTCCCCTACCTCGCGCTCATCAGCTCGTTCGAGGTGCGCTTCGCCCGGAACCTGCTGCCGGTCACGGTCCCGCTGGCGGCGGGCGCGGCGCTCGGCGTGACGGCCGTGGTCGACCGCCTCCGGCCCCGGCCTCGCGCCCGCTGGCACCCGCTCGACCCGGCGACCCCACCGGCCGGAGCACGGTCGCCCGGCCGGCATCGCCCGCAGCTGCGGGTGGCGGTGGGCGCCGTCGTGGCCGTGGCGTGCCTGGGGTGGCCGCTCGTCCGGGCGGTGGACATCGTGGACGAGGCCGTCCCGGACCCGTGGGCGCCGGCGCAACGCTGGCTCGAGGCCCACGTCCCGGCGGGGTCGTCGGTGGCGGTCGAGGACTACGGCGTCCACGTCGACCCCGGGCGCTACCAGGTCGGGACGACCTGGCGGCTCGTGGCGCACGACGCCGCCTGGTACCGCGATCACGGCTTCGTCCTGCTCGTGGCCGGGGAGCGCAACTTCGAGCGCTACCTCGACGACCCCGAGCAGTTCCCCGACCTGGCCGCCGCCTACGAGGACCTGCTCGCCGAGACGTGCACCGTCTTCGCGGCCGGCCCGCCCGGCGAGCGCGTCCTCCTCCTCGACCCCGACTGCCGGCGGGACGACCCTCGCGAGCCGGCTCGGGCGCGGGCCGGGGGCTCAGCGGTCGTCGATCCCGAGCAGTAGCGGCTTCACGTCGAGGACCGGGGTGCCGTCGAGCGCCTCGAGGCCGCGCACGCGGAGGCGGAGGCCGTCGATCCCCACGATGTGGACCCGGTGGAGGCCGATCGGGTTGGGGCGGTCGGGCGAGCGGGTGGTGAAGACGCCCTGGGGCGCCCGGCTCGCGTCGTCCCGGGGCCGGACGACCAGCACGCTCCGGTCCGCCCGGTCCAGCCACGTCAGGACGAGGACCTCGTCGTCCACGGCCAGGTCCGCCAGGGCGTCCGCCACCTCGGGGAGGAAGGCGATCGTCGATTCGGGCGCCCCCTCGTCGCCCTGGCGGGGCGCCGCCGCCCGGTCGCGAAGGGGCGATTCCACCCGGCCCACGGCCCGCAGCTCCATCGCGCCCGGGCCACTCGGTCGTTCGTCTGTGCCGGCGTTCGTCACGGGCGTGTGGTACCACGCCCGGGTGGCCTACCTCGTCGTCCTCCACCGCTCGGGGCCGGACTGGGACGCCTCCCGGCCCGACGAGGGCCAGACCGGCTGGGACGAGCACGCCCGCTTCATGGACAGCCTGGTGGACGCCGGGTTCGTCGTGCTCGGCGGTCCGCTCGCCGACGAGCACCGGGTCGTCCTCGCGATCGAGGCGCCGTCCGAGGCCGAGGTCCGGGCGCGGCTGGCCCGCGACCCCTGGGCCGGGTCGCACCTGGTCGTGGCGAGCATCGACGCCTGGCGTGTCCGCCTCGACGGGCGCGCCTGACCTGGTCCCCGTCCGGCGACCGGTATTCCCGGGGCGCCGCACGGAGCCGACGGACAGACTGGGCGGCATGGCCGATTGGCGCATCGACGAGCGCGAGTTCGCCGGCCCGGAGCACCTCGACCCGGCGTACGTGGCGGCCTACGAGCGCAAGTCCGGCTACGACCCCGCGGACGACGTGGACGCCCTCCTGGGCCGCGGTGTCGGTCCCGACTCGACGGTGCTCGACATGGGCGCCGGGACCGGCGCCTTCACCGCCGCGATCGCGCCGCACTGCGGCCGGGTGGTGGCGGTCGACGTGTCCCCCGCCATGGTCCGCGCCCTGCGGGCCCGCGTGGCGGCGGACGGGCTGGCCAACGTGAGGGTCGTCCACGCCGGGCTGGTGTCCTACGACCACGGCGGCGAGCCGGTCGACGCCGTGTTCAGCCGCAACGTGCTGCACCAGGTGCCCGACTTCTGGAAGGGCGTTGCGCTCCACCGGCTGCTGGGCCTGCTGCGGCCGGGCGGCGTGCTCCGTCTGCACGACCTCGTCTACGACGTGGAGCCGGCCGACGTGCCGGCGTTCATGGACCACTGGTTCGCCGGCGCCGTGGAGGACCCCGCCCACGGCTTCACCGCCGCCGAGTTGGCGACCCACGTGCGCACCGAGTCCAGCACGTACAGCTGGCTGCTCGAGCCCCTGTTGGAGCGCGTCGGCTTCACGATCGTGGAGCGGGAGTACCGCCGCTCGGCATACGGCACGTACACCTGCGTTCGGCCGGGCTGAGGCGAGGGATCGCCATGGGCCACGGCGGCCGACCGGGCGACGACGACGGCCTCGCCACGGCGAGCGTGACGGCGCTGGCCGCCGGGGTGCGGGAGGGACGGTGGCGCGCCGCCGACCTGGTCGAGCACGCCCTCGCCGCCCTGGAGGACGTGCACGGGCGGACCGGGTGCGTCGCCGCCCTCGACGCCGACGGGGCCCGGGCGACGGCGGCCCAGCGGGACGCGGTCGTGGCGGCCGGCGGGCCGGTCGGGCCGCTCCACGGCGTGCCGTTCACGGTGAAGGATTGGGTGGACGCCGCCGGCCTCCCGTGCTCCGGCGAGCTCGACCACCGCGACCGGGTCCCCGACGAGGACGCCACGGCCGTCGCCCGGCTCCGGACGGCCGGAGCGGTCCTCGTGGCGAAGACCGCGGTGCAGGTCGACTCGGCGCTGTTCGGGCCGGTCCGCAACCCGCACCGGCCCGAGCGCAACCCCGGGGCGTCGAGCAGCGGCGAGGGAGCGGCGGTCGGGGGCGGCGCCTCGCCGTTCGGGCTCGGGAGCGACTCGGGCGGCAGCATCCGCGTGCCGGCGGCGTGGTGCGGGGCCGCCGGGCTGAAGCCCACCGCGGGCCGGGTGCCGACGACCGGGCACTTCCCTCGGGTCGGGCCGCGTTCCGACGGCCGGACCCAGATCGGCCCGCTCACCCGCCACGCCGGGGACCTCGACCTGGTCCTGCGGGTCATCGCCGGGCCGGACGGCCGGGACCCGGGCGTGGCGCCCGTCCGGCTGGGGGCGGCCGCCGACGTCCACCTGCCCGGGCTGCGCCTCGCCTGGTGCACCGGGGAGCCGGGCTGGGAGCCGCAGCCGGCGGTGCGGGACGCGGTCGAGTGGGCGGTGGCGACGCTCACCGGCGCTGATGGGCTGGTCGGCCAGGGCGAGGCGGCACTGCGCCTGGACGAGGCCTACGACGTGACCGACCGCTACTGGCGCCGCCGGGCGCTGACCGGCGCCGAGGCCGGCCGCCAGCTGCGGGACTGGGACCGCTACGCCCGCCGGGCCCTCGTCGACCACGAGGACGTCGACGTGGTCGTCCTGCCGGCCGTGCGCGAGGTGGCGCCCGTGCACCGGGCCCTGGTCGGCGAGGACTACGCCTACACGCTCCCCGCCAGCCTCACGGGCTGGCCGGCCGCCGTCGTCCCGGTCGGCTGGCACGACGACCTGCCGGTCGCCGTCCAGGTCCTCGCCCGCCCCTGGCGCGACGACGTGGCGACCGCCGTCGCCACCGCCCTGGCCCGCGCAGCGGCGCCGGCCACGGCGGGGCCGGGACACCGCCCGGGGCCGCCGCCGTAGCCTGCGTGACATGGCCGAGAGGGTGGATCGGGCGCTCGTGGAGCGGTGGGTGGCGGGGTACCTGCGGGCGTGGCGGACGCCCGGCACCGAGGCCCTGGACGAGCTGTTCACTCCGGACGCCACCTACCTGCCGTCGCCGTGGGCCACGGTCGAGCGGGGGCGCGACGGACTGGCGGCGTTCTGGGACGGCGAGCGGGACGGCCCGGACGAGGAGTTCACGTTCGCCCACGAGGTCGTGGCCGTCGACCCGGAGGCGGCCACCGCCGTGGTCCGAGCCGAGGTGGCCTACGCCGGTTCGTCGAACGGCACGTGGCGCGACCTGTGGGTGATCCGCTTCGCCGACGACGGCCGCTGCGCCGCCTTCGAGGAGTGGCCCTTCTCCCCCCGCCAACCCGACGGCCACGGCTGACCGGGCAGGATGAGGTTTCGCGGGTCGATGTCGGCTTGGACGACTTGTCGTCGTGACGGCGGGTAGCCCTACGATCCGACGCCCTGCAGCCGGCTTGGAGGCCGAACCACGATGGTGGACACCGAGAAGTTCGCGACGACCTTCGCCATGCTCGACAAGGACGGCGACGGCGCGGTGTCGGCGCCCGAGTTCAAGGAGCTCATGGGCGCGATCGGCGTCACCTTCACCGACGAGAACGCGGCCAAGGCCATCGAGATGATGGACACCGACGGCGACGGGCTCGTCACGCTCGAGGAGCTGGCGGCCTACATGAGCGGCCCGAGCGCCCCGAAGCCGTCGGGCTGAGCGCGCCGCTCCCCCGGCCGGCCTCGGTCGGGGAGAGACGAAAGATTTGTTACATACAGCGCGCACACCCATGTCACATCGAGGGGCGATCCCGGAAACATTGACGTCATAGGGTCCGCGGCGTGGGCCTCCCCGGCACCGGCCTCCTCCAGGCCGCCGACGACTACGACGACGTGGTGCTGGTGCGCTGGCCCGACGAGGACACGGCCATCCAGGAACGGCGTGCCGCGGGGCGGGCCACCCTGCTCGTGGTCGACCCCGCCCAGCGACCCCCGACGGCGTGGGGCCCGCTGGAGGACTGGGTGCGCGAGCCCTACGACTCCGTCGACCTCTACGCCCGCCGAGAGCGGCTCCGGCGACGGCTCGAGGCCTGGGCCCCCGCCCGCTTCGACGCCGACGGGCTCCTGCAGCGCGGCAACCGGTGGGTGGCGCTGCCCCCGCTGGAGGATCGGCTGGTGCGGGCGCTGTACGCCCAGCCCGGTGCGGCGGTCCCACGCCAGGAGCTGGTCGCCGTGCTCTACCCCGAGTCGGGGGAGGACCGGCACCGGGCGCTCGACTCGTTCGTCCGCCGCGCCCGTGAGCGCCTGGCCCCGCTGGGCCTGGTGATCCACACCGTGCGGGGGATCGGCTACATGCTCGAGGTGCGGGAGCTCCCCGGTCGCTCCGGCTAGGCGGTGCCGGCCTGCTCGGCCTTCAGCGAGCGGAAGAGCAGGAACGCCCGCACCATGACCGTCAGCACGATGGCGAACATCACCGCCTTCCCGGCGGCGGAGTCGATGGCGAACATCGTCGCCAGCGCGCCCACGATCACGATGCCGACGATCGCCAGCCCGATCCGCACCTTCGTGGGGTTCACCCGTCCGTCGACGTTCGCCATGGCGACGGAGTCTCGCACGCCCGGTGCGTCAGATTTGCATCAGGTTTTGTTCTATTCGTGCAACCTCGTGCGGGGATTCCCGACAGGAGATCGAACAATACGGTTCATTGACGGGACATGAACACGTGACAGGCCCTCCATACGTTCAGCGTCGGGTCAGACAACCGTGTCGACCCCGCTCCGTGGAGCGTGATCAGAAACGGGAGCTCATGTCCCTTGGCCCTTGTCGTCGACGGGCGAGACACGGTGCCTCGCGAGTACAGGTTGCGCGGGCGACCGGTAGCCGCCGACCCCTGTCCATCGCCGGCGCCGCCATCGGCGCAACCTGTGCTCGTATCGGTCGAAAGGCGGCGGTTGTCCTGGCTGTCGCCGCCGCCGCCCTCGTCGCCTTCCCGGGCACCGCGGGTGCCGCGCCGCTGCAGGACGTCGAGGTCGACCCCGTCGCCCTCGCCCAGCAGACCAACCTGCTCTGGATCATCATCGGCGCCGTCCTCGTCGTCTTCATGCAGGCCGGCTTCGCCCTGGTGGAGACCGGCTTCTGCCGCGCCAAGCACGCTGCACACGTCGTGTCGACGAACTTCGCCATCTTCGGCCTCGGCTTCGTCGGCTACTTCGTGCTCGGGTACGGCCTCATGTTCGGCGGCTACAGCTACGTGCTGCCGGGCTTCGACTTCGGTTACGTCCAGCCACTCGGGGGCGAGCTGATCGGCAGTGGCAACTGGGTGTTCCTGTGGCAGGGCGGCTTCGCCCTCTCGGGTGACGCCATCGCCACGTCCGGCGGCGCCGCCGTCATCGGCTTCTTCCTCTACATGGTGGCCTTCATGGACACCGTGGCCACGATCCCCACGGGGGCCATGGCCGAGCGGTGGAAGTGGAGTGCCTTCGTCGGATGGGGCCTCTTCTGCGGCGCCATCTACTACCCGATCTTCGGGGCGTGGACCTGGGGCGGCGGCTGGCTCGC
>DATFOS010000109.1:0-20016 GCA_035265325.1 Acidimicrobiales bacterium
GTGGGAGTACTTCGACCGGGCCAAGAAGTACGCCGAGGAGCACGGGCTCGCGTGCATCGGCGCCCCCGAGGTCGGCGCCGAGCTGCTGTCCCGGTGGGAGGGCGTGCTCACGGGCCTCGAGAGCGACCCCGGGTCGCTCGCTGGCCAGGTCGA
Source organism: Acidimicrobiales bacterium (assembly GCA_035265325.1). Classification (GTDB taxonomy): domain Bacteria; phylum Actinomycetota; class Acidimicrobiia; order Acidimicrobiales; family VFJN01; genus DATCLS01. The sequence goes on from DATFOS010000109.1 coordinate 154, forward strand.
CTGGATCGCCAAGAAGCGGCTGATCGAGGGCTACAAGGCCCGTGGCGACCTGCGGTGGGACGACGCCCGCCTGGCCGCCATGGACATCCAGTACCACGACCTCCGGCCCGGCAAGAGCCTGGCGGCCCGCGTGGGCCTCGAGCGGCTCACGAACGACGCCGAGGTCAAGCGGGCGGTGTTCGAGCCCCCCAGCGATACGCGGGCCTACTTCCGGGGTAAGTGCCTGCAGCGCTGGGCGTCACAGATCGTGGCCGCCAATTGGGACTCGATGGTGTTCGACATCGGTGGCGACCCGCTACGGAGGGTGCCGATGATGGACCCCACCCGGGGAACGGAGGCGCACGTCGGTAGGTTGATGGAGGAGTGCGAGAGTCCTGCAGAACTGTTGGAACGTCTGGGCCAGTAGTTGAGGAAGGAGGTCAGGGGAGATGGCTGAGCGAGAGCTGAAGAAGAAGCCCGCCCCTGCTCGCGAGGACGAGGTCGTCGAAGAGACGCCCGCCACTTCCGAGCAAGGTGAGAAGATCAAGGCCGAACTCGACGACCTACTTGACGAGATCGACGATGTCCTCGAGTCCAACGCAGAAGACTTCGTCAAGTCCTACGTGCAGAAGGGCGGCGAGTAGGCCCCCTCGGGGGGCTGCGCCCCGAACACAACCCCAAGCCGCAATCGGGCGCTCGGCCTGAAGGGCTGATCAGGGCTTTCTCAGCGCCCCTCGCAGTGTTGCGAGGGGCGGTTTCGCGGCTGGGGGGATGGTGGGGGGGCCTCGCCCCCCACCGGGTAGCCTCCGACCTCGTGACACTGCCGTTCTACCGCGCCGACGACGATCCGGGCCCGTCGTTCTTCGAGGTGCTGCGCCGCTCGGGCCAGCCCTCCGGCTGGGGTGAGTTGCCGCCCGGCACCCGGGTCGACGCTCCTCACGGCACGACGGTCGTCGCCATCCGTTACGCCGACGGTGTGGTCATGGCGGGTGACCGCCGGGCCACCAGCGGGAACCTGATCAGCCATCGCACGATGGAGAAGGTGTTCCCCGCCGATCGGCACTCCGGCGTGGCGATCGCGGGCGCCGCCGGCCCCGCCCTCGAGATGGTGAAGCTGTTCCAGCTCCAGCTCGAGCACTACGAGAAGGTCGAGAACGCCGCCCTCTCCCTCGAGGGCAAGGCCAACCAGCTCGGCCAGATGGTCCGCAACCACCTCCCGGCCGCCATGCAGGGCCTGGCGGTGGTGCCGCTGTTCGCCGGCTACGACACCCGCCGGGGCCTCGGCCGGCTGTTCGAGTACGACGTGACCGGCGGCCGCTACGAGGAGCAGGACTTCGCCGCCACGGGCTCGGGCAGCCTCCACGCCGGCACGGTCATCAAGCTCGGGTACCGGCGCGAACTCGACCGCAGTGACGCGACGGACCTCGCCATCCAGGCACTGTTCCAGGCCGCCGACGAGGACTCGGCGACCGGCGGCCCCGACCCGGTGCGCGGCATCTACCCGGTCATCGCCACGATCACCGACGAGGGCTTCTCCCGGCTGAGCGACGACGAGGTGGCCGAGCGCTTCCGGGCCCTCGTCGACCGCATGGCCACCACCGACTCGACCACCACCGCCAAGACGATCGCCGGAGGGCGCTTCGCATGAGCATGCCGTTCTACGTCGCCCCCGAGCAGTGGATGAAGGACAAGGCCGACTTCGCGCGCAAGGGCATCGCGCGTGGCCGTGCCCTGTCCGCCCTGCTCTACGACGACGGCATCCTCATCTGCGCCGAGAACTCCTCGGCGACGCTGCGCAAGGTCAGCGAGATCTACGACCGCATCGCCTTCGCCGGCGCCGGTCGCTACAACGAGTACGACCGGCTGCGCATCGCCGGCGTTCGCCACGCCGACCTCAAGGGCTACTCGTTCTCCCGCGAGGACGTCGACGCCCAGAGCCTGGCCAACGCCTACGCACAGATGCTGGGCGACGTCTTCACCCACGAGGTGAAGCCGATGGAGGTGGAGATCCTCGTGGCCGAGGTCGGCGACACGGCCTCGGGCGACCGGTTGTTCCACATCCTCTACGACGGCACGGTGGTCGACGAGACCGGCTTCACCGCGCTCGGCGGCGAGGCCGAGGCCATCTCCGACCGGCTCAAGACCTCGTACCAGGCGGGCATGTCGCTGGCCGACGCCCTGCGCGCCGCGGTTCGGGCGCTCGGCGGCGACCGCACCATCGCCCCCGACGAGCTCGAGGTCGCCGTGCTGGCCCGCTCGAACGGGCGGCGGGCGTTCCAGCGCCTGTCGCACGCCAAGGTGGCGGAGGTGCTCGAGCGCGGGACCACCCCCGCCGAGAGCGGCGGCTCCGACGAGGGTGAGCCGGGCGAGAACGGCAGCGGGGACGACGCCGAGTAGCTAGTCGCCGGCGAGCGCGCCCTGCAGCTCGCGGTTCCAGAACCCGAAGAAGCCGTCCTGGTCGTCGCCGATCTGGACGAAGCAGATGCGGTTGAAGCCGGCGTCCCGGAACTTCGCCACCGCCTGTACGTACGGCTCGGGGTCCGGCCCCGTGGGGATGCTCGACGCGAGGTCCTCGGGGCGGACCTGGGCCGAGGCCGCGTCGAAGTTGACCGGGTTGGGCAGCTCGGCCTGCACCTTCCATCCCAGGGCCGACCAGCGGAACTGCCGGTGGGCGTCCTCGAGCGCCTTCTCGGCGTCCTCGCCCCAGCACACCGGGATCTGGGTCCAGGTCGCGTCGGCGTCGCCCCCGGCCTGGGCGAAGGCGTCGACGATCGAGGCGTCGGCCTCGGTGGCGATCAGGGCGTCGCCGTACTCGGCGGCGAGCCGGGCCGACTGCGCCCCGCTCGCGGCGATGCCGATCGGGACCGGCCGCTCGGGCAGGTCGAACACGCGGGCGTCCTCGACCGTGAAGTACTCGCCCTTGTAGCTCTGGTAGCCGCCCTCCCACAGGAGGCGGATGATGTCGATCGCCTCGGCCAGCATCTCCTGGCGGGTGTCGGCCGCCGGCCAGCCCTGGCCGACGACGTGCTCGTTGAGCCGCTCGCCGCTGCCGAGGCCGAGCGTGAAACGCCCGTCGCTGAGCAGGCCGATCGTGGCCGCCTTCTGGGCGACGACGGCCGGGTGGTACCGGATGATGGGGCAGGTCACGAGCGTCGCCAGCTCGATCCGCTCGGTCACCGCGGCGACCGCGCCGAGCACGGACCAGGCGTAGGGGGAGTGCTGCTGCTCGGGCACCCAGGGGTGATAGTGGTCGGAGGAGACGAGGAAGTCGAACCCGGCCTCCTCCGACGTGCGGGCGATGTCCACCAACTCCTTGGGGCCGTGCTCCTCGCTCATCAGCGTGTAACCGAACGTCGTCATGGACCGCGGCTTCCCGCGACCCTGTGTGGCAATCGACGCCCGGCGGTCGGCTACAGCGCCATGGCGGCGAAGCGGCCGAACGTGGCGACGGCCAGCACGGCCAGCAGGACGGCGGCGATCGCCCACAGGCGCCGCTGCGCCTTGCGCCCCGACGTCCGCCACTCGACCTCGTCGACCGTGGCGCCCGCGACGAGTTCCTGCGCCGCCTCGATGTCGTCCTCGTCGACCAGCAACTCGACGGGGCCGAAGGGGTAGAGGCTGTCGGTCCCGCCCCCGCGCAGCTGCCAGACGATGCCCTCGGCGCCGAGCTGAGCGGCGAGGATCCGCGCCGTCGTGGGGTTCGTGACGGTGGTCACTCGCACCATCCGTCCGTCGGCCATGCGCGCGACGGTATCGGGCCGGGGCGGTGAGCAGGCCGGTTCCGAACGTGATCGTCACGCCCGGATGACGATGCGCGGTCATGGGCCTGCGGGCTGCGGTACAGCGATAGGTTGCCCCCGTGGAGCGGCGCATCTTCGGCCTCGAGAACGAGTACGGCGTCACCTGCACGCTGCGTGGGCAGCGACGGCTGAGCCCGGACGAGGTCGCCCGCTACCTGTTCCGGCGCGTGGTGTCGTGGGGTCGCTCGTCGAACGTGTTCCTCGCGAACGGTGCCCGGCTCTACCTCGACGTCGGCAGCCACCCCGAGTACGCCACGCCCGAGTGCGACTCGATCCTCGACCTGGTCACGCACGACAAGGCCGGCGAGCGCATCCTCGAGCAGCTGCTGGTGGCGGCCGAGCAGCGGCTGCGGGAAGAGGGCATCCGCGGCGTCATCTACCTGTTCAAGAACAACACCGATTCGGCCGGCAACTCCTACGGCTGCCACGAGAACTACCTGACCTCCCGGCGCGACGACTTCAGCCACTACGCCGAGGTCCTGATCCCGTTCTTCGTGTCGCGGCAGATCTACGCCGGCGCCGGCAAGGTCCTCCAGACGGCCCGGGGCGCCATGTTCTGCATCGCCCAGCGGGCCGAGCACATCTGGGAGGGCGTGAGCTCGGCGACGACCCGCAGCCGGCCGATCATCAACACCCGCGACGAGCCCCACGCCGACGCCGAGCGCTACCGGCGGCTCCACGTGATCGTCGGCGACTCGAACATGAGCGAGTACGCCACGTTCCTCAAGGTCGGGGCCACGTCGATCCTCCTGCGCATGTTGGAGGACCCGTCGTTCGTGCTGCGGGACATGACGCTGGAGAACCCGATCCGGGCCATCCGCGAGATCAGCCACGACCTGACCGGGAAGCGGACCGTCCGTCTGGCCAACGGGCGCGAGGCGTCCGCCCTCGACATCCAGCGCGAGTACCTCGGCCGGGCCCAGCGCTACGCCGAGACCCGCGGCCTGACCCCGCTCGAGATGCGGGCGATGGAGATGTGGGAGCACTGCCTCGACGGGCTCGAGCACGACCCGTTCAGCCTCGACCGGGAGGTCGACTGGGTCATCAAGCACAAGCTCATCGAGAGCTACTGCGCCAAGCACGACCTGCCGCTCTCGCATCCCCGCGTGTCGCTGATCGACCTGCAGTACCACGACATCAACCGCGAGCGCGGCCTCTTCTACAAGCTTCAGGACCGGGGGATGGTCGACCGGGTCACCACCGACGAGGCCATCGACGACGCCGTCGAGACCCCGCCGCAGACGACCCGGGCGCGGCTGCGCGGCGAGTTCATCCGCCGGGCCAAGGAGCGCAAGCGCGACTACACGGTCGACTGGGTGCACCTGAAGCTCAACGACCAGGCGCAGCGCACGGTCCTGTGCAAGGACCCGTTCAAGGCCCGCGACGAGCGGGTCGAGCGCCTGATCGCCAGCCTGTAGCGGCCGGCCCTCGCCGACCGGCCACGGCCGGCCCACCCGCGGGCGGCCGCTAGCGTCGCCGGGGTGCCGGCGTACGTGACCGCGACCGTCTCCGAGGTGCTCGCCGAGCGGCCGGGGCTGCAACGGGTCGCCACCGACGAGGGCCGGGCCTACGTGCTCACCGACCTGGTGGGGACCGTGGCGGTGGGGGACCGGGTCGTCCTCAACACCACCGCCGTCGGGCTCGGGCTCGGCACCGGCGGCTGGCACGTCGTTCACTGGAACCTGGCGCGCGAGTCCTGGTCGCAGCCGGGGCCCGGGCACATCATGAAGCTGCGCTACACGAGCCTCCAGGCCGACACCGGCGCCGCCGAGGAGGACCACCCCGACCTCCCCACCGGCCTCACCGGCCTGCCGGTCGTGGCCTGCTCGCTCCACAGCCAGGTCGCCGTCGTCGCCGCCCTGCTCCGCCACCTGCGGCCCGAGGCCTCGATCGCCTACGTGATGACCGACGGCGCCGCGCTGCCCCTCGCGCTGTCCGACATGGTGTTCCGGCTGCGGGAGGCGAAGGTCCTCGACACCACGATCACTGCCGGGCAGGCCTTCGGGGGAGACATGGAGGCCGTGTCCGTCCCCTCCGCCCTGGCGCTGGCCCGGCACGTCGCGGGCGCCGACGTGGCCGTCGTGGGCATGGGCCCCGGCGTCGTCGGGACGGGCTCGGCGCTCGGCACCACGTCGGTCGAGGTCGCCGCCGTGCTCGACGCCGCCGAGGCGCTGGGCGGGCGGCCCGGGCTGTGCGTCCGGGCCTCCGCCGCCGACGTCCGCGAGCGCCACCGGGGCGTGAGCCACCACGTGGGGACGGCGCTGCGGCTGGTCCGCTCGGTCCCGAGCGTTCCCGTGCCGGCGTCGGTGGCGGACGACGGGGTGCTGGAGGGCGCGGCGCTCGCCGTCGTCGACGTGCCGGACGTGCCCGCCGTGCTGGCGGGGATGGGGCTGCTGGTGACGTCCATGGGCCGGGGTCCCGACGAGGACCCGCTGTTCTACGAGGCCGCCGGCGCCGCCGCGGTGTGGGCGGTGGGCCTGCTGGGGGAGTGACCGCTCGGCGACGGCGGGCCGGGGCCGTCCCGGCCCACCGGTACGATCGGCCCCGATGTCGGCCGCCAAGCTGGAGCGCCTCCTCAACCTCACCGCGCTGCTGCTGAACACGCCGCGTCCGCTCTCCGCCCAGGAGATCCGCGACCGCATCGAGGCGTACCCACCCGACCTCGCCGCCTTCCGCCGGGCGTTCGAACGCGACAAGGACGCCCTGCGGGCCATGGGCTTCCCCCTCGAGGTCGCCGAGGTGCCCGGTACGGCGCACCCGGTCGACGGCTACCGCATCCCGAAGGACCGCTACTACCTGCGCGACCCCGGCCTCACGCCGGAGGAGCTGGCCGCGCTCCGCCTGGCGTCGACCGTCGTGCGGCTGGAGGGGGTCGGCAGCTCGGCCGACGAGGGCCTGCTCAAGCTGGGCGGCCTGGTGGGCGACACAGCGGGCCCCGACGGCCCCGACGGTCCGGCCGGGCTCGGCGGTGGTCCCGGCCTCGCGGTGGCCGCCCTGCCCGGCGCGCCCGACCTCGGCCCGCTGTTCGGTGCGATCGCCAGCCAGACGCCGGTCCGCTTCGCCTACCGGGGCGAGGACCGCACCGTCGATCCCTACCGCCTCGACTACCGCCGGGGCCGCTGGTACCTGAGCGGGTTCGACCACCTCCGGGCGGCCGAGCGGCTGTACCGGCTCGACCGGTTCGAGTCCCGCATCGAGGCGCTGGCGGGCCCCCGGTTCGAGCGCCCGTCGACCAGCGTGCCCGGCGGCCAGCTCGAGCCGTGGCAGCTGGGGGAGGGCGACCCGATCGAGGCACTGGTCCTGGTGGACGCCCCGCAGGCCCCCTGGGTCGCCCAGCACCTGGGACGTGAGGCGGTCGTGGAGGAGCGGCCCGACGGCGCCGTCGTCGTCACGATGACCGTCACCAACCGCGACAACTTCCGGTCGTTCGTGCTGACGTTCCTCGAACACGCGGAAGTGCTCGCGCCACCCGAGGTGCGCGCCGACGTCGTGCGCTGGCTCGGCGCCCTGGCCGGCTCCGGGACGGCGGCGTGAGCGACCCGGCCGGTGGGGCCGCCGCCGAGGCACCGGCGCCCGTCCACCGGACCACCGCGTCCGACCGGTTCCTCCGCCTGCTCACGGTCGTGCCGTGGATCGCCGGGCAGGACGGTCCCCGCATCGCCGAGGTGTGCGAGCGCTTCGGCATGAGCCGCAAGCAGCTGCTCGACGACCTCCAGGTCATCCCCCTCGTGGGGCTGCCGCCGTACACGCCGGACACGCTCATCGACGTCACGATCGAGGGTGACCGCGTGTGGCTGCGCTTCGCCGACGTGTTCGCCCGGCCCCTGCGCCTCACGCCCGAGCAGGGCCTCGCCCTGGTGGCGGCGGGGGCGGCCTGGCGCGACCTGCCCGGCGCCGACGCAGCCGGCCCGCTGGCAACGGCGCTGGACAAGGTGGCGGCGGTCCTCGACGTCGACCCGGACGAGGCCGTGTCCGTCGCCCTCGGCAACACCCCGCCGGGCCTGCTCGACACGCTGCGGACGGCCGTGTCCGAGCGGCGCCGCGCCCGCATCGACTACTACGCCTACGGCCGTGACCAGCGCAGCCTGCGCGACGTCGACGCCTACGGCGTCTTCGCGGAGGAGGGCGCCTGGTACCTGCGGGCGTTCTGCCACCAGGCCGGGGGCGAGCGCCTGTTCCGCGTCGACCGGATCTACGGCGCCGACCTGCTCGACGCCACGTTCGTCCCGCCGGCGACCGCGGGGACGGGTACGCGTCCCCACGGCACCGAGGTGTTCACCCCCGGCCCCGAGGTGCCTCGCGTGACGCTCGAGCTGGCGCCGGCCGCCCGCTGGGTGGTCGAGACGTACCCGGTCGAGCAGGTGGAGGAGCGGGAGGACGGTGGCCTGCGTGTCCGGCTCGCCGTGTCGGCCAAGCCCTGGCTGGAACGGCTCCTCGTCCGGCTCGGCCCGGACGCCCGCGTGGTCGACGCCGACGACGAGGGGCTCCGCCACGCCGGCGCCGACGCGGCCCGGCGACTGCTCGCCCGGTACCGGGAGCAACACTGAGAGCACGCGTCGGCGCGCTAGCCTCGACCCTGCCGTGCGCGACCGTCCCGTCCCCCGACCTCGCCCGGCGCGGCAGCGGAGAAGCGACCCTGTGACCCGACCTCCGGCCGGCGGAGCCGACCGACAGCCCACGCCCGGCCCGCGGCACCTGGCGCGTCCGGCCTCTGCCCGGTCCCAGCCCGGCGCCCCGACCGACGGCCGCCGTCCCGTGCCCGAGTACGGGGCGTCGCTGTCCGGCGCCGTCACCGGGCCGCCGCCCGCCGGTGCCCCCGGCACCCCGCCCGGCGGCCACCCGGTCCCCGGTGACCCCGGTGTCCCCGCCGGCCCGTACTCGGGCAACGGCAACCGCAACGGCGCCGGTGGCGCCTACGGCCGGACGGGCCCGTACGCCGGCGCCCCGTTCGAGCGGACGCCCCTCGACGAGCCCGAGCCGCCCATCGACACGGGCGAGTCGCGCCGGGTGGCCCTCGACGACGACGAACCGCACCGGCGACGCCGTCGCAAGGGCCGCCCGCGCAGCACCGCCCGCACGCTCCTCGAGTGGGCGGCCGTCATCGGCGGCGGCGTCCTCATCGCCTTCGTCGTCGAGATGTTCTTCATCCAGGCGTTCTGGATCCCGTCGCCGTCGATGGTCCCGACACTGAACGTCGAGGACCGGGTCCTGGTCAACAAGCTGTCGTACCGGTTCGGCGACGTGAGCCGCGGCGACGTCATCGTGTTCGAGCGGCCCCGCTCGGTGGCCGCCGACGACGGCATCAACGACCTGATCAAGCGCGTCATCGCCGTCGAGGGCGACGTCATCGAGGGCCGCAACGGCCTCGTGTACGTCAACGGCGAGCGCGTCGACGAGTCGGGCTACCTCGAGACGGGCACGGCCACCGAGAACCTGCCCCGGCTGGAGATCCCCGAGGGCCACGTCTTCGTCATGGGCGACAACCGCGCCAACAGCGAGGACAGCCGCGTCTTCGGGCCGATCTCGGAGGACACGATCGTCGGCCGCGCCTTCGTCCGCGTCCTGCCGCTCGGCGACATCGGCTGGTTGTAGCGGGGTCAGGCCGGGTCGGGGTAGGCGACCCGCAGGGCGTCGACCATGCGGTCGACGTGGTCGCTGTAGACCGCGTCGATGCCCATGTCGAGCAGCTCGCCCAGGACCCGGGGCAGCTGGGCGTCCCAGGCGAACGCCAGCACGTCGAAGCGGTGGAAGAGCGTGACCAGCCCGCCGGTCCAGTCGACGTTGTGCATGTTGACGGCGTCGATCCCCACCTTGGCCAGGGCCGCCGCCCGGCGCTCCGGCCCCTCCTTGATCTTGCCGAGGCGGGTGGAGTCGACCAGGCGGACCTCGTCGCTCGCGTCGCGCCAGCCGGCCACGACCTTCCAGTCCGGGTGGCAGAGCCACAGCCGGCCGAGCGCCCCGCCGCCGGCCACCCGAGCCACGGCGAGGACCCGCTCGGTGGCGGCCGGGTCCTTCACGTCCAGCGAGAGCTCGAAGTCGGTCCCGCAGGTGGCGTAGAGGTCGTCGAGCGTCGGCATGTGCGCCGGCAGCGCGGAGCGCTCGACCTCGGCGATGCGGCGCCGCCGGCCCATGCGGCGGCCCACGAGGCCGTCGTGGTCGAGCACGGCCTCGCCGTCGGCGGTGAGCCACACGTCGCTCTCCAGCCCGGTGGCGCCGAGACGGAGCGCCAGCGCGAACGCGTCCAGCGTGTTCTCGGGGGCGTGCGCCCGGGCGCCGCGGTGGGCGAACGCGATCGGCGGCCGGCGGTGGGCGGGGAGGCGGGTGGCCATGCGGATCGCCATCATGTCGTCCCGCCCCCGCCGGGCCCAAGCACCCGCCGACCACCCGCCGGGCGGGGCCGGCCGCGCCGCCGGGTTACCGTGGCCGACCGTGGGCCTCGTCTGGACCATCCCCGTCGTCGCCGCCGCCATCGCCGCCGGCGTGGTCGCCGCCCGGGCCCGGGCGCTGGAGGACGCCGGCCGCCAGCTCGCCCGCGAGGTGGCTCGGCTGAGCGAGCTGCGCTGGTCGCTGGCGGCGCTGCGGGCGTCGGTGCGCGAGACCGACGCTCGGGTGGCGGCGTTCCGCGAGCGCCACGCCGTGCCGCCGGACGGGGACGCGGACGGTGACGGGCGGGCCGACGGCGGCTGAACCCCGCCGACCGCCGTCCCGGGGCCCCGACGCTGGCACAGGACCCCTCTACACTCGGCCCCATGTTCAACCTCGGTGGCGGTGAAGCGCTCGTCATCGCCCTGATCGCGCTGATCGTCCTCGGGCCCAGCCGGCTCCCCGAGGCGGCCCGCACGGTCGGCAAGGTGGTCGGCGAGGTCCGCCGCCTCTCGACCGGCTTCCAGAGCGAGGTCCGCGACGCCTTCAAGGACGCCGAGGCCGACACCCCCTCGTCCAAGGCCACGGCGCGCCGGCGCGAGTCCGCGCCGCTGGCGGCGGCCGTCGAGGAGCTGAACTCCTCGTCCGACGCCCGCGACGACCTCGTCCCCGAGCCCGTCGAGGCCGCCGAGGCGGCCCGTCCCGCCACCACGATGGCCGAGGCCGACCGCGGCCCGTCGGCCACCGCCGTGCCCCCGCCCGGCGCCAACGGCAGCACGAACGGCAACGGCAACGCCAACGGCCACCACGCCGCGGACGAGGTGGCCCCCGAGGTCGCCGAGGCCCTCGACCAGATCCTGGCCGATCCCGCCCCGGCCCCGGCCCCGGCCCCGGCGGCCGCCGACCCGCCGGCGGCGCCGTCCGGTCCGCCGGCATCCGGTTCGGCGCCATCCGGCCCGGCGCCGGGCTCCGAACCGGCGGCGAGACCGACGCCCTCCCCGCCACCCGAGGCCGACACCACGCCGTGAGCACCGAGTCCCTCCCCAGCGACGCGGAGGCCGAAGGGGGTCAGATGACCCTCGTCGAGCACCTCACCGAGCTGCGCAAGCGGCTGATCATCTCCGTGGTCGCCGTCGGCATCGGCATGCTGGTCGTCTTCATCTTCTACGACCCGATCTTCGACTTCCTGGTCTCGCCCTACTGCGCCACGAGCGACGACTGCCGGCTGCTGCAGACCGACCCGCTCGAGGGCTTCGGCGTGCGCATGCGGGTGGCCGGCTACGGCGGCATCGCCCTGGCCATGCCCGTCATCCTGTGGCAGCTGTGGCGCTTCGTCGCCCCGGGCCTATACGCCAACGAGAAGCGCTACGCCATCCCTTTCGTCGCCTCGGCGGTCACGCTGTTCGTGCTGGGGGCCGGCATCGCCTACGCCACGATGCCGATGGCGCTCGAGTTCCTGGCCGACATCGGCGGCGACAACCTCGAGCAGTTCTACTCGCCCAATCGCTACTTCCGGCTGGTCACCTACATGATGCTGGCGTTCGGCATCGGGTTCGAGTTCCCGATCCTGCTGCTGTTCCTGATCATGGCCGGCGTCCTCGAGGTCGACATGTTGCGGCGCGGCCGGCGCATGGCGTTCGTCATCATCACCGTGGTGGTGGCGCTCATCACGCCGTCCGGCGACCCCTACTCGATGCTCGCCCTGTCGCTCCCGATGATCCTCTTCTACGAGATCGCGCTGCGCATCGGCTCGCTCATCGAGAAGCGGCGGGCCGCGGCCGAGGCCGCCGAGGTGGCCGGTCCGGCGGGGTGACGGCCACCCCGACGTTCGAGCTCGACCCGTTCCAGCGGCGGGCCGTCGCCGCCATCGACGGCGGCGACTCCGTGCTCGTCGCCGCCCCGACGGGGGCGGGCAAGACCGTCGTCGCCGAGCACGCCGTGGCCGCGGCCCTGGCCGGCGGGGGCAAGGCCTTCTACACGACGCCGATCAAAGCCCTGTCCAACCAGAAGTTCGCCGACCTCGCCCGCCGCCACGGCGCCGAGCGGGTGGGCCTGCTGACGGGCGACAACAGCATCAACGGCGACGCCCCGGTGGTGGTCATGACCACCGAGGTCCTGCGGAACATGATCTACGCCCGGTCGAACGCCCTCGAGGGGCTCCAGTTCGTGGTGCTCGACGAGGTCCACTACCTGCAGGACACCTACCGCGGCCCCGTGTGGGAGGAGGTGATCATCCACCTGGCGCCCGAGGTGCGGCTGGTGTGCCTGTCGGCGACGGTGTCCAACGCCGACGAGGTGGCCGAGTGGCTGACCACCGTGCGGGGGCCGACCGCCCTGGTCCTCGAGGAGGACCGTCCGGTCGAGCTGCGCCACCTCTACATGGCCGGCGACCGCCAGAGCGAGCAGCCGCACCTGCTGCCGATCCTGGTCGACGGGCGGCCCAACCCCGAGGCGAGCCGGCTCGACAACGACCTGGCGCGGGGCCGGGGGCCGCGCCGCGGCCAGCGCCGTCCCCGCAAGCGCTTCTTCACGCCGCGCCGGGTCGACGTCATCGCCCAGCTCGACGACCGCGACATGCTCCCGGCGCTGTACTTCATCTTCAGCCGGGCGGCATGCGACGAGGCCGTGCAGTCGTGCCTCGACGCCGGGCTGCGGCTGACCACTCCCGACGAGCGGGCCCGCATCCGCGAGATCATCGCCGAGCGGACGGGGTCGTTGACCGACGACGACCTCGACGTCCTGCGCTTCGAGCGCTGGTCGGCCGCCCTGGAGGCCGGCCTGGCCGCCCACCACGCCGGCATGGTCCCGCCGTTCAAGGAGACGGTCGAGGCGTGCTTCGTCGAGGGCCTGGTGAAGGCCGTCTTCGCCACCGAGACGTTGGCGCTCGGGGTCAACATGCCGGCGCGTTCGGTCGTCATCGAGCGCATGACGAAGTTCGACGGCGAGAGCCGCGCCTTCCTCACGCCGGGGGAGTACACCCAGCTCACGGGCCGGGCAGGGCGCCGCGGCATCGACGAGTTGGGCTACGCCGTCGTGCTGTGGTCGCCGTTCGCGGCGTTCGAGCAGGTCGCCGACCTGGCCGGCAGCCGCACCTACGGGCTGCGCTCCGCGTTCCGGCCGACGTACAACATGGCCGCCAACCTGGTGGCCCGCTACGAGCCCGGCCAGGCCCGCCACCTGCTGAACCTGTCCTTCGCCCAGTTCCAGGCCGACCGGGCCGTGACGCTGGTCGAGGCCCGCATCGAGCGCCAGCAGGAGCGCATCGACCGCCTCACCGCCGAGGCCACGTGCGACCGGGGCGACCTCGAGGAGTACCAGCGCCTGCGCCAGGAGGCGGCCGAGGCCCGGGCGCTGACCCGGCCGGCACGCGACGAGGTCGAGTTCGCCCTGTCCCGGCTGGGGCCGGGCGACATCGTCGAGATCGGCGGGCGGAAGATGGCCGTGCTGTCGGTGGCGTTCCGCAAGGGCGGGGCGGTCCGGCTCCGCGGCATCGAGGCCGACGGCACGCTCGTGTCCCTCCCGCTGGAGGAGGTGCTCGACGTACCCGTCCGGCTGGGGCGCATCGAGCTGCCCAAGCCCTACGCCCCCAACAACCGGGCGTTCCAGAGCGAGGTGGCCGACCTGCTGCGCCGCGCCCGTCCCGCCGCTCGGCCGCCGCGGCCCGGCGGCCGTGGTGCCGGCGAGGTGGCCGAGGCCGCCCGCGAGGCCCAACGGCTGCTGGCCGAGCACCCGGTCCACGACTGCCCCGACCGCGACCGCCACACCCGGGCGCTGGCGCAGCTGGGCCGGGCGCGCCGGGAGATGCAGGGGATGCAGCGCGACGTCCGCTCGCGTACCGAGTCGCTCGCCCGGCGATTCGAGAAGGTCCTGCAGCTGCTGGAGGCCTGGGGCTACCTCGACGGCTGGGCGCTCACCGGCCGGGGGAAGGTGCTGATCCGCACGTACCACGAGTCCGACCTGCTGGTGGCGGAGGCGATGGCGTCCGGCGTGCTCGACGGGCTCGACCCCGCCGAGCTGGCCGCCCTGGTGTCGTGCTTCAGCTACGAGCACCGCGGGCCCGGCCCCGCACCGCCGCCGCAGTTCCCGTCCCGGCTCGTGCGGCTGCGGTGGGGCGGCCTCGAGCAGCTGGCCGACGACCTGCGCGCCGACGAGGACGAGGCCGGCCTCCCGCCGACCCGCATGCCCGACCCCGGCTTCGCGGCGATGGCCCACGCCTGGGCGGCCGGCGAGCCGCTGGCCGACGTGCTGGGCGACGAGGAGCTCTCCGGCGGCGACTTCGTCCGCAACATCCGCACGCTGCTCGACCTGCTGCGGCAGGTCGGCGACGTGGCGCCGGACGACGCGACGGCCCGCAACGCCGGGCGGGCGGCCGAGGCGATCCACCGGGGCGTCGTGTCGGTGTCCTCGACGCTCGACGAGATCGTGGGCGACACCACCGGCGTGGGCGAGCCCGAGGCAGACGCCCCGCCGTCCGGCTCGGCCGTCCACGTCGAACCGGCGTGACCGGGAAGGCGCCACCCCCGAGGGGGCCAAATTGCGCACCTCCGCCCGCATATAGCGGGCTCAGGTGCGCAATTTGGGAGATGCGGCGACCCAGGGACGGCAGGAGGGTCCCGGCGTGACGATCCGGAAGGGGGAGGCCTGGGGCGCGGTCGGCGCCCTCCCCGCCGGAGCCGTGACCGTGGCGTCCGACGCCGCCGCCCGCCGGGTGGTCGAGGCGGCCCGGCGAGCGGGCGAACCGGTCCCGCCGCTGGCGCTGCTGGGCGGCGACCTGTGCCACACGATGGGCGGGCGGGGTGACGAGGGGCGGTTGGCGCGGGGCGAGGGCCTGGTGGCGCCCGTGGACCTGGGCTCGGTCCTGATCGACGGGCGCCAGCACTGGTTCGTGGCGCACCTCGTGGCCCGGCGGTCGTGGTGGACGGGCCGGGTGGTGACGGCCATGAACGCCGAATTCCTCGGCTCCTGGGACGTCGCCCCCCGCAGCCATCCCAACGACGGCCGCCTCGACGTGCTCGACGTACGGGCGTCGATGTCGCTGCGCGACCGGCTCACCGCCCGGCGCCGACTGCCCACCGGCGGCCACGTGCCGCACCCGGCGATCGAGGCGCGCCGGGTGCCGGCGGTCCAGCTCGAATTCGACCGCCCCACCCCCGTGTGGCTCGACGGCGAGCGGGTCGGGGAGGCGCGGCGGCTGTCGGTCCGGGTCGAGCCCGACGCCCTCACCTGCGCAGTGTGACCGGCGAGCGGGCCCGCCCGTAGTCTCGGCCGCATGCAGGCCTGGATCCTGGACGAGTCGCCCGGCAGCTACCGCTCCGGCGAGGTGGCGGACCCGCCGGTCGGGCCCGACGACGTGCGGGTCCGGCCCGTGGCCTCGGCCCTCAACCACATGGACCTGTGGGTCACCCGCGGCCAGCCCCGGCCCCACCTGCCCCACGTGCCCGGCTGCGACGTCGCCGGCGTCGTCGAGTCCGTCGGCGCCGAGGTCGACGGCGTGCGCGTCGGCGACGAGGTCGTGGTCAACCCGGCCGTCTCGCCGGTCGAGGCGATCGTCGAGCTGGGCAACGACTCGCCGATGGGCCGGGGCTTCCAGATCGTGGGCGAGCACCGCTGGGGCGGCCACGGCGAGCTGGTCGTCGTGCCGGCCCGCAACGTCCTGCGCCGCCCGGTCGGCCGCAGCTGGGAGGAGTGCGCCGCCTACCCGCTCGCCACGCTGACCGCCTGGCGGATGCTGCGCCGGGCCCGGCTCACGGCCGGCGAGCACGTCTTGATCGTCGGCATCGGTGGCGGCGTGAGCGCCGCCGCCCTGGCCCTGTCCAAGCGCCTCGGCGCCACCGTCTACGCCACCTCGCGTGACGAGGCCAAGCGGCGCCGGTCCCTCGAGCTGGGCGCCGTCGGGGCGTTCGACTCGGGCGAGGACTGGCCGGTGCGGGTCGAGGTCGTGGTCGAGTCCGTCGGGCCGGCCACCTGGGACCGCTCGGTGAAGGCGCTCAAGCCCGGCGGCCGGCTGGTCGTGTGCGGCGGCACCTCCGGCCAGAAGGTCGAGCTGAACCTGCCCCGCCTGTTCTTCAAGCAGATCGAGCTCATCGGCTCGACCATGGGCTCGTACCAGGAGTTCGCCGAGGTCACCCGCCTGGTCGACCAGGGCCTCGACGTCCACGTCGACGACGTCCACGACCTGGCCGACTACCCCAAGGCGCTCGAACGCCTGCGGGACGGCGCCCAGCTCGGCAAGGTCGTCCTGCGCCACCCCGACTGAGAGAGCGCGGACAGGCACGGCTGCTTCCCGGGCGCCGGAGCGCCCGAAAGGTCGCACGACGCGGATTTCCCGCTCGTGGCGCCTTCGGCGCCGGGCCGCTGGGCCAGCCACGGCGGCGGCTGTCGGCGCAGTCTCCCGGTGGCGCCGGCACCCCGGCAGGGGCCGTAGCGTGGCCCGATGGAGCCGTCCGAGCTGAGCGACGTCAAGCAGCGCCTGGCCGCCGAGGTCGACCGCAGGCGTGACCTGCTCCTGGACGTCTCGCACCAGATCCACGCCCGGCCCGAGCTCAACTACCAGGAGCACTTCGCCCACGAGCTCCTCACGCAGGTGCTGGAGGGCGAGGGCCTGGCCGTCACCCGCCACGCCGGCGGCCTGCCCACCGCGTTCCGGGCCGACGCCGGCGCCGGCGAGGAGGGAAGCGGCGCCACCGTCGCCGTGATCTGCGAGTACGACGCCC
Source organism: Acidimicrobiales bacterium (assembly GCA_035265325.1). GTDB lineage: Bacteria > Actinomycetota > Acidimicrobiia > Acidimicrobiales > VFJN01 > DATCLS01. The sequence continues at coordinate 17,009 of DATFOS010000109.1, forward strand.
TCCCGGGGATCGGCCACGCCTGCGGCCACAACGTCATCGCCGCCGCCGGCCTCGGGGCGGGGCTCGCCGCCGCCGCCCTGGCGAGCGAGCTGGGTGGCCGGCTCGTCGTCCTCGGCACGCCCGCGGAGGAGGGCGGCGGCGGGAAGATCAAGATGCTGGAGGCCGGCGTGGCCGGCGGGCTGGACGCCGCCCTCATGGTCCACCCGGCCGACGCCGAGCTGGCCGCCATGGACGCCATCGCCGTCCAGCAGATGTGGGCCACCTACACGGGGGAGTCGGCTCACGCCGCCGCCTTTCCCGAGCAGGGCCGCAACGCCCTCGACGCCGCCGTGCTCGGCTACACCGCCGTGGCCGCGCTCCGGCAGCACATCGCCGACGGCGAGCGGATCCACGGGATCTTCACCGACGGCGGCGACAAGCCGAACATCGTGCCGGCCCGGGCGCAGACGGAGTGGATGGTCCGCTCGCCGACGCTGGCCGGCTTGGCCGTCCTCAAGGAGCGGTTCCTCGCCTGCCTGCAGGGCGGGGCCGACGCCGCCGGGTGCGAGCTGTCCGTCGAGTGGCAGGACGTGACCTACGCCGACATGGTCGACAACCGGGCCATCGGCCTGCGCTACGCCGCCAACGCCGCCGCCCTTGGCCGCACGGTCAAGGAGCCCGGGCCCGGCCGGCGGGTCGTGGGGAGCACCGACATGGGCAACGTGAGCTACGCCGCCCCGTCCATCCACCCGATGATCCAGGTGGCGCCGCCCGGCGTGTCGATCCACACGCCGGCCTTCGCCGCCTACGCCGGCGGCCCCGAGGGCGACGCGGCCGTGCTCGACGGGGCCAAGGCGCTGGCGTTCACGGTCGCCGACCTGTGGCAGGACCCCGGGCTGGTGGACGTCGCGCGGGCCGAGTGGGAGGCCGACGTGGCCGCTCGCGGGGGCGACGTCCAGGGCTGACGCACGCCGCGGGCGGGCGCCGAGGGTCCGCCCGCCGTGTACCCGCCCGTCCTACGATCAACAGCCCTATGACCGTGTACGTGGGCGAGGAGTTCACGCCCGCCGAGGCGGACGTCCTCCGGCGGTACTTCACCAACCTCGACGGGCCGGTGTTCGCCTTGGTGAACCTGCCCGAGGTGGTGAAGGGCGCGTTGTTCGCCCGCTACTCGCGCTCACCCAAGAGCCTGCGGCGGCTGTTCCTCGACGAGTTCGTGGGCGAGCTCGACATCTCGGGCGACGCCTCGGTCGACGCCACGATCGGCCTCCAGCGCGCCGAGGAGCTCTACGACAGGGTCTTCTTCGAGTACGGCGACGACTCGGTCGCCCAGCTCGGCGGCGTCCACCTGGCGTGCGAGCAGGCATCCAACCTGCTCACCAAGGTGCTCGAGTGGGGGCGGCTCATGTCGTACCTCGAGCAGTCCACCCGCTACATCGCCTACGACGGGCGCCTGGGCGGGCGTTACCGCTACCACCGCGACCCGGCCGTGCTGGGTAGCTCACTCGGCCTGCGCTACGTCGGCGACCTCGACCGGGTGTTCGACACCTACGCCGAGATGGCCGGCGAGATGGTCGAGTTCGTCCGGGCCCGGTCGCCGAAGGAACCGGGCGTCAGCGACTTCGTGCACCGCCAGGCCGTGAAGGCCAAGGCCCTCGACACGGTGCGCGGGCTGCTGCCGGCCGCCTCGCTGTCCAACGTGGGGATCTACGGCTCCGGCCAGGCCTACGAGGCCCTGCTGCTGCGCATGCGGGCGCACCCGCTGGCCGAGGCCCGCAGCTACGCGGACCTCATGCTGACCGAGCTCCGCAAGGTGATCCCCAGCTTCCTCAAGCGCGTCGACGTGACCGACCGCGGCGTGGCCGCCAGCGCCTACATCGCCACTACCCGCACGGCGATGGAGGAGATGGCGGCGGCGCTGTTCCCCGACCACGCCGGCCCGGCGGGGGCGGCCACGTTCGGGGCGACGACCGGCGAACCGTCGGTGTCGCTGGTGGAGTTCGACCCCGATGCCGAGCTCAAGCTCGTGGCGTCGATGCTGTACCCCTACACGCACCGGCCAGAGGCGGAGATCGAGGACCGGGTGCGGGCCATGACCGTCGACGAGCGCCTCTCCGTCGTCCGGGCCTACGTCGGGGAGCGGGCCAACCGCCGGCACCGGCCCGGCCGGGCGTTCGAGCGCCCGTCCTACCGGTTCGACGTGCTGGCCGACTACGGCGCCTTCCGCGACCTCCAGCGCCACCGCATGCTCACGATCGAGTGGCAGCCGCTCTCGCCCCGCCACGGCTACACCCGGCCCGAGGCCATCGACGCCGCCGGGCTGGCCGACCGCTTCGACGAGGTCATGGCCCGGTCCGCTGCCCTGCACGACACGCTGGCCGAGCGGTTCCCGGCGCAGGCGCCGTACGCCGTGTCGCTGGCCTACCGGGTGCGCTACGCCATGCAGCTCAACGCCCGCTCGGCCATGCACCTCATCGAGCTGCGGTCCGCCCCGCAGGGGCACCCCGCCTACCGCAAGGTGGCGCAAGAGATGCACCGGCTCATCGCGGAACAGGCCGGCCACACGGCCGTCGCCGAGGCGATGCGCTACGCCGACCACTCGGCCGAGCAGCCGCTCGAGCGGCTCGCCGCCGAGCAGCGCGCCGAGCTCCGCCGCCTGTCGCACTGAGGCGTCCCGGCCCGCCCGCCGAGGCGCTCGCGCCGACCGCCGGGAGACCCTCGCGGCGCCCTGCCGGCAACCAGCGGCCGGAGCGGTTGAACGGCGGCGGCGACGGGTATCCGGCGGCCGGTCCGCCCCCCTGTCCACGTTCTGTGGCGGTGACCCGTGTCACACAACGGAGGGTCACCGCCATCGCTACCCTGACCGCCCCACGAACGCCCATGGCCAGCCCGGCCGGCGGCGCGACGACGGTGGCACCGGCACCGACGCCACCAACTCCCGCCGCCTCCAGCGGTGTGCCTATCATCCGGCCGCGCAAGGCCCACCCTCGAAGGGATTCGATGGCAGACGACGACACCGACGAGGAGTT
>DATFOS010000110.1:0-24628 GCA_035265325.1 Acidimicrobiales bacterium
GACGAGATCGACTCGATCGGCCGCAAGCGCGGCGCCGGCCTCGGCGGCGGCCACGACGAGCGCGAGCAGACGCTCAACCAGATGCTGTCCGAGATGGACGGCTTCGAGGCGACCGAGGGCATCGTGATGATGGCGGCCACCAACCGGCCCGACATCCTCGACTCCGCCCTCCTTCGCCCGGGCCGCTTCGACCGCCAGGTCGTCGTGCCGCTGCCCGAGCTCGAGGAGCGCAAGGAGATCCTCCAGGTCCACAGCAAGTCCAAGCGGATGTCCTCCGACGTCGACCTCGACGTCGTGGCCCGGGGCACGCCGGGCATGAGCGGCGCCGACCTCGCCAACCTGGTCAACGAGGCGGCGCTGTTCGCGGTGCGCTCGGGCTCCGACGTCATCCGCCGGAAGGACTTCGAGGAGGCCCGGGACCGGGTCCTCATGGGCCAGCGGCGTGACTCGATGGCGCTCTCCGACGCCGAGAAGGAGGTCATCGCCTACCACGAGGCCGGCCACGCGGTGTCCGCCGCCGTGCTGCCCAACGCCGACCCCGTGCACAAGGTGACGATCCTGCCCATGGGCATGGCGCTGGGCCTCACCCAGCAGCTCCCGATGGACGAGCGCCACATCTACCGGCAGGACTACATCGAGGACAGCCTCGTCGTCCGCATGGGCGGCCGCATCGCCGAGGAGCTGGTGTTCGGGGTCATCTCGACCGGCGCCAACAACGACCTCGTCGGCTCCACGGAGCTGGCCCGCAAGATGGTCAGCGAGTGGGGCATGTCCCAGCGGGTCGGGCCGATGGCCTGGGGTTCGCAGGGCCAGGTCTTCCTCGGCGAGGACCTCATGCACACCCGCGAGTACTCCGACGAGACCGCCCGGGTGATCGACGAGGAGGTCGAGCGCATCCTCCGCGAGGGTGAGGAGCGCTGCCGCCATGTGCTGCGGGCCAACCGCCACGGGCTCGACCTCGTGGCCCGGGCGCTGCTCGAGCACGAGACCATCGACGGCGCCGAGGTGACCCGGCTGATCGACCTGGCCGCCGACGGAAGCTCGGGCCCCGTGTCCGGCCCCGCCTCGACGGGCGCCGACGCCGCCGATGCGCCTGCCCCTGCCTCGGCCCCCTACGCGGGCGGCAACGGGGGCAACGGCGGCGACTCCTCGTGGACGTCGCCCAGCTACCCGCCGCCGATCCCGCCGACCTGAGGCCGCCGGGCCGTCCCGGCCCGCCGACCCGTCGTCATCGATACGGATTTGCGCCCCTCCGGGGGCGCAATTCCCCTTTTCGGGCCGCTGCGCGACCATGCCCGGGTGGACCGGATCGTGCTCGTCGTCGTCCTCACCGCCCTGGCCGTCGCCGTCGCCGTGGTGGCGCAGCGCCGTCGTCGCCCGCCGGCCCCGACGTTGACCGGCCACACGCTCCCCGACCGGCTCGACCGCGCCGACTTCACACGGCCCGAGGCCCCGTGGCTGGTGGCGGTGTTCACCTCGCCCACCTGCCACACCTGCGCCAGCGTGTGGGAGAAGGCGATGATGCTGGCCAGCGACGACGTGGCCGTCCAGCGGCTCGAGGCCGTGGAGGACAAGGCACTCCACACCCGCTACGGCGTGACCGCCGTCCCCGGCCTGGTGGTGGCCGACGCCGCCGGCGTGGTGCGGGCCCGGTTCCTGGGCCCGGTCACCGCCACCGACCTGTGGGCCACGGTCGCCGAGCTGCGCGAGCCCGGCTCCCTCCCGGACGCCGCCTGCGACCACGGCGTCGCCCCGGCCCCGTAGGGCCTCCACCACCGGCCACCCGTACTCCTCGCCGCCCGGGACGGCGTTGCACGGCTAGGGGGTCAGGCCGAGGTCGACGTCAGCCAGTGCGAGCGGGCCCTCGCCGCCGATGATCCCCGGCGACACGGTCTGCACGACGCGGTCCGACGAGGCGGCCAGGCGCTCGACCACGAGCGGGAGGTCCGCCTCGGCGAGGATCGCGGCCCCGGCCGCGGCGAGCGGCCCGTCCAGCCGGACCTCGACCCGCGCGCCCGGCGGGACATCGATGTCGAGTCGCTCGGGCGGCTCCACGATCCGACCGTCCACGATGCCCCGCACATCGAGCGTCGCCGTCTCCTCCGGGTCCGGGTTGTAGGCGACGAGGCGGTCCCGGCCGTCGTCGTCCCGGCGGCCGAGTGTGGCGAGCACCCACTCGCGGTCGGCGAACGCCGCCCCGGTGGTCGCCGAGATGTCGCCGCCCGTGGCCTCGGAGTCGGGCTCGCGCCAGCCCGGTGCGCCCGGAATCGACAGCACCCGCTCGGCCACGATGGGCACGCCGTTGCTCGACCGCACGATCGTGACGTGGCCCTTCCGGGGCGGGACCCGGTCGTCCTCGCCGTACTCGAGCACCTCGTAGCCGCCGGCCCGGACGGTCAGGGCGTACGGCGGCGGGGGCGACGACTCGCCGGCCGTGCGGACGCTCACGTCGACCTCCGCCCGCTCGTCGCCGGGGTTGTACAGGACGATCCACTCGCGGTTGCCGTCGCCGATGACCCCCGTGGCGAAGCCCCAGGCCTCCAGCGGCTCGGGGGTCGCGAGCGCCACCGACAGGCCGTGGATGCGGGAGCCGGACGAGCCGTCGAACGACTGCAGCCGTTCGACGACCAGCGACCCCGACCGCGCCCGGACGGTCGTCGACACGTGGCCCTTGCGGGTCACGTCCTCGCCGACGTCGAGGCCGACCACCCCGCCCGCCGGGATGGGGAGGCCCTGGTAGCGCTGGGGCTCGCGCACGCCGTCGTCGGTGCTGAAGGTCACGTCGACCGTCGCCGTGCTGGCGAACGGGTTGAACAGCACCAGCACCTCGCGGGCGTTGCGGGTCGTCACGCCGTAGGCCAGGTGCCACTCGGACGCCGCCGAGCTGGCGCACGGGCCGGCGTCCCGGCCGTCGGGGCCGACGACCTCGTGCTCGACCGCAACGGGGGCCGAGGCCTCGACCAGGGCGGCGGCCAGCGGGGCCTCCACCAGGTCGGCGAGGCGCACGCTGGTGCGGCCGCCGGGCTCGAGCTCGAACGTCTCCTGGATCGGCGTCTCGTCGACGCCGCCCTCCTCCTCCCAGGGGTCGCCGACGCCCGGCTCCTGCACGGGCACCGCCGCCGCAGCCGCAGCGGCGGACTCGCCCTCGACCATGCGGGGCGACGCGGCGACCTGCTCCCCCGGCGCGTCCCGCCCGGTCGGGCCGGAGGGACCGGCCCCGGCGTCGTCGGCGGAGTCGTCGGCCTCATCCTCGGGCGGGGCGGACTCGTCCTCGGCCGTGAGGGCGTCGTCGACCGCCAGGGCCTCGGTGAGCTCGCCCGTGCGGACCCGGAGGGTGCCGCTGACCGGGGTGTCGCCCGGGTTGACGACGACGACCGTGTGGTCGGCCATGCCGTCCTCGCTGGCCGTGCCGGCGGCGCAGTACCAGGTCGAGGCCAGCACGTCGTCGGGCGGGAGCGCCGGCACCTGGACGCCCGGCCGCCCGCCGACCGGCTGGGCCGTGGGCGTGCCGTCGCTCGCTTCGCTGGCCACGACGGCGCCGGCGACGACCACCGCCAGCGCCGCGAGGATCGGGGCACGCCGGGCCGTCACCGCCGGCCCCCGTCGGGGACGAGCGCCGGCGGCACGCCGGGCCCGGCCGGGCGGCCCGGGGGCTCGTCGCCCCAGGCGCGCACGGGCTCGGGCACGGGCCGGGCGGGGTCGGGGGAACCATGGCGGGGCTCGGCCGGGGACACCGGGGCGGGCCCGGGATCGGGGTCGAGGCCGGGGGGCGGATCCGCGTCCGGGGAGGTCGGGACGGGGGCGGGCGCGGGGTCGGCGCCGGGGGAACCCGGGCCGGGACAGTCGGGGCCAGGGCCGCCGCCGGGACCGGGGTCGCCGGGCGGGCCGGAGCCCGGCGCGCCGGGGGCACCGTGGGGCGGGGCCCGGCGGGCGCGAGCGTCCGGCGCCCGGCGGGCGGGGACCAGCGACTCGCCGCCGAACCGCATCCGCAGCACCACGACGATCGCCACCAGCCACAGCGCCGCCTGCCCCACCAGCGCCAGCCGGAACCAGGACGAGGCCTCGTAGGTCAGCGTCGCCTCGCCGCCCCCGCCGGTGGCGTAGGCGCCGGCCCAGCCGAAGGCGGACGTCCGGTCGGCGGGCCGGCCGTCGATCGACAGCCGCCACCGGTCGGAGGCGGTGGAGGCGTGGACGACCGTCTGGTCCGGGGGGAGCCCGCCCCAGTAGCCGACGCCGTCGTGGCCCACGAGCACCGGGAACGCCCCGGTGAGGTCGACCCGCTGCGTGGCTCGGGGCGTGTCGGCGGCGAGGGCCTCGTCGTCGGCGAGCAGCGCCCGGGCCGGGGCGAAGGCCTCGTTCCGGTACAGCACGATCGCCTCGTCGACCCGCACGCGGACCATGTCGAGCTGGGCGCCGAGGGCCCCGATCAGGTCGTCCGGCGACTCACCCGGCTGGGTCCTATACGGCGACGGCGCCGCCCGCAGCGGGACGGCGACGTACTGCACGGCCATCGGCGCCAGCAGGCGGCCGAGGCGGGTGGTCCGCCGCTCGACGGCCAGGTCGAGCGCCTGCGCCAACCGCGGCGTGGCGCCCTCGGCCCGGCCGGGCCACAGGTCGCGCACCTCGAGGCCGCCCTCGATCGACGTGGCGTAGGCGAAGCCGTCCCGCCAGTCCCAGCCCGGGCCGCCGGGCAGCACCTCGGGGTCGCCCACCCAGAGGATGCGGGAGGGGACCTCGGCGGTGTCCCCCTCGAAGGCGACGAGCAGGCGGTCGAACCCGCCGTGCGGGGTGTGCCAGTAGCCGTCGAGGGAGGCGGCCACGATCGGCACCACCGCGCCAACCAGGGCGAGCCCGGCCAGGGCGGTCGCCACCCGGCGGCTGCCGAAGCGCACGGACCGGCCCCGGACGTCGCGCTCCACGGCCGCCGCGCCCACGCCGAGCGCCAGGGCCAGCCCGGCGGCGGCGGGCGCCAGCAGCACGTCGGCGGACGGCAACGGCAGGTCGGCCCAGCCCTGCTGCTGCACGAGCGCCAAGCCCCAGGCCACCAGGGCGACGCCCCAGGCCCGCGCGGCCCACGCCAGGCGCCAGCTCCGCCCGACCAGCAGCGGGAGGACGGCGGCGACCACCAACCCGAAGCCGAGCGGCGCGGAGCCGAACCGGCCGGTGTCGAAACGGAGCAGGTCGAGGGCGGTGAGCCCGTCGGCCCGCCCACCGCCGAGCCAGTGCCCGATGCGGGCCGGCTGGACGACCAGGTCGAGGGCGGTCGGCAGGTGGAGCAGGAGCCCGGCCGCGGCCCCGCCGACGCCGGCGACGGCGAGGCGGCGCAGCCCGGGCGTGTCGAGCGCCACCGCCGAGCCGAGGGCCAGGCCGGCCGCCATGGCCAGCACCAGCAGCGGCGCCGCCGGGACCAGCAGCCCGGCCGCGGCCGTGGTGAGGCCGATGGCGACGACGTGGGCGACGAGCCGGTGCGCGACCGGGCGGACCGAGGCCGGCGGCAGGTCGCCCGCCCACTCGAGCCGGGCCGGGCGCTCGTCGTCGAGGGCGTCACCCGGCCCCATGGCGCGGCCCCGGGCGCCGCCGGACCCGGCCAGCGAGGCCCCGGAGGCGTCGCGCAGGCCGGCGAAGCGGTCGCTCTCGCCGTCTCCGGCGGCGCCGGCGCCCGGGTCGGACGCCTCGGGCGGCGAGAACGGCGCCAGACGCAGGGCGGCGGCCAGGCGGGCCAGCAGCCACGGGGCGGCGGCATAGGCCGCCAGCGCCTGCCAGCGACCGTTGCTGAGGGCGTTGTACGGCAGGGGGACTGCGGCGTAGGCCACGGCGGCCACCAGCTGTGCCCGCTGCAGCCCGACGGGCCGCAGCAGCCGGTGGGCGCCGACGACGCCGAGCGGGATCAGGCCGACCGTCAGCGCCGTGCGCAACATCCCGTCGCCGCCCAACAACGACGACAGGCCACCCAGTACGCCGAGGACGGTCGGCGCCGCCGTGGCCTGGCCCAGGCCGGTGTGGCGCCATCCGCTCGCCCACTCGGCGACCATCTCTCCGGGGGCGCCGATCGACACCATCTCGCCGACCGCGGGGACGACCCGCGTGAGCATGTGCCGGCTGCCGAACGCCAGGACGGCGACGATGGCGGCCCAGCCGGCGACGGTGGCGGCGGTCCAGCTGGCCGGGTCGCGGGCGTCGCCGGACGGCCGGGCGGTGTCCTCGTCGCCGAGGCGGCGTAGCTGCAGGCGCGGCCCGACCAGGCCGCGCACCTGGAGCCGGCGGACCTGCTGGTCGGTGACCCGCCGCACGGCGTCGACGTGATGCCGGGCCGCCACCAGCGAGCGGGTGCGGCGCAGGTTCCACCACCAGGCCCCCACGGCGTCGCCGGCGCGCCCGCCGCGGCCCATGACCAGCGCCGCCAGTGCCTGGCACAGGGTGACGACGGCCGCCTGCGGCAGCACGACGGCCAGCCGGGGAAGGCCGGTGCACATCATCAGGGCCCGCAGCCGGTGGCGGTCGGCCATGCGCTGGCGGGCGCGCCGGTCGTAGGCCTCGCGCAGCGCCTCGGCGTGGCGGGCCCGGGCGTTCGACGTCACCAGCACCCGGGCGCCGGTCAGGCGGGCCCGCCAGCACAGGGACAGGTCGTCGTGGACGAACGTGATGGCCTCGTCGAACCCGCCCACCCGGGCGAAGAGCTCGGCCCGTACGAGCGTGAACGCACCGGGGACCACGAACACATCGCGCAGGCCGTCGTGCTGGGCCTGGTCGACCTCGCCCGGCTCGACGTAGGGCAGCGGCGAGCCGACCCGGTCGACCGCCATCCCGACCTGCAGGAGCCGGTCGGGATGATGCCAGTCGACGAGCTTGGGGCCGACGATGCCGGCGTCGTACTCCTCGGCCACCTCGACCAGGGCGGACACGGCGTCGGGCTCGGGCACGACGTCGTCGTGGGCGAACACGTACATCTCGGCGCCCTCGACGAAGTCGAGTACCCGGTTGGCCGAGGCCCCGTAGCCGTCGTCGTCGCGCAGGCGCAGGACCCGGGCGTCGGGCAGCGCGGCGGCAACCATCGGCGTCGCGTCGAAGGACCCGCCGGCGTCGATCACCAGCACGCGCGCATTCGGGTAGTCCTGCTCGGCCAGGGCGGCGAGCAGGGCTTCGAGCCGTTCCGGCGAGGGGTCGCGGGTGACGACGACCACAACGACCGGCGGCGCGATATCGGCTCCGGCGTGCGCTGTCACGACGCGACGAGGCTACTCGCCACTGTCCGCGGAACCGGGGACCCGGGGCGGGCATGCCGCTACTCATCGCAGCCGGGGGACCGCTGTGACAGTTTGCACATTCCTTCACAATCCGACGCGATCCGTACGGACGGGGGTGTAGCGTCGACGGTGTCGATGGGCAGGGGGAAGCCCGTCTGGAGGGAAGATCGATGCGCAACATCAACGGTGATGACGTGCCGAAGCTCGTCGAGGAGACGCTCTACACCGCGGTCGGCCTCGGTGTCCTGGGCTTCCAGCGCATGCAGGTCCGGCGGCAGGAGCTGAAGAAGTCGCTCACATCCTCGCTGGGCGACGCCCGCACGTCCCTCGACGACGTGCTCCAGACCGCCGAGGAGCGGCTGGCCGACCTCGACGAGCGCTTCGACGAGGCCTACGGCGCCTCCGTCGAGCCGCTGCTCCCCGAGGGCGCACGCGAGCCCGCCCGCCAGGCCGTCAGCCTGGCCCGGGAGGCCCGCCACCAGGCATTCCAACTCGTCGGGCGGTCCACCGAGACCCCCTGACGGTCACAGTCGCCGGCCGGCGGATCCCCCCTCCGCCGCCGACGAGAGGCCCCCAAGGCCGGAGTCCCCCCTCCGTGAGCCGGGTGGCCAACATGAGCAGCGGCCGGGCCTTGGACCCCCCTCGAGGGCCCGGCCGTTGCGCGTCCCGCCGGTGGCGCGGCCTGCGACCCAGACGGGCCCGGGACGCCACTACGTTGCCCCGCTGTGCTGCGCGTGGCCGCCGACCTCACCGCCCTCCTCGACGCCCGATCGGGCATCGGGGTGTTCGTCGCCGAGATGGTGGGCGAGCTCGCCGACCGGCCCGACATGGCCCTCACCGGCTTCGCCGTGACGTGGCGGGGATGGGGCGACCTGCCCAAGGTCGTGCCACCGAGCGTGGCGACCGTGGGCTGGCCGATGGCCGCCCGCCCCCTGCGGGAGGCGTGGACGCGGAGTGACCACCCCCGGGTCGACCGGTGGATCGGGCGCCACGACGTCGTGTGGGGACCGAACTTCGTGCTGCCCCCGAGCCGGGCGGCCGGGGTGGCCACCGTCCACGACCTGACGCCGCTGCGCTTCCCGCAGCTCGCCAACCCCGCCACACTCGTCTACCCGGCGCTCATCCGCCGGGCCCTGGCCCGCGGGGCCACGATCCACACCCCGTCGCATTTCGTCCGGGACGAGGTGATCGACCACTTCGGCGCCCCGCCCGAGCGCGTGGTGGCGATCCACCTCGGGATCACGCCCACGCCCGCCGTCCCCGGCGGCGAGGCGCGGGCCCGGGCCCTGGCCGGCGGCGACCGCTACCTCCTGGCCGTGGGCACCGTCGAGCCTCGCAAGGACCTGCCGACGCTCGTGGCCGCCTTCGACGCCCTGGCGGCCGACGACCCCGCGCTCCGGCTCGTCATCGCCGGCGGGGATGGGTGGGGCGCCGAGGCCCTCACCGCGGCGATCGCGGCGGCGCGGCACCACGACCGGGTCGTCCGCCTCGGCTGGGTGGAGGACGCCGACCGCGACGCCCTGCTGCGGGGCGCCACCGTGTACTGCTACCCCTCCGTGTACGAGGGCTTCGGGCTACCGCCACTCGAGGCCATGAGCGCCGGGGTGCCGGTCGTGGCCACCCGGGCGGGCGCCATCCCGGAAGTGTGCGGGGACGCCGCCGTCCTCGTGGACGTGGGCGACGCCGACGCCCTCGGCGCCGCCCTGGCCCGGGTCCTCGGGGACGAGCCGTACCGCGACGCGCTCGTCGCCCGCGGGGTGGCCCACGTCGCCGGCTTTTCGTGGAGGACGACCTGTGCGGACTTCGCCGCCTTGTTGCACCAGGTCGCCGCGTCCCACGGCGGATGACGCACGCTCGGGAGTGACCGAGCGGTAACCGTCTGGGTTACCGGCCGGCCACCCTGCGTGGGTCGATTCACGAGCGAGCGGCCGGCCTTCTACCATGACCGCCCGTGAGAGCGCTGGTCACCGGAGCCGGGGGGTTCGTCGGCCGCCATCTCGTCCGAGAGCTGGAGGCGCACGGCGACGACATCGTGCAGACCGAGAGGCTCGCGGACGGTGTCGACATCACCGATTTCCCCGCCATCATCCGGGTCGTCACCGACGCGGCCCCCGAGGCCGTGTACCACCTGGCCGGCGCCGCCGACGTCGGGGGCAGCTGGGCATCGCCCCACGAGACGTTCGAGGCGAACGCCATCGGCACGCTGAACGTCCTGGAGGCCAGCCGGCGGGCGGGGGTCGAGCGGGTGCTCGCCGTCACCAGCGCCGATGTCTACGGGCGGGTGACCGAGTCCGAGCTGCCGCTCGACGAAGACCAGCCCCTGCGGCCCGTCAGCCCCTACGCCGCCTCCAAGGTGGCGGCCGACGCCCTGGCGCAGCAGGCGTGGCTGGGCTACGGCCTGCCGGTCATCCGGGTACGGGCCTTCAACCACCTCGGGCCGGGGCAGAGCGACAAGTTCGTGGCGCCGTCCGTGGCCGCCCGTATCGCCCGCAACGAGCGAGACGGCGGCGACGAGGTGCCGATCGGCAACATGACGCCGCGGCGTGACATCACCGACGTCCGCGACGTGGTGCGGGCCTACCGACTGCTCGTGACCGAGGGCACGCCGGGCGAGGTGTACAACGTGTGCAGCGGGCGGGCCGTCGCCGTCAAGGAGATCGCCGATGCACTGCTGGCCATGGCGCGCCGGCCCATGCGGCTCGTGCTCGACCCCGAGCTGCAGCGGCCGGTCGACATCCCGGCCCTGATAGGCGACAACACCCGGCTGGCCAAGGCCACCGGTTGGGCGCCGACGATCGCCCTGGAGACCACCCTCGCCGACGTCCTCGCCGACTGGCGGGAGCGCGTCGGTGCCTGACAACCTTCCTGACTCCGCAGTTCGAGGAGACCGCATGGTGACCAAGCGAGCGCTCGTCACGGGCATCACCGGCCAGGACGGCTCGCACCTGGCCGAACTCCTGCTCGACAAGGGCTACGAGGTCCTGGGCATGGTGCGCCGTACGAGCACCGTGAACTGGGAACGCATCGGGCACTTCCAGGACAGGATCGAGTTCGTCCACGGCGACCTCCTCGACCAGGTGTCGCTGGTGTCGATCCTGCGCGAGTACGAGCCGCAGGAGGTGTACAACCTGGCGGCCCAGTCGTTCGTGCCGACGTCGTGGCAGCAGCCGGTGCTGACCGGCGAGTTCACCGCCATCGGCGTGACCCGCATGCTCGACGCCATCCGCATGAGCGACCCGACGATCCGCTTCTACCAGGCGTCGTCGAGCGAGATGTTCGGCAAGGTCGTCGAGACCCCGCAGCGCGAGACCACGCCGTTCTACCCCCGCTCGCCCTACGGCGTCGCCAAGGTCTACGGCCACTGGATCACGGTGAACTATCGCGAGTCCTACGACCTCCACGCCACGAGCGGCATCCTCTTCAACCACGAGGGGCCGCGCCGGGGCCTCGAGTTCGTCACGCGCAAGATCACGAACGCCGCGGCCAAGATCAAGCTCGGCCTGCAGAACGAGCTGCGACTCGGAAACCTCGACGCCAAGCGCGACTGGGGCTACGCCGGTGACTACGTCGAGGCCATGTGGCTCATGCTCCAGCAGGACGAGCCCGAGGACTACGTGGTCGCCACCGGCGAAACCCACACGGTCCGCGAGTTCTGCCAGCTGGCGTTCGACCGCGTCGGGCTCGACTGGGAGAAGTACGTCGTCGTCGACGAGAAGTTCTTCCGACCGGCCGAGGTCGACCTGCTCGTCGGCGACTCGTCCAAGGCCCGCAAGGTGCTGGGCTGGGAGCCGAAGACGAGCTTCCCCGAGCTCGTGAACCTCATGGTCGACGCCGACGTGGCCCTGCTCGAGGGGAAGCTCAAGGGCTTCGCGTGAGCGTCGACGCCCCGGTCACCGTCCTGGCCGGAGGAGTCGGCGCCGCCCGCCTGCTGGCCGGGCTCGTCCGCCTGGTCGACCCGGCCCAGGTCACCGCCGTCGTCAACACCGGCGACGACATCGTCCTCCACGGGCTCCACATCAGCCCGGACATCGACACCGTCGTGTACACGGTGGCGGGCGCCATCGACCCCGACCGCGGCTGGGGCCTGGCCGAGGAGTCCTGGCAGGCGATGGAGACCCTCGAGCGCTACCGGGGCCAGACCTGGTTCAACCTGGGTGACCGCGACCTGGGCACGCACCTGTTCCGCACCCAGCGGCTGGCGGAGGGGGCGACGCTGGCCGAGGTGACGGCCGAGATCGCGGCGGCGTGGGGTCTGGGCTTCACCGTGCTGCCGGTCACCGAGGCGCCGCTGCGGACGATGCTCGCCGTCGCCGGCGAGGAGGGCGAGGTCGCCTTCCAGGACTACTTCGTCCGCCGCCGCCACGCCGTCGAGGTCACGGGCGTCCGTTTCGCCGGCGCCGACGAGGCCGCCGCCACGCCCGGGGTCCTGCCCGCCATCGAGCGGGCGGCGCACGTGGTGATCGCCCCGTCCAACCCCATCGTCTCGATCGGCCCGCTGCTGGCCGTGCCGGGCGTCCGGGCGGCCGTCGAGGCCCGGCGCGACGACGTCGTGGCGGTGTCGCCCATCGTCGGCGGCAAGGCCCTGAAGGGGCCCGCCGACCGCCTGATGCGCGAGCTCGGACACGAGTCCTCGGTGGTCGGCGTGGCCCGTCTCTACGCCCCGATCGCCGGCACCCTGGTCATCGACGAGGTGGACGCCGAGCACGCGAAAGCGGTGCAGAATGCGGGCTTGCGTTGTGTCGTGACGGACACGATCATGCGAGACCCACCCGCTGCGGCCGCCCTTTGTGCAGCCGCCCTCACCAGGTGATGGCAATGGCGCCACGACCACCCGCGAAGGGCCGAACCGCGCAGGCCAGCAAGGCCGAGGAGGCCGCGTCCCCGGCGCCACCGGCGCCCCCCGATGGAGCCCTGCAGGTGATCCCCGTGCGGGGCATCGGCGAGGTTCGCCCCGGCGACGACCTGGCCGACCTCCTGGTCAAGGCCGCCCCCGACCTGCAGGACGGCGACGTCGTCGTGGTCACGCAGAAGGTGGTGTCCAAGGCCGAGGCCCAGCTCGTCCCGCTCGACCCCAACGACCCCGATTCCAAGGCCAAGATCGTCGAGTCCGAGTCGGTGCGGGTCCTGCGCCGGCGGGGCGACATGGTCATCGCCGAGACCCGGCACGGCTTCATCTGCGCCAACGCCGGCGTCGACCTCTCCAACGTCGAGGCCGGGTGGGCCGCCCTCCTGCCGGAGGACCCCGACCGGTCGGCCCGCCGCATCCGCGACGCGATCCGCTACCGGCTCGACGCCCACGTGGCGGTGATCATCAGCGACACGTTCGGCCGGGTGTGGCGGAAGGGCCTCACCGACGTGGCGATCGGCTGCGCCGGCATCAAGCCCATCGCCGACCTCCGGGGCGCCCTCGACAGTTTCGGGCGCCCGCTCGAGGTCACCGAGGTGTGCATCGTCGACGAGCTGGCCGGGGCGGCCGAGCTCGTGATGGGCAAGGCCACGGGCACGTGCGCCGCGGTCGTCCGGGGCGTCGACCCCGACTGGCTCGGCCGGGGCGACGTGGTGTCCGAGGTCGTCCGCCCGGCCGAGGACGACCTCTTCCGCTGAGTCCCGCCGGACGGCGGCCGCCCGGGGGCGGAACCAGTCGTCGGTGACGCCCGGGGGGCGGCCGGCCACGCCCGGGGGCCGGTCGTCGGCGACAGGGCCCGCAGGCGGGCGTCAGCCGCCTCGGACGCCCTCGGGCGCCCGCTCGACCCGCGCGCCCGCCAGCCGGGCGTCACGGGGCACCACGCCGCCGTCACCGACGACGCAGTGCTCGGACAGGTGGGCGCCACGGGCCACGTCGGCCCCCTCGCCGACGATCGACCGGTCGACGACGGCCCCGGCGCCGATGGTGGCCCCCGGGAGCAGCACGGAGCGCGTCACCCGGGCACCCGGCCCGACGACCACACCGGCGCCGACGGCCGACAGCTCGACGTCGGCCCGCGGGTCGACGTCCGCCGTCCGGTGGACGCCCGTGAGGGCGCACCCGCGGGTGCCGTCGAGGAGGTCGACCTGGGCCTGGACGTATTCGGCGGGCGTGCCGGTGTCGATCCAGTAGGTCTCGCCGTCGATGGCGTAGAGGGTGCGGTCGGCGACCATGGCGGGGAAGACCTCGCGCTCGATCGACACGCGCCGCCCGCCCGCGATCCGGTCGAGCACCGAGGGCTCGAGGACGTACGTGCCGGCGTTGATGAGGTCGGTGGGCGCCTCGCCGCGCGGTGGCTTCTCCACGAAGGCCTCGACCCGCCCGGTGGTGTCGGTCGGGACCACGCCGTAGCGGGACGGGTCGGTGACACGGTGGAGGGTGATCGTGGCCTCGGCGCCCCGCTCGTCGTGCAGGGCCAGGACCCGGCCCAGGTCGAGGTCGGTCAGCACGTCGCCGTTGACCACCACGAAGCGCCCCTCCACCCCGGCGTCGCGGGCGGCGAAGCGGATGGCGCCGGCGGTGTCGAGCGGTTCGGGCTCGACGGCGTAGTGCAGGGGCACGCCGCCGCAGCGACCGTCCGGGTAGGCGTCGACGAAGGCGTCGGGGCGGTAACCGAGCGCGAGGACGACACGGCTCACGCCGTGGCGCATCAGGTGCCCGACGACGTGCTCGACCATGGGCCGGTTCACGATCGGGAGCATCTGCTTCGGCCGTGTGTTGGTGAGCGGCCTCAGCCTCGTGCCGAAGCCTCCCACCAGGACCACTGCCTGCATGGCTATCCCCCCGTTGTCGCCGTCGTGTCTCCCGTGGTGTCGGTGTCGGTCGACCCCTCGTCGGTGGAACCACCCGTGGTGTCCACGTCCGTGCCCGTCGTCGACGCCCCGTCCCCAGCGGTGGTCGTCGTGAGCTCACCCGAATCGACGGCGCCCAGCTCCTGGAGGTTGGCGGCCGTCTCGGGCCGGGGGACGTCGTCGTCGTCCTCCGGCCGGAGCGCGATCGTGTAGCCCTCGCCGTCGTCGCGGAAGCGGATGTCGCCGAAGTTCTCGGTGATCAACGCCGGGTTCGACTCCTCGTCGGTGACGTCGGCCCACTGCGCGACCACGAGCTCCGCTGCCTCGCCGTCGCAGTCCTGCTCGCCCTCGGTCCACGTCTGCTCGCCGATGCTCAGCGAGTCGTCGGTGAGCTCGATGCCGGCGCCCTCGAGGTAGACGCCGAGCGTGGCGTTGTCGCCGGCCCCCGCGTCGGAGAACGGGTGGATGTGGATCACTCCGTCGCCGTGCGTGTGGATGCCGGCCGGGCTCTCGAACTCGGGCGTCGGCGCCTGGACTTCGCCGCAGATGTCGATAGCGACGGCGGCGTGCCAGTGGTCCTCGAAGGCGATCGGCGCCACGCTCGTGTCGGTCTTGCGGTCGTTGGCCGCCCAGGCGATGAGGCCCGTGCCGGCGATGACGATGGCCGCGATGGCGCCGGGGAACAGCAGGTTGCGCTGCCGAGTTCCCGAGGAGCGCCCGCCCGCGCGGGCGGCGCGTGCCACCTTCTTGGAAGAAGAGGCCTTACCCATGACCGCCGTACCGTACAGGGTGCGTCGCCGGGTGGGAGAACCGGCAGGTCGTCGCCGTGACGAGGGTCACGAGCGGCGGGAACGCAGCTCGTCGAACAGGGACTCGTAGCGCTCGGCGACCGCCGCCGGCGACGCCCAGCGCTCGACGAACGCCCGCCCGGCCCGGCCCATCTCGCGGGCCTGCTCCGGGGAGTCGAGCAGCTTGGTGACGGCGGCGGTGAACGCGGCCGGGTCGTCGGGCGGCACGGCGATGCCGGCGCCCGCCTGCTCGACGACGCGGGCGACCTCGGTGCCCTCGTCGACGCTGGCCACCACCGGCCGACCGGAGGCGAGGATGGAGTACGTCTTCGAGGGGACGCTGGAACGGGCCAGGCCGCGACGCAGCGGCACCACGTGGACGTCGGCCGCGGCCAGCACCTCGGGCAGCCGGGCCTTGGGCTGGTAGTCCACGAAGTGGACGTTCTCGAGGGCCGACGCCTGCCCCTGCAGGTCGGGCCGCGCCGAGCCGCCGCCGTTGATGACGAACGCCACGTCGGGACGGTCCGCCAGCGCCCGGGCCGCGGCCAGCACCAGGTCGAGCGACTGCGAGAAGCCGACGTTGCCGGCGTACATAACGACCTTCCTGCCCACCAGGCCGTACTCGGCACGGTAGGTGCCCGCCTCGGGGTCGGCCGGCCGGATGCGCTCGGTGTCCACGAAGTTGGGGATCACACGGATGCGGTCGAGCGGGTCGGCGACCGTCCCCTCGATCTTCGCAACCAGGTTGTCGCGCAGGTCGTCGGACAGGACGGTCACCGCGTCGGCCCGCCGGTAGCTCCACCGCTCGAGGTAGGAGGCCGCCCTGATCACCTGGGGGTTGGTGATGGCGCCCAGCTCGACGGCGACGTCGGGGAAGACGTCCTGGATGTTGAAGACGAACGGCACGCCCCAGCGCTTGGCCGCGGCCCAGCCGGCCGAGCCCAGCGTCAGCGGCGGCGACATGGCGAGCACGACGTCGGGCCGGCCCACGCCGTCGCGGACCACCGACATGACGCCCGTCAGCGCCGTGAACCCGGCGAAGCCGAGCGCCCGGGCCGGGATGTTCGTCTTGTCGGTCGGGAACGGGTTGACGCGGGTGATGCGTCCCCACTCGACGTCCTCGTGGCGGACCGACTTGCCCTCCCACCCCGGCTCGATGCGGTGATGGACGTACCAGGGCAGCGAGGTCACGACGTGCAGCCGGTGCCCCCGCCCCGCCAGCTCGGTGGCGATGCTGGTCATCACCTCGCCCGTCGGGGCCAGGTCGGGGGCGAAGTGCGGACAGAGGACGAGGATGTTCACGGGACCTTTCCGGCGAGTGCGTCGCGGTACACCTGGATCGTCTGGGAGGCGGTCGCCTTCCAGGAGAAGTCGAGCGCCCGCGCCCGACCGAGCTCGACGAGCCGCGTGCGGGCGGCCTCGTCGGCCAACAGCTCCAGCATGGCGTCGGTCCAGGCGTCGGGGTCGTCGGGGCTCTCCAGCCGGGCCGCACCGCCGATGACCTCGGGCAGCGCCGTGGTGTCGGCGGCGACGACCGGCGTACCGAGGCTCATGGCCTCGAGGACCGGCAGGCCGAAGCCCTCGTAGCGCGAGGGGAAGGTGAGGGCGGTGGCGCCCCGGAGGACGGCGAGCATGTCGTCCCGGGGGATGCGGCCGGTGCGCCGGACACGCCCGCGCAGGCCCAGCCGGTCGATCATCCCGGCCAGCGGCTCCTCCTGCTGGGCCTCGCCACCGGTGAGGACGAGCGTGACGTCGTGCTCCTTGGCCGCCACCTTGGCGAACGCCCGCACCAGCAACCCGTGGTTCTTGTGCGGCCACGTCACGGCGTTGAACACGAACCAGCGGGACGAGAGGCCGTAGCGGTCCTGCACCTCGGCCACCGTGACGTCGGTGCGCGGGGCGTCGACGCCCCAGCGGGTGGTGCGCACGCGCTCCGGGTCGACGCCGAAGCGCTCGATCACGCCTTGGCGGACGAACTCGCTCGGCGTCACCACCATCGCCGCCTTGCGGACCGATCGCGGCACGGTCGTGTGGACGTAGCGCCGCTTCACCGGGTGGAAGTTCTCCGGCATGTCGAACGGCTGGAGGTCGTGGATCGTGATCACGCCTGGCGCCGGCCGGTTGAGGGGCAGCACCGCGTTCATGTGGTGGACCAGGTCGAGCTCGGCCCGCTTCGTCTCCCCCGCCAGCCACGTGTTCTCGGCCCCGACCCGCAGCGGCTTGAGCCGGCCGGTCAGGGCGGCGAGGCGCGTGGGGAACAGCTTGGCGACGTCGGGGTACTCCGCCCCGAAGTCGTCGAGGGCGTAGACCGTGTAGTGCAGGTCGTCCGGCTTCTGCTCGGCCAGGGCCCGCAGCAGGGCGACCGTGGCCTCCTCGCTGCCGCCGACGCGGCCCGGCACCAGCCACAGCAGGTTGCAACCGACGCGCATCGTCATGCTCCGTCGACCGCGTCGCGGTAGGCGGCGATCGTCATGGTGGCGGTGGCCTCCCAGGTCGTCTCGGCGGCTCGGGCCCGCCCGGCCGAGCGCAGCCGGTCGGCCAGGTCGTCGTCGTCGAGGACCCGGGCGAGGGCCCCGGCGATGGCGTCGGGGTCCGTCGGGTCGACGGCCAGGCCGGCGCCACCGGAGACCAACTCCTCGGTGGCGGTGCCGGCCGAGGTGACGACGGGGGTGCCGAGGCCCATCGCCTCGGCGACCGGAAGACCGTAGCCCTCGACCAGGCTCGGGTAACACATCACGGCGGCGCCGGCGTACAGCGGGTCGAGGTCGCCGCCGGGGACGAAGCCGACCAGCTTGACCCGGTCGCCCAGGGCGTCGGCGCGGGGGCCGAGGGCGTCGCCCCACCCCGGCGGGCCCACGACGGCCAGCGTGACGTCGGTCTGCGGTAGCTCCGCCATGGCCTCGAGCAGGCGGGGCAGGTTCTTGCGGGGCTCGACCGTCCCCACGAACAGGACATAACGGCCGGCCAGCCCGTAGGCCTTGCGCACCCGGGCCACCTCGTCGGCGTCCACGTCGGTGACACGCATCCCCCAGGGGACGTGGCGGAGCCGGTCCTTGTCGACGCCGGCGGCCACGCAGTCGTCCAGCGTCGCCCGGGACGGGCACAGGACAAGGTCGGCGTCGGCCACGACCCGGGACAGCCCCGCCTCGAAGAAGAGGACGCCGTTGCGGGTGAAGTTGCCCGGGTCATGGCGCCAGGCCAGGTCGTGCATGGTGGCGACGAGCGGGGCGCTGCGGGGCGGGACGGCGTAGCCGGTGGCGTGGATGACGTCGACCGGCCCCGTCGCCCGCTCGACGCGGGGGAACCGGGCGCGGTGCCACGTCTCGTACAGGAGCCGGCGCGGCACCGGCAGGTGCTTCACCGGGATCGACGGCCGGTATGCCGGCCGCGGTGGCCCGCCGTGGCGGGCGGCGACCCCGATCTGCTCGACCCCGCCGGCCGCGGTGACGGCCTCGACCTGGCGCAGCGCGGCCAGCGCGGTCCCCCCGGGGACCCGGTGCCAGCACTGTTCGAGGACGACCGCCGCACGGAGGGACGATCGCGACGCCGGTTGCATGGCCGAAGATCCTCCCACGTCGCCGAGGGCCGATCGGTACGGGAGGGCACGGGATCGTCACGTGACTGTGACCGGATCGTCGTGACGGGCCTCCGGGGGTTGACCGGTACGATCGCCAGGCATGAGCGGGCTCTGGGCAGACAGGACTGTGTTGGTCACGGGAGGTAGCGGTTTCCTCGGCTCCGCCGTGATCGCCAAGCTGCGGGAGCGGGGTGCTCGCCGCATCGTCGCTCCCCGCTCGTCCGAATACGACCTGCGGCGCTTCGACGAGGTCGGCCGCCTGTTCGCCGTCGAGCAGCCCAACCTCGTCATCCACCTCGCCGCCCGGGTCGGGGGGATCGGCGCCAACATGGCCCACCCGTCCGACCTGTACCTCGACAACCTGCTCATGGGCACCTACGTCATCGAGCAGGCCCGCATCTCGCACACGCCCAAGACCGTCGTCGTCGGCACGATCTGCTCGTACCCGAAGCACACGCCGGTCCCCTTCAGCGAGGACTCGCTGTGGCAGGGCTACCCCGAGGAGACCAACGCCCCCTACGGCATCGCCAAGCTGGCGCAGCTGGTGCAGGCGCAGGCCAACCGGGCGCAGTACGGGCAGAACGTGATCTACCTCATGCCCACGAACCTCTACGGGCCGGGTGACAAGTTCCACCCGGCGGTCAGCCATGTGATCCCGGCGCTGATCCGCAAGTGCGTGATGGCGCAGGAGTCGAAGCGCGACCACATCGAGGTCTGGGGCACAGGCTCGGCGTCGCGCGAGTTCCTCTACGTCGACGACGCCGCCGAGGGCATCCTCCTCGCCGCCGAGCAGTACGACTCGCCGGAGCCGGTCAACCTCGGCACCGACGAGGAGCTCCCGATCCGTGACCTCGTCAAGCTCATCGCCGAGGTCACGGGGTTCGAGGGCGAGGTCCGGTGGGACACCTCCAAGCCCGACGGCCAGCCCCGACGCCGGGTCGACCCGAGCCGGGCGGCGGAGTCGTTCGGGTTCCGGGCCGAGACCACGTTCGCCGACGGCCTGCGCCGCACGGTCGACTGGTACATGGCCCACCGCGGCGCCGCCGAGGCTCGCGACCACTGACCCCGGGTTCAGGTGATGTCGAGCGCCCGGCGGAACCATTCCGCCGTGCGCTCCAGCCCCTGACGCAGGTCGACCGTGGGCTCCCAACCCAGGCGCTCGCGGGCGAGCGTGATGTCGGGCCGGCGCTGCGTGGGGTCGTCGACCGGCAGCGGCTCGAACACCACGTCGGAGTCGGACCCGGTCACCTCGAGCACCATCTCGGCGAGCTGGCGGATCGTGAACTCGCCGGGGTTCCCGATGTTCACCGGCCCGACGATGTCGCCGTCGAGCAGCGCCAGGATCCCCCGCACCTCGTCGTCGACGTAGCAGAACGACCGCGTCTGCCCGCCGTCGCCGAACATGGTCAGCGGCTTCCCCTGCAGCGCCTGCACCAGGAAGTTGCTCACCACCCGCCCGTCGTGCGCCCGCATCCGCGGCCCGTAGCTATTGAAGATGCGCACTATTCGCACGTCGAGGCCGTGGTAGCGGTGGTAGGCCATCGTTATGGCCTCGGCGAAGCGCTTGGACTCGTCGTAGACGCCGCGGGGGCCGACCGGGTTGACGTGGCCCCAGTATTCCTCCGTCTGCGGGTGGACCTGGGGGTCGCCGTAGACCTCGCTGGTCGAGGCCAGCAGGAAGCGGGCGCCCTTGGCCTTCGACAGGCCCAGGCAGTTGTGCGTGCCGAGGCTGCCGACCTTGAGCGTCTGGATCGGCATCTCGAGGTAGTCGACCGGCGACGCCGGGCTGGCGAAGTGCAGCACGGCGTCGACCGGCCCGGGCACCCAGACGTAGCTGCTCACGTCGTGCTCGGCGAACGTGAAGCCGGGGCGCCCGAACAGCGGCTCGACGTTCGCCACCGAGCCGGTGGAGAGGTTGTCGATGGCGACCACGTCGTCGCCACGGTCGAGCAGGGCCTCGCACAGGTGTGACCCGAGGAACCCGGCACCGCCCGTGACCACGACCCGTGCCATCAGCGGCCGGGCCTCAGTGGCCGATGCCGGTGTAGGCGAAACCGCGGCGCTCGAGGGCGTGGCGGTTGAGCAGGTTGCGGCCGTCGACGACCCGCGGCGTGGCCATCAGGCCCGCCACCTTGTCGAAGTCGAGCCAGCGGAACTCATCCCACTCGGTGAGCACGGCCAGCACCTCGGCGCCCTCGCACACCGAGTACGGGTCGGCGGCGGCCTCGACGCCGGCGAACTCGCCCTTGGCGGCCGGGTCGTAGGCCTTGACCACGGCACCATGCTCGGCGAGCAGCGTGGCGATGCGGACGGCCGGCGAGTCGCGCGTGTCGTCGGTGCGGGCCTTAAACGTGAGGCCCCATACGGCGATCGGGGTGCCCTCGAGGGTGCCGCCCGCCATCGCCCGGATCTTCTCGACGACCCGCTGGAACTGCTCCTCGTTGACGGCGATGACGCCCTTGAGCAGGTCGAAAGGGTACCCGGCCGACTCGGCGATGTGCACGAGCGCCCGGGAGTCCTTCGGAAAGCACGAGCCGCCCCAGCCCGGGCCGGGCTTGAGGAACTCGTGGCCGATGCGCTTGTCGTAGCCCATGCCGAGCACGACGTCCTTGACGTCGGCGCCGACGGCCTCGCACACGGCGGCGATGGCGTTGACGAAGCTGATCTTCGTGGCCAGGAACGCGTTCGAGGCGTACTTGATCGTCTCCGCCGACGGCGGGTCGGTGACGATGATCGGGGCGGTGACGCCGATGTAGAGCGAGGCGACGCGGACGGCGGCGGACTGGTCGTCGCTACCGATCACGATGCGGTCGGGGTTGAGGAAGTCGTGGACCGCCGAGCCCTCGCGGAGGAACTCGGGGTTGGACACGACCGCCACGTCGTCGCGGCCCAGCACGCGCTCGACCGCCCGGGTCGAGCCGACCGGCACGGTCGACTTGTTGATCACCACGGCCTCGGCCGGCAGGACCGGGCCGATCTGCCGGGCGGCGGTCTCGATGTAGGACAGGTCGGCGGACCCGTCCTCGCCCTGCGGCGTCGGCACGCACAGGTAGGCGAACTCGGCGTCGCCGGCGGCGTTCCCGGCGCCGAGTACGAACCGCAGCCGCCCCAGCTCGAGGTTCTCCTGCACCATGGCGTCGAGGCCGGCCTCGACGATCGGCACCTCGCCCTTGGACAGGGACGTCACACGCTTCTCGTCGATGTCGGCACACACCACGTCGTGCCCTAGATGTGCGAAGCACGCCGCGGTCGTCAGACCGACGTACCCAGCTCCGATCACGGCGATCTGCGCCATGGTTGGTTCGACCTCCTGCTTCGGGCACCCACACGCCATTCGGAGACGCGTCGCCAGCCTGGTCCCGCCCGAGCCTCGTGTTCGGCGCCAACGCTAGCGTCCCCCGCCTGGCCGCCCGCCAACCCACGGACCGTGCCCGCGGCGGCCCGCCGGCCTCCGGGATGCGGCCGACTCCCGGTTGTGGCGCCAGCGCGGACTAACCTCGTGGCCTGGCTCCGGCGGGCGCCCCCACACTCCCCGCCAGTTGGGGGGAGCACCATGCGCCGCACCGGCCGATCGACCTCACCGACCAACCAAGAAGGTCCTGACGTGCGAAACGCCCTCGGCGCCGTCCAATCGGTGCTCGTCCTCGGCGGCGCCTCCGACATCGGCGCCGAGGTGGCCGCCCGCCTGGTCCGCGACGGCGCCCGCTCGATCGTCCTGGCCGGCCGCCGCCCCGAACGCATGGCCCCGGTGGCCGAGCGCCTGCGCTCCGCCGGCGCCGAGGTGGCGATCACCGCCTGGGACGCCACCGACGTGGCCGACCACGGCGACGCCGTGAAACGGGCGTTCGACGCCGCGCCCGGCGGCGGCGACGTCGACTGCGTCGTGTACGCCGCCGCCCAGCTGGGCGAGCAGTCGCACCTCGAGGACGACCCGGCCGCCGCCGCCGAGCTGGCCACCGTCAACTACACGGGGCCGGTCTCGACGCTCCTCCACGTGGGCAACCGGCTGAAGGAGCAGGGCCACGGCGCCATCGTCGTGCTGTCCTCGGTGGCCGGCGAGCGGGTGCGGAAGTCCAACTTCGTCTACGGCTCGACCAAGGCCGCCCTCGACGGCTTCGCCCAGGGCCTCGGCGACGCGCTCGCCCCGGCCGGCGTGCACGTGCTGATCGTGCGGCCCGGCTTCGTCGACACCTCGATGACCGCCGGCAAGGAGCCGGCCCCGCTCGCCACCACGGCCGACGTGGTCGCCGACGCCGTCGCCGACGGCCTGGCGTCCGGGAAGCACGTCGTGTGGGTGCCGGGCACGTTCCGCTGGCTGATGGTGGCGTTCCGGCACATGCCGCGCGGCGTCTGGCGGAAGGTGTCCGCCAACCGATGACGGGTGACGGTGCGGTGACCACGACACCGGCGAGCGGCGTGGCCCCGGGCGACGCGGGCACGCCGGCCGACCCCGCGGATTCCGCGGCCGGGACGGGCGACGGCGGCGCGGCCAAGGAGGGCGACGGCGCCCCCACGACGACCGACAGCCTGGTCACCGGCCTGATCAAGCTGGCCCGACCCAAGCAGTGGGCCAAGAACGTGCTGGTGTTCGCCGCGCCCGGCGCCGCCGGCGTGCTCGACAACGCCGAGCCGTTCCTCGACTCGGTCGTCGCCTTCGTGGCGTTCTGCCTGGCCGCGGCCGGCACGTACTACATCAACGACGCTCGCGACGTGGAGGCCGACCGGCTCCACCCCAAGAAGCGGTTCCGTCCCGTCGCCACCGGCGTCGTGCCGGTCGGCCTGGCCTACGTGGCCGGCGCCGCCCTGCTCGTGGGGGCGGTGGCGCTGTCCTTCGTCGCCAGCGCCGAGCTGGCCGCCACCGTCGTGGGCTACGTCGTGCTCACCACGGCGTACTCGTCGGTCCTCAAGCACGTGGCCGTCGTCGACCTGGTGGCCGTGGCCGCCGGGTTCGTGCTCCGGGCCGTGGCCGGGGCGGCCGCCACCGGTGTGCCGATCTCCGACTGGTTCTTCATCGTGACCAGCTTCGGGTCGCTGTTCATCGTGACCGGCAAGCGGGGCGCCGAGGCCAAGGAGATGGGTGAGGGCGCTGCCGGCTTCCGCTCGGTGCTGGCCGCCTACTCGCCCACGTACACGGCCTACGTGCGCTCGGTGACGTCGGGCGCCGTGCTCGTCGCCTACTGCCTCTGGTCGTTCGAGAAGGCCAACGAGTCGGTGGCCGACATCCCGTGGTACCAGCTGTCGATCCTGCCGTTCGTCATGGCGGTGCTGCGCTACGCCCTCGTGCTCGACCAGGGCCGCGGCTCGGCGCCGGAGGAGATCATCCTCGGCGACCGGGCGCTGCAGGTCATCGGCCTGGCCTGGGCGATCGTCTTCGCCATCGGGGTGTACACGGCATGAGCGCGCCGGAGGCGGACCCAGCGGCCCCCGACCCGATGGAGCTGCTCAGCGGGTGGAGCCGCACGCCGGTCTCCGCCGCCCACGTCGTGCGGCCCGGGTCGCGCGACGAGCTGGCCTCCGCCGCCAAGCTGGCCGGCGCCCGGGGCCTCATCCCCCGGGGCCTGGGCCGGGCCTACGGCGACTCGGCGATGAACGCCGGCGGCACGGTCGTGGTGTCGACCGGCGTGTCCGGCCTCCTCGAGCTCGACGACGCCACCGGGGTCGCCCGGGTCCTGGCCGGCACGTCGCTCCACGAGCTGATGCGCCTGGTGGTGCCCCGGGGCTGGTTCCCGCCGGTCACCCCCGGCACGCGCTACATCACGATCGGCGGGGCGATCGCCGCCGACATCCACGGGAAGGACCACCACGTGGGCGGCAGCTTCGGCCGCCATGTGCGCTCGCTGGTCCTGGCCCAGCCCGACGGGACGAACCTGACGCTCACGCCCGAGGCGCACGCGGACGCGTTCTGGGCGACCGTCGGCGGCATGGGTCTGACGGGCACGATCCTCGAGGCCACGATCGCCCTCCACCCGATCCCGACCAGCATGCTCGCGGTCGACACCGACCGGGTGCCCGACCTCGACACCGCCCTGGCCGTGCTGCGCGACGGCGCCGACCGCCACCGCTACTCGGTGGCGTGGCTCGACCTGCTCGTCAGCGGCCGGCAGCTGGGCCGCTCGGTCGTCACGCAGGCCGACTTCGCCCCGGTCGAGGCGCTCGACGACGCCCGCAAGGCGGCGGCCGACCCGCTCACGTACGACGCCATGGAGCCGGTGCCGGCCCCGCCGCTGCCGTCGGGGCTGCTCAACCGGCTCAGCATCCGGGCG
>DATFOS010000111.1:0-7892 GCA_035265325.1 Acidimicrobiales bacterium
GAGGATCGACCGGTCGGGGTCATCGATGTCGGGGGAGCCCGGACGGTCGGCGTGCTCGTCGCGCCCCGCGATGCGGGTGTCGAGCATGACGAGCTCGGCCAGGTCCCCGATCGGGAACGAGCGCCAGATCGCGAGCTGGTCGCCGGGGTCACGCAGGCGGGTAGGCAACCACTCGTGCCAGGCCTGCACGGCGTGGGACAGGCGCTCCTCCCACAGGCCGTGCTGCGCGTCGTCGTGGGCCTTTGCGCCGTGGCGCCAGGCGTTGTCGGCGATGTCGTGGTCGTCCCAGACCGCCATGACCGGGTGCCGCTGGTGCAGGGCCAGGAGGTCGGGGTCGGCCCGCGTCTGGGCGAACCGGGCGCGGTAGTCCTCGACCGTGGCCAGTGTCTTGTCCGGCTCGGCCGGGCGGGCGTCGCCCCGGCCCGGCGACTCGTAGATGTAGTCACCCACGTGCAGGACCAGGTCGACCGTTGCGTCGGCC
The DNA here is from genome assembly GCA_035265325.1 of Acidimicrobiales bacterium. Taxonomy (GTDB): domain Bacteria; phylum Actinomycetota; class Acidimicrobiia; order Acidimicrobiales; family VFJN01; genus DATCLS01. The sequence continues at coordinate 482 of DATFOS010000111.1, forward strand.
ACGGCCCGGTACACGCCGAAGTAGCCCTGCGAGTAGTCGGCGCAGCAGACCACGGCGATGCGGAACGCTTCGGTGCCCGACGCCGGCAGCGTGCGGGTCCGGCCGACCGGCGAGCGCGACCCGCCCGCCTCGAACCAGTAGCGGTACGTCGTGGCCGGCAGCAGCCCCTCGACCACGACGGCCACGCACCCGTCGGTGCCGTCGGGCACCGCGACCTCGCCGCTGGCCGTCGGCGCCACGTCGGTGGCCGGGGCCACGCACCAGCGCACGCTCGTGGGCGCGCCCGGGCCGGGGGCCACCCGGGCCCACAGCACGACGCTCGCCGCGGTCGGGTCGAAGCTGGCGACGCCGTGGGTGAACGGACCACCGTCCGTGTCGTCGGATGCCGGGGATGCGTCCACGGTCACATGTCTCCCCTGGGTCCAGGCGCGGTAATCGGACCGCCGGACGCTAGCGGTGGTGAACGCGAGGTTCTGCGGCCGGCCACGGACGTTCCCCGGGGGGACCCGCGCGGTGCGCCTCGCCTCCTACGCCGAGCTGTGCGGGGCGGACGTCCTAGCGGGAGGCTCGACGCTGTTCGTGAAACATCCAGGGCGGCGCCGAGGCGGGGAGCGGCCTCACCGCCGCCATTACCGGCTCGTGGCGGCGTGGCCCGCTGTGAGCTGACCATCGGTCGGTCGCGACCTGGACATCCGTCCATTCCAGGAGGTCCGGCTTGCGCCGGGCCCCCGGGGCGGACAGCATCGCCGTCGCTCGTGTGGGGCCCGTCCGTCCCGCACCCGACCGAGGAGGTGCCGTGGACCTGCTCGACGGCATGGCCACGACCCGCGCCATTCGCCGCTACCGGCCCGATCCCGTCCCCGAAGCGGACCTGGCCTCGATCCTCTGGCACGCGACGCGCGCGCCGTCCGGCTCCAACCGCCAGCCCGTTCGCTACCTGGTCCTGCGCGACGGCGCGGAGGCGCGCCGGGCCAAGGCGCTCATCGGCGAGGCGGCCCGCGCCGCCTGGGGCGCCAAGCGCGCCCAGGACGGCTACGACGAGGGCAGCGGCGCCGACGCCTCGTCGCCCAAGGCCCGCACCGCCCGGACCATGCAGGCCTACGTCGACGGGCTGGACGACGTGCCCGTCGTCGTGCTCGTGTGCGCCCTGCCCCGGCGCTCGGTGACCGGCCTCCACGTGGGCGCCTCGGTGTACCCCGCCTGCCAGAACCTGCTCCTCGCGGCCCGTGCCCTGGGGTATGGGGGAACGATGATGATGTGGCACGGCCTGGTCGAGGACCGGTTGCGGGCCGTGCTGGGCATCCCCGACGAGGTGACGGTGGCGGCCACCGTGACGCTCGGGGTGCCCGAGGGTCGCCACGGCCCGGTGCGGCGCCTGCCGCTGGGGGACGTCGTATTCGACGGCCGCTGGGAGGCACCCGCCCCGTGGGCCGTCGACCCGCCCGGCACGCGGTTCACCGCAGCCGGTCCGCCCCGGCGTCCCGACTCGCTCACGGGCGGTGCGGGAACAACCGACGGTGCGCGCGAGACGTGATCGGCATCCGAACGGTTATGGTCAAGTTCGGTCCCGGCTGGGAACAGTGCCCCGCCGGGCACGACGGCGGCGCCGCCGGATCGCCCATCCCCCGCCCCCAAGGGAGCTGTGATGGTGAACCGCTTCGATAGCCGACCGATCGTCACCTTCCACTACCGGGACTTCCCCCTCGGCGATCTGGTGGAAGCGAAGGGTGACCAGGTCGTCTCCGTCTGCATTCCCGCCCACGACGAGGCCGCCACGGTGGGCATCGTCGTGGACAAGCTGCGACAACACCTGATGGAGCGGGTGCCGCTCATCGACGAGATCCTCGTCCTCGACGACCACTCCTCCGACGGCACGGCCCAGGTGGCGGCCCAGGCCGGTGCCCGGGTGGTGCAGGCGGCCGAGGTGCTGCCCCAGATCGCCGGCGGCAACGGCAAGGGCGAGGCGCTGTGGCGCTCGCTGCACGCCGCCTCCGGCGACATCGTCGCCTGGTGCGACGCCGACATCACCGACTTCGGCGCCCGCTTCGTGATCGGCCTGCTCGGCCCCCTGCTCACGAGGCCCGACATCGCCTTCGTCAAGGGCTACTACGAGCGACCGATGGAGACCGGCGACACCGGCGGCCGCACCACCGAGCTGATGGCACGACCGCTCCTCGCGACCCTCTTCCCGTACCTGGCGTCGATCAAGCAGCCGCTGTCGGGCGAGTACGCCGGGCGCCGGTCCCTGCTCGAGCAGCTGCCGTTCGTGCGGGGCTACGGGGTCGACCTGGCCATGCTCATCGACGTGGCCGAGGTGGCCGGCACGCAAGCCATCGCCCAGTGCGACCTCGGCACGCGCCGGCACCGCAACCGCCAGCTCGACGAGCTCGGCCCGCAGGCGCTGGTCGTGCTGCAGGCGGCGCTCAACCGGGCGGGCGTCCCGTCGGCCGACCCCGCCGTGCTCGTGCGGCCGGGTCGCGAGGACCTGCTGGTCACGTTCGGAGAGCTGCCACCGCTGGCCGCCCTGGTGGCCGAGGCGTGACCACCGTGCCCCGCCTGGTCGTGCGGGGCGTCACCGTCGACCTGACCCGGCCGGCGCTCATGGGCATCGTCAACGCCACGCCGGACTCGTTCTCCGACGCCGGGGGCCACTCGACCACCGCGGCCCGGGTGGCCCTGGCCGTCGAGCTGGCCGAGGCCGGTGCGGTGATCGTCGACGTCGGCGGGCAGTCGGGCGTGACCGGCGTGCCCGAGGTCCCCGTCGAGGACGAGGTCGCCCGCGTCGTGCCGGTCGTGGCGGGCATCCACGAGGCCGTGCCGGACCTCGCCATCTCCGTGGACACGTACCGCCCGGCCGTGGTCGAGGCCGTCCTCGAGGCCGGCGCGGCGATCGTCAACGACGTCAGCGGCCTCCTGTACCCGGAGGTGGGCCGGCTGTGCGCCGAGGCGGGCGCCGGGCTCGTCGTCATGCACACGCGGGCCGCCCCCAAGGTCAAGGTCCTCGACCCCGGCCTGTACGGCTCGCCCGCGGCCGGCGAGGGCGTGGTGGCCGACGTCGTGGCCTTCCTGGGCGACCGGCTCGCCGCCGCCACCGCCGCCGGCGTCCCCGCCGACGCCACGATCGTCGACCCCGGCCCCGACTTCGCCAAGACGCCGGTGCAGACGATCGAGATGCTGCGCGGGCTCGACCAACTCTGGGCGCTGGGCCGCCCGGTGCTGCTGGCGCTGTCCCGCAAGGACTTCGTGGGCGCGGTCACCCGGCGCCCGCCCCGGCAGCGGACGGCCGGCACGCTGGCGGCCATCGGCGCCCTGGCCGGACCGGGAACGATCCTGCGCGTCCACGACGTCGCCGCCGTGGTCGACTACCTGGCCGTGGCCGACGTGCTGGCGGGCCGGACCGAGGTCCCACCCGACCTGGTCCTCGACCCCTCCCTACGCAAGACGCCACCGGCGGGCGGGCCCGCCTAGAGGAGCTGCGTGATGTCGCGGACGAGCGCGACGGCGAGGAAGGCCCACACGACCACGACCAGCGCCGTGTAGTGCCAGCGCTTGGGGTGGTCGGCCTTCCAGAAGCGGCGCATGCTGCGGGTGCTCATGACGAGGGCGACGACGCAGAGCACGATGCTGACCGGGGCGGCGACGAGGTCGAGGACGCCCACGATCGGCGTGAGGATGGGGACCAGCAGGTAGGTGATCGTGCAGCGGACCGCCGACACCAAGATCGAGCTGGTCATCGCCTTCTGGGCACCGAGGATCGCGCCCGGGTCGGCGGCGCCCTCGACGCGCAACAGGCGGCGCATGAACCGGTCGGCCGCCGGGCGCTGCCGCTCGGCCGCCGACGGGACGGGCGGGGACAGGCGGCCCTCGGTCTGCGTCGACATCGTCGGCCAGTGTGGGGCCACCCGGGGAGTTCCGGCAAATGCGGGTGGGGTTATCCCCACCGGGCCTTCACCCGGAGGCTCCATGGTCGCGACCTGGCCAGATGCTTAGCGTGAGCCCCGTGCTCTCCGAGCTGTTCCTCCCGTGGCGCCGAGGTGAGCGGTCCACCACATGGTGGGCGCTCGCACACGTGCTGACCGACGCCCTCGTGGCGGTCGTCCCGTTCTCCCTGACCATCGCGCTGCTCGCCGTGTCGGCGGGCCTGGTCATCACGTTCCCGCTGGCCATCCCGTTCGTGTGGCTGCTGTTCGTCGGCGTCCGCGTCGCCGCCCACGTCGAGCGCGCCCGCTTCGCCGCCCTGCTGGGCGTCGCGATCGACGACCCGGTCCCGGCGCTGACGGCGCCGACCTGGTGGAGGCGCTGGCTCGAGCGGCTGGGCAGCCGGCCCCGCTGGCGCGAGGTCCTCTACATGGTGGTGGGCCTGCCGGTCGGGGCGTTCACCTCGGTGCTGGCCTGGCTGGCGTGGTGTGGCTCCACGGCGCTCCTGCTGCTGCCGCTCTACGTCGGCACGCTGCCCGGGGACACCGCCAAGTTCTGGCTGTTCGAGGCCGGCCAGGGCCCGGCGACGCTGGGGTTGGCGCTCGTCGGCCTGTCCGGCCTCGTCGTCGGCGCCCCCTGGCTGACCCGGGCGCTCGCCGCCCTCGACGTGGCGCTGGCGCGCCGGCTCCTCGGGCCCCGCCAGCGCGACCTCATGGCGGAGCGGGTCACGGAGCTGGAGACCAGCCGGGCCGCCGCCGTCGACAGCGCCGAGAGCGAGCGCCGCCGGATCGAGCGTGACCTGCACGACGGCGCCCAGCAGCGGCTGGTCTCCCTGGCCATGGGCCTGGGCGCGGCCAAGCAGCGCCTGGAGGAGGACCCCGAGGCCGGCGCCCGCATGGTCGCCGAGGCCCACGAGGACGCCAAGGCCGCCCTCAAGGAGATCCGCGACCTGGTGCGCGGCATCCACCCGGTGATCCTCGAAGACCGTGGGCTCGACGCCGCCCTGTCCGCCGTGGTGGCCCGCTCGCCGGTCCCCGTGGCGCTCGACGTCGACATCGCCCGGCGGCCGCCGCCCACCGTCGAGAGCGCCGCCTACTTCGTGGTGAGCGAGGCGCTCACCAACGTCGCCCGCCACGCCGGGGCCACCCAGGCGTACGTCGCGATCGTCCGGGCCGGCGACCGGCTCGTGATCGAGGTGCGCGACGACGGCGTCGGCGGGGCCGACGCCGAGCGGGGGACCGGCCTGACGGGCCTCCGCCGCCGGGTCGACGGGCTCGGTGGGACCATGCACGTCGTCAGCCCCGTCGGGGGGCCGACCACCCTTCTCGTGGAGCTCCCGTGCGGATCGTGATCGCCGAGGACTCGGTCCTGCTGCGGGCCGGCCTCACCCGCCTGCTGGTCGACGCCGGCGAGGAGGTGGTGGCCACCGTGGGCGACGCCGACTCGCTGCTCGACGTCGTCGACCGCCACGAGCCGGACCTCGCCATCGTCGACGTCCGCATGCCGCCGACCCACACCGACGACGGGCTGCGGGCGGCCATCGCCGTGCGGGGGCGCTGGCCGGACGTGGGCATTCTCGTCCTGTCCCAGTACGTCGAGGAGACCTACGCCACCGAGCTGCTGGCCTCCGACACCGGCGGCCTGGGTTACCTGCTCAAGGACCGGATCGCCGACGTGGCCGAGTTCATGGAGGCCGTGCGCCGGGTCGGTGACGGCGGCACCGCCCTCGACCCCGAGGTCGTCGCCCAGCTCCTGGCCCGGACCCGGCGCCGCGACCCGCTGGCCCGCCTGTCGCCCCGCGAACGCGAGGTGCTCGGGCTGATGGCCGAGGGCCGCTCCAACGGCGCCATCGCCGGCGAGCTGGTCGTCTCGGCCGGCGCCGTCGAGAAGCACATCAGCAACATCTTCACCAAGCTCGACCTGCCGCCCGACGACCACGGCCACCGCCGCGTGCTCGCCGTCCTGCGCTGGCTGGAGAGCTGAGGGGGACCGATGGTCGAGACACTCACCCGCCCGGAGACGCCGGACCGCCCCACCCCGACCGGCACGAAGCCCTGGCTGCGGCCGTTCTGGCGGATCACCAGCGCCCTCGGCGCCGTGGCCCTGCTCGTCACGGGCACGATCCAGGTCGCCGGCCTCCTCGGCCACGAGGAGGAGACGATCGTGACCACCGTCCCCGCCGAGGGCCTCACGACGCTCGTGGTCGACAACCAGGCCGGCCCCGTGCGGGTCGTGGGCGTGAGCGAGACCGACGAGGTCCGGGTCACGGCCCGGGTCAGCCGGGGCTGGCGCCGGACCGGTCATGGCCAGCGGGTCGACGGCGACCGCCTGGTCCTCGACGCCACCTGCCCGATCTTCCCGTCGGAGTTCTGCCGGGTCCGCTACACGGTCGAGGTCCCCCGGGACATGGACGTCCAGGTCGACGCCGACGGCTGGCTGCGGGCCAGCGACCTCACCGGCGACGTCGAGATGACGACCGACGAGGGCAGCATCGAGGTCGAGCGCCTGGACGGCGACGTCCGGCTCGACTCCGACGCCGGCCACGTGCGGGCCACCGGCATGGGCAGCGGCGGGGTCGAGGCCATGTCGGACGCGGGCAGCGTCCGCCTGATGTTCGCCGACGTGCCCGACCGGGTGGTCGCCGACAGCGACGCCGGCAGCGTCGAGGTGGCGGTGCCCGACGACGGCGAGCCGTACGACGTCACGGCCGACAGCGACGCCGGCTCGATGACCGTCGACGTCCGCCAGGCCCCCGACGCCACCCGCTCCATCGTCGCCACCGCCGACGCCGGCAGCGTCACGGTCCGCTACACGGACTGACCACGAACGGCCCCCGCGGCGGCGGTCGCGCCCATCGGGCGTGTCCGCCGCCGTCGCCGCGCCGGGATGGGTGTGCCTGCGCCGCCAGGGTGGGGGCGGGCGTCACCCAAGGGGTGGGGGTGACCCCACCCGGCAGACGCCGGGGTGCTCCATGTCGCCGGGGACGCCGATTCCTCATCGTGGAGGCATGCCTGCGAACGATCTCCTCCCCCCGATCACGGCCCCCGCCCCGGGTGCCGCCCACCCCTTCCCCGTCGCCGCCCGCGCCGAGTCCGCCACCAAGGTCTACGGCCGGGGCGACACCGCCGTCCGGGCGCTCGACGACGTGTCGGTGGCCCTGCCGGCCGGCCGGTTCACGGCCATCATGGGGCCGTCCGGTTCTGGCAAGTCCACGCTCATGCACTGCCTGGCCGGGCTCGACGACCTCAGCTCCGGCCGCGTGCACATCGGCGACGTCGACCTCTCCCGCCTGTCGGACCGCCAGCTCACCCTGCTGCGCCGAGACCGGGTCGGCTTCGTCTTCCAGTCGTTCAACCTGCTGCCGACCCTCACGGCCGCCGAGAACATCACGCTGCCGATGGACCTGGCGGGCCGCCGCCCCGACAAGGCGTGGCTCGACGCCGTCATCCAGACCGTCGGCCTGCGGGACCGGCTGAGCCACCGCCCGTCCGAG
>DATFOS010000112.1:0-9829 GCA_035265325.1 Acidimicrobiales bacterium
CCACGTGGCATCGGGCGCGTCGCCAGGCACCAACTCGAACGGCTCGCCCCGCCGCTGCACCCCCACGTGCACCCCGGCGTACGCCCCGCACACCCGTCCGGGCAGCTCCACCCCCTCGATCCGCACTCGCACCCCGCCATCTTGCCGCCGGCCCCCGTCGCCCGCTCGGAGCGCACGGTACGGTCGCCGGGTGCACGACGACTTCGTGTTGCTGGCGGGGTCGGCGAACCCCCGGTTGAGCCGGGCGATCGCCGCGTACCTCGATCATCCGCTGTGTGACGGCGAGACCCTGCGGTTCTCCGAGGGGAACCTGTTCGTGCGCGTGCCGGTGAACGTGCGCCAGCGGGACGTGTTCCTCGTCCAGGGCACCGCGTTCCCGGCCAACGACAACCTCGTCGAGCTGCTGTTCTGGATCGACGCCCTCAAGCGGGCCAGCGCCGCCTCGGTGACGGTCGTGATGCCGTACTTCAGCTACGCCAAGGGCGACAAGAAGGACGAGCCCCGCGTGTCGATCCGGGCGCGGGTGTGCGCCGACGCCATCGAGGTGGCGGGCGCGGACCGGGTCATCACGATGGACCTCCACGCCCCGCAGGTGCAGGGCTTCTTCCGGGTGCCGGTCGACGACCTCTACGCCGTGCCGGTGCTGTGCGAGACCATCCAGGCCAAGGCCCTGCCCGACCTGGTCGTCGTGTCGCCGGACGCCGGCTTCGCCAAGAAGGCCAAGCTCTACGCCCGCCGCCTCGGCGCCCCGCTGGCGATCGCCGACAAGGAGCGGGCCGACCACTCGGAGACCGCCGAGGTCGTCGACCTGATCGGCGAGGTCGACGGGCGGACAGCGTTGCTGGTCGACGACTTCACGATCTCGGCGGGCACGCTGGTCGACGCCGCCCGGGTGCTGAAGGAGAAGGGCGCCGCCCAGGTGTATGCCGCCGTCAGCCACGGCCTGCTCACCGCCCGGGCCATCGAGCGCCTCGACGCCAGCCCGATCGAGCGGTTGTTCATGACGGACTCGGTCGAGACCCAGCCGGTCGCCCTGTCCGACCGCATCGAGGTCGTCTCGATCGCCGGCCTCATGGGCGAGGCCATCCGCCGCATCGCCCGCCGGGAATCGATCAGCATCCTGTTCCAGTAGGACGACGCGTGTGGAGGCCCGCCTCGTCGGGCCGCTACAGGCCCTCGTAGTAGGCCTTCTGGGCGGGGTAGTAGTCGTCGAAGGACGGGGTCGGGGCGCCGTCCTGGCGGGACGCGACGAGCATGTCGAGGTAGTACTCCCAGCCGGGGCCGACCTCGCCCGGGGCGGCGTCCGGGCCGAGGTGCTGGGTGAGGGTGAGCGTGGTGACGCCCGCCTCCTCGACCAGGTGGGCCTCGAGGTGCCACGACCCGTACTCGTCCTCGCTGCGGACGGCCAGGTGGCGCGGCTCCTCGCAGGCCTCGATCAGCATGTCGGACTGCGGGGCGCCGTCCTCGAACCCCATGGTCAGGCGAATCGTGGCGCCCGGCTTGGCCTCACCCTCCCAGCTGGCGAACCAGCGGGCGGTGCGGTCGGACTCGGTGATGCTGGCCCACACGTCGTCGATGCCCGCCGCGAACGTGCGGGTGAGGACCAGGTCGCGCCCGGCCTCCGTGCGGACCAGGCGGCCGGTGGGGACGGGGCTGGTGGTCATGCGGGCTGCTCCTCGGCAGGGGGGCCGGCGCGCTCGGCGCGCCGGTCGCGACGGGTGCGGTGGACCTCGGTGGACAACGCGTCGAGCGCGCCGGGTAGGGCGGCGGCGGCCCGCAGGCGGGCGACCCACGCCTCGACCGGCGCCAGCGGGGCGACGTCGAGCCGGTAGACCCGCTCGCGCCCAACTGCCTCGTCGTGGACCAGCCCGTGCTCGCGCAGGACCCGCAGGTGGCGGCTGACGGCCGGCCGGCTGACGGCGAACGCGTCGGCGATCGCCCCGGCGGTCATCGGTGCGGCCGCCAGCATGACGAGGATCTCCCGTCGCACGGGGTCGGCGATCGCCCGGACGGCCTCCACAGGCGAAGCGTAACTACCTTGTTACGCATCTGGCAAGCGGCTGGCGAGGCGTTACTGAGCGTGAGGGGGCGGAGCGCCACCGAGCGCGCTCGCCTTCGCATCGAGGCCCGTCGCCTGCGTACGCTCCGTGCCAATGCGTGACCTGCAGGCCCTCGTCCGACGGGCGCCGGGGCCCTTGCGGTCGCTCGCCGGCGGCGTCTCGACCTGGACGCACGTCGAGCGTCTGGACGCCGTCCGTGAGCGTCTGGCCGATCGCTACGGCTATGACGTCACCACCTTGCGCGGGACGACCACCGTGGGTGACGAGGAGACGGAGTCCATCTCGTCGGCCTACGTCGTCGTCGCCCCGCCGGACCGCTGGCGGATCGTCGAGCGCGGCCACGTCGAGGCGTGCGACGGCGACCGGATCTGGTCCGGCACGGCGACCCTGGTCACCGAGTCGCCCGCCGACCAGGCCTCGATTCGCGAGGCCGGCGTAATCGGCATCTGCCTCTACCCGGGGCCGCTCGTGAGCGGGCTGCTGTTCGACACGCCCGAGGCCGGCGAGATCCAGGGACGGGACTGCTGGGTCGCCGGCGGGACGGTCCGCCTGACGGGTGAGGCCGAGCTGTCGGCGGCGCTGGCCGTGTCGGGCGGGCGCCACGTGCGCGAGTTCGTCGGCGTCGAGCACCGCTTCTGGTTCGACACCGAGACCGGGATCGTGCTGCGCCACGAGGGCTTCATCGACGGCGAGCGGTGCTCGTGCATCGAGCTGGTCGACGTGGTGGTCGACCGGCCGGTGTCGCCGTCGGAGTTCGGCGCCCCGCCGGGCGCGGTCCGCCGCTCCACCCACGAGCTGCTCCGGGACCACCTGGCCGACCTCGGCGTCGACCCGGACCTGGTCGACCTCGACGATCCGGACCAGGTCCGCCGGGCGCTGCGCGGCGCGCTGTAGCGAACCGGCCAGGCCGCTGGGGTGGCTGGCCAGGCCGCCGGGCCCCGCCCGGATCAGCCCGCCGGGCGGGCGGCGAAGCGTGCCTTCGCGGCGCCCAGCGCCCGGCCGACCGGAGCGACGACCCGGCCGGCGCGGTCGTGGAGGAGGGCGGCCCGGGCCGCGTTCGACCCGCAGGCCCCGTGCACACCGCCGCCGGGATGGGCCGACGACGACGACAGGTAGAGGCCCTTCACCGGCGTCTCGGGCCGGCCGAGCCCGGTCGTCGGGCGGAACACCAGCTGCTGGTGCAGCTGGTAGGTGCCGCCGCCGATGTCGCCCTCGACCAGGTTGGGGTCGGCCGCCTCCATGCCCTTGGGGCCGTAGACGTGGCGGGCGATGATGCGGTCCGAGAAACCGGGGGCGAACGCCTCGATGCGGGCCTCCATCCGCCGGGCCACCTCCGCCACGTCGTCGTCCCGCAGGGGGCGGCCGGTGTGGCTGCCCGAGGGCTCGTCCCGCACGGAGATCGGCACGTGCGTGTACGCCCAGGCCGACTCGGTGCCGGCGGGGGAGCGGGTCGCGTCGGCCGTCGTCATCTGGCCGAGGACCAGGAACGGGTCGGTGGGCAGGCGCCCGGCGGCCAGCTCGGCGACGCCCATGGTCAGCTCGTCCATGGAGGCGGCCAGGTGGACGGTGCCGGCCAGGTTGGCGGCGGGGTCGCGCCAGGGGATCGGCGTCCGCAGCGCCCAGTCCACCTTCACCGTCGCCCAGCCCCGCTGGTAGTGGTCGAGGCGGGAGAGGACGGCGGGGTCGAGGTGGTCCGGCCCGACCAGGTGCCGCAGCAGGACCTCGGCGTCGACGTCGGCGAGGACGGCCCTGCGGGCGCCGATCGGCGTGCCCTCGACCTCGACGCCGACGGCCCGCCGGCCCTCGACCCGGACCCGGCGGACGGGGGCGCGGCAGCGCAGCGTCCCGCCCTCGGCCTCGAACCGGCGGACCAGCGCCCACGTCAGCTCGCCCGCCCCGCCGACCGGCACGGGGTAGCCGATGTCCTGGCCGATCATGGCGAGCAGCCAGCCGAACATGCCGCTCGGAGCCGCCTCCGGGGACAGGTCGGCGTGCAGGGCGTTGCCGGCGAGTAGCAGGCCGCCGCCGGCGCCGCCGAAGTGCTCGTCGGCCATCCGCCGTACGGGCAGCAGGGCGAAGCGGGTGAAGTCGAGCAGCTGGTTCCCGCCGATGGCGGTGGCCAGCTTCAGCGCGCCCCGGACCGGCGGGAACGGGGCCAGCAGCGCCTCCACCAGCGGCGTGCCCACCCGGCGCCACACGTCGTACAGCTCGAGCCAGGCCTCGCCGTCGCCCGCGTGGAAGACGTCGACCGAGGCGGCGGTGTCCTCGGGCGTGCGGTGCAGCACGGCCGTGGGCCCCTCGGTGCTCGGGTGGGCGACGACGGCGGGGGCGTGGCCCCACTCCAGGCCGTGGCGGTCGAGGCCGAGGCCGGCGATGACCGACGACGCCGCGGCCAGGGGGTAGAAGGCGCTGAACAGGTCGTTGCGGAACCCGGGGGCGGTCACCTCGGCGGTGCGGACGGCACCGCCCGGCTCGTCCTCGGCCTCCAGCACGAGGACGCTCCAGCCGGCGTCGACGAGCACGTTGGCGGCGACCAGGCCGTTCGGCCCGGCGCCGATGACGACGGCGTCGTAGGACTCCATCAGCCCGCGGCCGACGAGCCCACAGCGGGCGAGTCGGGCAGGGAGCGGGTCTCGTGCCGCATGCGGGCCAGGTGCTCGAGGCGCTTGAGCGCCAGCTCGTTGCGCTTCGCCGTGGCGAACTCGACCGGCGGCGACCACGCGAGGGTGATCGGGCCGGAGCGGGGGCCCTCCTCCATGGTGACCATCGTGCCGTCGCCGTCGGCGGCCAGGCGGAAGGTCACGGTGAACGTGCCGACCGGGCCGGTCCCGGCGGCCAGCTCGAGGGTGTCGGGGAGCTCGTCGCGCACCACGGTCGTCTTGTCCCGCACGTGGATGGCCCCGAAGCCGACCGAGTGGTGGAAGGAGGTGCCCGGCTCGGGCCAGCGGGCGTCGAACCAGCGCACCCGCTTGCTGCCCACCACGATGCCGTCGTAGCTGCGGGGGTCGGCGAGGACCGCCGCCACGACGTCGACGGGGACGTCGATGCGGCGCGAGACCGTGGACATCCGGGCCATCAGAGGGCCTCCAGCTTCCGGCCCACGCGGTCGCGCAGGCTCGTGGGGATGAACCGGTTGACCAGGGGGAGGGCGTTGTGGGCGGCGCCGACCCGGTAGCGGAACCGGGGCTTGCCGGCGTGCAGGGCGGTCCCGACGACGCGGGCGACCTCGGCGTCGCCGGTGCCGCGCCCGTCGATGTCCTCGACCACGTCGAGCACCTCGTCGTACGGCTGCGTCTCGGGGGCGACCGCGCGGCGGCGACGCAGGTCCTCCGCCGTCTTCCCCCAGATCGGCGTGTCGATGATGCCCGGCTCGATGAGCACGACCTCGATGCCGAAGTGGGCGACCTCCTGGCGGAGGACGTCGCTCACCGAGCTCAGCGCCGCCTTGGCCGCCTGGTACCAGCCGAGCATCGGCACGGTGGTGTCGGAGGCGATGGACGAGATGTTCACGATCCGCCCGCCGCCTGCCCGGCGCATGCCGGGGAGCGCGAGCTGGGCCAGCCGGATCGGGGCGTGGACCATCACGTCGAACTGGTGGCGGGCCTCGTCCGGCGGCGTGTCGATCACCAGGCCGGCGTTGACCACGGCGGCGTTGTTCACCAGCGCCCACGGGCGGTGCGCCTGCAGCAGCCGGCGGCCCTGCTCCTCGTCCGTGACGTCGAGGACCTCCGCCTCGACCTCGCCGGACGGCAGGTGGGCGTCGGCGACGGCCTTGCGGACGGCGTCGAGCTCCTCCTCCGTGCGGGTGGTTGCGACGACGCGGAACCCGAGGCGGGCCGCTTCGAGGGCGGACGCCAGGCCGATGCCGGACCCGGCGCCCGTGATCAGGACGACTCGCTCCATGGGGTCCCGCCTACCCGCCACGGCGACCGGGAACCGCCCAGCCGCCTGTCGGCGTCCGTCCACGCCCTTCGCTGTCGAGCGGCGCCCGCAACTGCCTGGCCGGCGGCGAGCGCAGCGAGCCCAGCCGGACACCGCCCGGGCGGCCGTAGGCCTTGCCCGGGCGGAACAGCTGGACGCCGGCCGCAGGCCGTCGATGCCCTTCGCTGTCGAGCGGCGCAGCCGCTCGACGCTAGAGGAGCAGCTCGCCGTCAGGCGTGAGCTTGACGGCCCGGCCGACCTGCTCGGCGCCCGAGCGCAGCTCGGCGACCGTGTCGGCGTCGGTCGACACGCCCCAGGCGCGGCGGCCGTCGTCCAGCAGGCAGGCGGCGACCACCTTCTCGGGGCTCCCGTCGCGGGCGTGGGTGACGGCCCACGACTCGACCACGGCGGCGCCGTCCGGCTCGGTGCACACGGCGCGGGTCGGCTGGGCGTCGACCTCGTCCTGCACGTCGGCCCACCGGAACCCGCCGCGGCCGGCGGCCGGCGGCTCGGTCGAGTACAGGCCGAGGGCGTGCTTGGTGACGTAGCCGCCGTTCGCGGTGACCAGGCCGATCGAGCCCGGGTCCTCGCGGAGCACGCCCGCCATGGCGGCGATCGAATGGCCCACGTAGTCGTTCCACGGGCCGCCGGCGAACGAGAGCCCGCCCGTGACGGTGAGCGGGCGGTCGAGCGAGAGGCCCAACTCGTCGGCCGCGATCTCCACGACCGACGGGAAGCAGGAGTACAGGTCGACGTGCGCCACGTCGTCGATGCCCAGCCCGGCCTCGTCGAACAGGCGCCGGCCGGCCAGGCGGATGGCCGGCGACGAGTGCAGGTCGCCGCGGTGGGACACGGCGTGGGTGTCGTGGGCCTCGGTGCCGGCCAGCGGGAACACCCACCGGTCGCGGGCGATGCCGAGGGCCGACGCCTTCGCCGCCGAGCACAGGATCAGCCCCGCCCCCTGCTCGACCGCGTTGTTGGCGCACATGACCTTCGTGTACGGCCAGGTCACCCAGCGGTTGTCCGGGCCGGCCGTGCGGACGTCCGCCGGGGTCATCGCCTGCTGCACCCAGGCGTGCGGGTTGGCGGCCGCCACCTGGGAGAAGCCCGACCACAGGGCCCCGACGACGTCCAGCTGCTCGTCGATCGAGCGCCCGCGCCGGTGGCGCAGGGCCTGCTCGAACAGCGGGTAGATCTCGGTCGGCATGGCGATGCCGCGCTGCAGCTCGGCCGGGTGGTTCAGCTCGGCCTCCGGGCCGGTGGAGCGGGGGAGCGGGACGGACTCGTCCTGCACGGTCCAGCCGGCCGAGGTGCCGGACGCCCGGGCCGCGCTGCGGGTCCGCCAGGCCTCGGCGCCGCCGATCAGGACCACGTCGGCGTCGCCGGCCAGGATGTCGTGGCACGCCTGGTGGACGAGGACCTGGGGCTGGTTGCCGCCGACCGGGCTCACCGCGGCGTCGCGGGGCTCGGCCCCGATGCGGGAGGCGACCAGGGCGGCGGCGTTGCGGTAGCGGATCGAGAAGATCGACACGATGCGGACGGCATCGGCCGCGCGCAGCAGGGCCGCACCCGCTCCGCTGTCCTCCGCCGCCCGGCGCAGCGCCTCGGCGACGAGCTCCGCCGGCTCGACGGCGGGTTCCCCGCGATCGACGCGGTTCGACCACTGGCCGACTCCGACGAGAACGGGCGTGCGGGGGTCGAGGGTCACGGAGCCTCCAAGACTTGACCGGCGGGTCAAGATTAAGCCTCGGAGACGTCACGCGACCGAATCCTGTTTCGAGGGGTCGTACGTAGACTCCGCGACATCGACATCCTGCTGGTCTGCACCGCCAACCAGTGCCGGTCCCCCATGGGCGAGGCACTGCTGCGCGCCCACCTGCGGGCCTCGGGCATCCCGGCCACGGTCGGGTCGGCCGGGTTGCTGCAGGGTGGGGTGCCGGCCACGCGCGAGGCGGTCGACGAGATGGCGGCGTGGGGGCTCGACATCTCCGGCCACCGCAGCAGGCGTCTCAGCCGCGAGCTCGTCGCATCCACGCCGCTTGTGATCGGGATGGCCCGGCGGCACGTGCGCGAGGCGGTCGTCACCTACGGTGCCCGCATCGAGCGCACGTTCACCCTCAAGGAGCTCGTCCGCCGGGGCGAGAAGGTCGGCCCGCGGGGCACCCGCGAGCCGGTCTCGTCGTGGCTGGCGCGGGTCGGCGTCGGCCGGGTCGTGTCCGACCTGATGGGCGAGGACGAGAACGACGACGTCGCGGACCCCATCGGCCGCCCGCCGGCCGTGTACGAGGCGACGGCCGTGGAGCTCGACGACCTGACGTCCCGCTTCGTCGGCCTGCTCGTGGGGTCGACGGTGCCCGCCCCGAGGAGTTACTGAGTGCGCATCGCCATCGGCGCCGACCACGCCGGCTTCCCGCTCAAGCAGCACCTGGCCGAGACCCTGCGCTCGCTGGGTCACGAGGTCGCCGACCTGGGGACCGACAGCACCGAGCCGGTCGACTACCCGCCGGTGTGCGCTGCCGTGGGCCGGGCCGTCGCCGGTGGCGAGGCCGAGCGGGGCATCGTGGTCGGCGGCTCGGGGCAGGGCGAGCAGATCGCCGCCAACAAGGTCCGCGGGGTGCGGGCCGCCCTGTGCAACGACCTCTACACCGCCCGGCTGTCCCGCGAGCACAACGACGCCAACGTGCTGTCGATGGGCGGGCGGATCGTCGCCACCGGCCTGGCCGACGAGATCCTCACGCTGTGGCTCACCACCGACTTCCAGGGTGGTCGCCACGAGCGCCGGCTCGCCCAGATCGCCGACATCGAGCAAACCGAGTCCAAGTCCGCGGGATGACGGCCACTAACCTCGACGCCCTGGCGGACGACGACCCGAGGAGCGCCCCATGCCCTGGCCCCGCGTGAACGACGACGAGCTCTTCGGGTTGATCGACCGGGAGGTCGAGCGCCAGAACACGACGCTCCAGCTGATCGCCAGCGAGAACTTCACCTCGCCGGCCGTGCTGCGGGCCACCGGCTCGGTGCTGACCAACAAGTACAGCGAGGGCTACCCGTCCAAGCGGTACTACGGCGGCAACGAGGTCATCGACGAGGTCGAGGACCTGGCCCGCCACCGGGCCCGGGCGCTGTTCGGCGCCGAGTACGCCAACGTGCAGCCCCACTCGGGCGCCAACGCCAACATGGCCGTCTACCTGGGCCTGCTCGAGCCGGGCGACACCGTCCTCGGCCTGCGGCTCGACCAGGGCGGGCACCTCACGCACGGCTCGCCGGTCAACTTCAGCGGCAAGCTCTACAACTTCGTGAGCTACGGCGTGACGCCGAGCGACGAGCGCATCGACCTCGACCAGGTCCGCGACCTCGCCCGCGAGCACCGGCCCAAGCTCATCGTCACCGGCGCCACGGCCTACCCCCGCATCATCGACCCCGCCCCGTTCCGGGCGGTGGCCGACGAGGTCGGGGCGCTGTTCATGTTCGACGCCGCCCACATCGCCGGGCTCATCGCCGGCGGCGTCCACCCCAACCCGGTGGGCGTGGCCGACGTCGTCACGTTCACCACCCACAAGACGCTGCGGGGCCCGCGTTCGGGCTGCATCCTCGCCACCGAGGAGCTGGGGCAGAAGATCGACAAGGCCGTGTTCCCCGGCCTGCAGGGCGGCCCGCTCGACCACGTGGTGGCGGCCAAGGCCGTCGCCTTCCACGAGGCCGCCCAGCCCGAGTTCGCCGATTACGCCCGCGGCATCGTGGCCAACGCCGCCGCCCTGGCCGAGGGCCTGGCCACGGCCGGCTTCCGCCTGGTCTCGGGTGGCACCGACAACCACCTCATGCTCGTCGACTTGCGCAGCTTCGACCCG
>DATFOS010000113.1:0-18770 GCA_035265325.1 Acidimicrobiales bacterium
GCCCGGCACCGGGATCAGCACGAACCCGACGACCCACGACTGGACCGCGGCCGGGGCGATGTCGACCCAGCCGGCGTCGGCGCCGAGGCCCCGGGACACCAACCACGTGGCCGTCCCGACGAACAGCCACGACGGGATGTAGCTGACCAGGATCGTCAGGCTGTCCCGCCAGGCCGGGATCACCAGGTTGATCTCGCGCCCGGTGAGCCGCGACGCCGTCGCCCGTACCCGCTCCAGCACCGAGTGGTGCAGGATGGCGAGGCCCATCGGCAGCACGACCAGGACCCACAGGTACCGCAGGGAGCCGCCCGCGGCGATCATGAACGGCACGCTGACCAGCACCACGAACATGGCGGCCAGGTACAGCAGCGCCAGCGACAGGGCCACGCTGCCGTAGGCGGCGGTGCGGGGCACGCCGCCCCGGGCGGCCAGCTCACCCCGGCCGACCACCGGCCACAGGCCCCCGGGCAGGTACTTGCCGATCTCGCCGACGTAGTAGCGGGCGATCACCTCGGACAGCGGCAGCTCGCCGCCGAGGACCCGCAGCACCGTCCGCCAGGGGACGGCGATGGCAGTCATGGCGACGGCGGCGACGACGAACGCGGCGAGGACCCATCCCGGCCGGGCGTCGGCCAGGCTGTTGGACACCTCGTCCCAGTCGCGCGCCAGGAAGCGCACGACGAACGCCACGGCGGCGACCCCCAGGCCGATGCCGACGACGGTCGACAGGCGCGCCAGGTGCTTGCGTTGCATCGTCGGCCACTCTCCCACGCGTGACGGGTAAGGCCCTCACCGAGCGGGGCCGTGCGTCGTCATACTGCGATCGCCCGGCAGACGGGCGGTTGGTTCGCTCAGCCGGCGGGCGGCGGGGCGAGTGGATGCGGCATGCAGAGCTCGTCGTACTCGGCGATGACGAGGCGCTCGGGGTCGATCGAGCAGGCCGGGCACTCGGGGTCGCGTCGGACCTTGAACGTGCGGAACGTCTGGTCCATCGAGTCGTAGGCCAGGAGCCGGCCGGACAGGTCGTCGCCGACGCCGAGGATCAGCTTGATGGCCTCGATCGCCTGCAGCGAGCCGATGATGCCGGGCAGCACGCCCAGCACGCCGGCCTCGGCGCAGGAGGGGGCCAGCTCGGCGGGCGGCGGCTCGGGCAGCAGGCAGCGGTAGCACGGCCCGTCGTGGGGCTTGAAAACCGTGGCCTGGCCCTCGAACCGGAAGATGGAGCCGTGCACGACCGGGATGCCGAGCTTCAGGGAGGCGTCGTTGACCAGGTACCGCACCGGGAAGTTGTCGGTGCCGTCGACCACGACGTCGTAGCCGCCGAGGATCCCCATGACGTTGTCGGCACCGAGGCGAACGTCGTGGGTGACCACGTTGACGTCGGGGTTGAGCGCGGTGAGCGTCTTCTTGGCGGAGTCGACCTTGCGCTCACCCAGCCGGTCCAGGTTGTGGAGGATCTGGCGCTGCAGGTTCGACTCGTCGACCACGTCCATGTCGACGATGCCGAGCGTGCCCACGCCGGCGGCGGCGAGGTAGAGGGCGGCGGGCGAGCCGAGCCCGCCGGCGCCCAACAGCAGGACCTTGGCGTCGAGCAGCTTCAGCTGGCCCTCGACGTCGACCTCCGGCAGCAGGAGGTGGCGCTGGTAGCGGTTGCGCTGGTCGGGGGTGAGCTTCCGGGGGGCCGACCAGTCGCGGCCCTCGTCCTTCCACTTGTTGAACCCACCGGCCACCGAGACGACGTCGGTGTAGCCCAGGTCGCCCAGCGTCTTGGCGGCGAATGCGGAGCGGACGCCCGAGGCGCAGTGGATGAGCACCGTCGCCGCCTTGTCGGGGATGCGGTTCTCGACCGAGCTCTCGAGCGTGCCGCGCGGGATGTGCACGGCGCCGGGGATCGCCCCCTGCTCGTACTCGTCCGGCTCGCGCACGTCGAGCACGACCGTGCCCGGACGACGGCGCTGGTCGTCGGCCGTGGCGGTGTCGACCTCGCGTATCTCGGCCTTGGTGGCCGAGAGCAGGTCTCGGAAGTTGGGCATCGGGCACCTTCCCCGGTGACTGAGGAACCGGTAGAAAAGCCTACTGCCCTACTCAACAATCCGGCCAGACCGGACCTTCCCGGAAGGGCCGGGGTCAGACCTCGACGGCGACGTCGTGGGCGGCCTCGATGACGTCGCCCACCTCGATGTCGTCGGTGCCCACCTGACGCAGGCGGCGCAGGAGCAGCGCAGCCATCGCGACCAGGGCGGCGGCGCTGCCGGCCAGGAGGCCGAGCTCGACCCGCAGGAACAGGTCGTCGCTCACCAGCCAGGTCGTCACCAGCAGGGTGGCCATGCCGGCCGCCCAGCCGAACGCCTGGTCGCGGTGGCCGCCCAGGGCGATGAGCGCCTGGGCGCAGGCCAGGGCCAGCATGTAGAGCCCGCTGCCGGCGGCGAGCAGGCCGAGCGTGCGGCTCGACAGCTCGGACTCCCGGAACAGCAGGTGGACGACCCAGGGGCCGATCGTGAAACCGACCAGCGTGCCGACGGCGGCGAGGCCGGCCACGACGGCGAGCAGGCGCCACAGTCCCTTGCGGAACGAACCGTGCAGGCCGGCGCCGGCGAGGGCGGACAGCTTCGGCAGCAACGCCGCCTGCACCGCCTGGAACAGGAACAGCGGGATGCGGGCGATCACGAGGCCCGGCAGGAACCGGCCGGCGGCGTCCTTCTCGGCCTCGGTGGCGAGGACCTGGACCAGGACCGGGCCGATGTTCATGATCCCGAACGAGAGCAGCGACGCCGCCATCAGGTACCCGAGGGCCGCGCTGATCTCACGGAAGGCCGACTCGGGGCCCTCCTCGAGGATCGGTCGCTGCACGCCCAGCGCCACCGGCACCGCCAGCAGGCCGGCGATGCCGAGGGCGACACCGAACCAGCCGGCCGTCTTCACGCCGACGACGAGGCACAGGACCGCCCCGGCGAAGCGCAGGAAGCCGTCGGCGGCGATGTAGGCGGCGTAGCCCTTGAACTGCCCGGACCCCGACAGTGCACCCCGGGTGAGGTGGCCGGCGAGGGCGCCCGCCAGGCCGAGGGCGAAGCCGACGAGCAGCAGGAGCTGGTGGTCGAACAGGTGGTCGACCGACACGCGAGCCGTGGCGATCAGCAGGACGAGTACGCCCAGGCCGAGGCCGACTCCGACCGTGCCGGCACGACGCAGGACGGGAGCACCGCCCTGGCCGCGCGCCCGCCGCTCGGCGAGGGCACGGGACACCTCTTGTTCGAGGGGCAGGAACAGGCCCGGCCCGGCCAGGAACACGAGGCCCCACAGCGCGGACAGGGGCGCGTACTCGCTGTCGGACAGCGGGCCGTTCGCCACGATGAGGAACCCGTACGCGGAGAGCCCGGCCACGATGAGGCCGGCACCCACGGCGAGGGTGCCCGTCGGGAGCGGGTTACGGCGCTTGGCGGCGTCAAGCAAGGCGGCGATGGGAGACAAGGTAGTCAAAGAGAGTGACTCGCGGCACAAATCGTCGCGACATCACTGCGATAATCTGCTGACCAGGTCAGTGAGGACATCGCTGATGGAGCCGCGGAGCACGGCGTCGGCAAGGTGGTCCATCTCGGTGGGTGACCCGTTCACGATCACGACCCTGGCCCCAGCCAGGCGCGCCGCAGGTACGAGGCTCGCAGCAGGATAGACCCCCAGCGTCGTGCCGACCGCAATGAGGAGGTCGGCCCGCTCCGCGGCCTGCACCGCGCGGCGCAGGTCGTCAGCTACGAGGCTCTGCCCGAAGCTGATCGTCGCGGACTTCAAAATGCCCCCGCACGTGCGGCACTCGGGGTCGACCTCGCCCGCCCGCACCCGGTCGAGCGCCCGCTGCATCGGCGCCCGCTCGCCGCAGGACAGGCACCCGACCTCGCGGATCGTCCCGTGGATCTCGACGACCCGGTCGGGGTCGATGCCGGCGTCCTGGTGGAGGCCGTCGATGTTCTGGGTGACCAGCGTGTCGAGCGTTCCCCGGCGCTGGAGGGCGACGAGCGCCAGGTGGCCGGCGTTGGGCTCGGCGCGCCAGGCGGCATGGTCCAGGCGGTCGAGCCAGGCCCGCTTCCGCAGTTCGGGGTCGGACACGTAGGCGTCGAGCGTCGCCCGCTTCTCGGCGCCGGGGTTCTTCGTCCACACGCCCTGCGGCCCCCGGAAGTCGGGGATGCCCGAGTCGGTGCTGATGCCCGCCCCGGTCAGCACGACGATGCTCCGGGACTCGGCGAGCCAGCCCCGCACCTCGCCGATGGACGCCCCCAACTCGTCGACGTCGTCGTCCACGGGGCCCAGGCTACCCCTTGACGCGCCCATTCCTGACTGAGAAGGATTGAAACGTCACGAAATGCTCTAACCCCATCCACGGAGTCCCATGCGCGCCAGCGACCTGTCCTTCGACGACGACCACATCCTCGTGCGGCCCTGGGCCGACCCCGTCGTCGACGCCGTCGGCCACGACCCCCGCTCGACGTACGTCGAGCGCTTCTACCTCGGCATCCTCGGTCCCTCGACGACCTTCTTCCTGCGCCACCTCGTCGAACGGCTCGACGCGGCCCCCGACGGCTACGAGCTGACCCTCACCGACTGCGCCGCGGCGCTGGGGCTGGGCCGGCTCCGCAGCGCGGGGGCCGCCTTCCCCCGCACGGTCGCCCGGTCCTGCCAGTTCGGCGCCGCCCGCCTGGCGGGGCCCGACGTGCTCGAGGTACGGCGGCGGCTCCCCCCGCTCACCGTGCGCCAGGTCCGGCGGCTGCCACCCGACCGCCAGGCCGAGCACGCCCACTGGACGGCGGCGTCGACCGAGGCGGCGGGCAGCGACGGCACCGCCGAGCTGGTCGCCCAGGCCCGCCGCCTCGCCCTCTCGCTCGTGGAGCTGGGCGAGGACCACGCCCGCACGACCCACCAGCTGCTCCGGTGGCGCTTCGACCCCGCCATGGCGGCCGAGGCCACCGCCTGGGCCCTCGACCGCCACGCCGCCCGCCTCGCCGAGGCGACCCCCGACGACCACCTCCTCGCCGGCTGACCATCTGCCCGGGCTGGACGGGACGGAGCGGGCCGGGCGGGGGGTGGGCACTACGGTGAATCGCCGCTCCCGCCCGTCCCCCCGCCCCGAGGAGGTGCCGTGGGTCGTCGTTCCCGCCTCCGGGCCGCCCTGGGCGGCCTGATCGCCGTGGCTCTCATGGCCGCGGGGTGCTCCGGCGACGACGCCGGTGAGGACGGCGGCGACGAGGCGGCCGACGAGACCCCGACCACCGTGCCCGCCCCGGTCGTCGGGCCGCGGGACGAGCCGCTGCCCGGCGTCGTCCCCACCCCGCAGGCGCTGGCGTGGGTCGGGCCCGACGTGGCGGTGGCCGAGACCGTGCAGGTGGTGGTCGCCGCCGCGGTCGACGAGCCCACCCGCACACTGGTCACCGACGTCCTCCGGGCGGCGGGGGCGGCCGACGTCACCGTGGCCGAGGCCGGCGCGTCCGCGGGCGAGGGGCCGCAAGCCGGCGCCGCCGGGGACACGGGGCTGGTCGTCCGGCTGGGGGCGCCCGACGAGGCCGGGGTGGCCGCCGTGCTGGCCGACGCCGGGGTCGCGGCGCCGGCGCCGGTCCCGGCCGAGGGGTACGCCCTCGCCGCCGTGTCCTACGGGGACGAGGCCCCGGGCGCAGTGGCCGTGGCGGCCGCCGAGCCCGCCGGCTGGTTCTACGGCGCCCAGACGCTCCGCCAGCTCGTCCGCCCCGGCGCGGGCGACGGCGACGCCGGCGGGGCCGTGGCCGGTGTCTCGGTCGTCGACCGTCCCGCCATGGGGACGCGCGGCACGATCGAGGGCTTCTACGGCAGCCCCTGGACGCCGGAGGAGCGCCGCGCGCTGCTCACGTTCCAGGGCCGCCTCAAGCTCAACACCTACGTCTACGCCCCCAAGGACGACCCGTTCCACCGCGACCGCTGGCGCGAGCCCTATCCCGCCGACCGGCTCGCCGAGCTGGCCGACCTCGTCGCGCTGGCCGCCGACAACCATGTCCGCTTCACGTTCGCCGTCTCGCCCGGGCCGTCGATCTGCTACTCCGACCCGGCAGACACCGCGGCGCTGAGCACCAAGCTGGGCGCCCTGTACGACGTGGGCGTCCGGAGCTTCACGATCGCCCTCGACGACATCGTCGCCGACCGCTGGAACTGCGAGGGCGACGCCTCGGCCTTCGGCCCGGCCTCGATGGAGGCCGCCGCCCGGGCCCAGGTCCGCCTGCTCAACGAGCTCCAGGCGGGCTTCGTGGCGACGCACGAGGGCGCCCGGCCCCTGCAGATGGTGCCGACCGAGTACCGCAACACCGACGACAGCCCGTACCGGGCGGTCCTGCGCACGGGCCTGGACCCGGCCGTCGAGGTCATGTGGACCGGCTCCTACGTGGTGCCCGCCGAGGTCACGGTGGCCCAGGCGGAGGCGGCCGCCACGGTGTTCGGCCGCCGCACCCTGCTGTGGGACAACACGCCCACCAACGACTGGCCCGCCACCGAGGGCCGGCTGCTGCTCGGGCCCTACGACCGGCGGCAGCCCGGCCTGTCCGGCCAGCTCAACGGCATCCTGTCCAACCCCATGAACCAGGCCGCCGCCAGCCAGGTCGCCCTGGTCGGGGTGGCCGACTTCGCCTGGAACGACGCCGCCTACGACCCTGCCCGCGCCCACCGCGCCGCCGCAGAGCACCTCGCCGAGCCGACCGAGGCGTCCGGCCGCGGCCCTGCGCCGACCGGCGGCGGGGCGGGCGACGCACCCGACCGGGCCGCCGTCGTCGACGCCCTCCTCGCGTTCTTCGACACGGCGCACCTGGCGCCCACCTCGGCCGCCGACGGTCGGCTGTCCCTGCCCCAGGCCCCGGCCCTGGCGGCCGAGTTGGACGCGTTCCGGTCGGCCTGGGAGGCGGGGGACCACGCCGGGGCCGTCGAGGGCCTGCGCCCGTACGCCGAGCGCCTGGCCGGGGCGACCGCCCTGATCGAGGCCGGCGCCCAGCCCGCGTTCGTGGCCGACGCCCAGCCGTGGCTCGACGCCCTCGCCCTGTGGGGCGAGGCGCTGGTGGCGACGCTCGACGGCCTCGCCGCCCGCGCCGGCGGCGACACGGCGACCGCGGACGCCCGCTTCGCCGCGTCAGCCGACCTGGTCACCCAGGCCCGGGCCGTCCACACGATCGCCGGGGAGACGCGGCCGCAGGGACCGGTCCGGGTGGCGGACGGCGTGCTCGACGCCTTCCTCGCCGAGGCCTCGAGCCTGAGCTGACGCCGCCGCGCCGGCGACGGCACCGGTCCGACCGGGCCCGGGGAGGAGGCGTCACACGGTCAGGCCTGCACGACCTCGCGAGCCGGCGGCTCGAAGTCGGCGAGCAGGCGCAGCAGCGTGCGGACGCCGAAGCCCGTGCCGCCCTTGCGGCTCTCGACGTCCTCGTCCTGGGCGTCGGCCGGGCCGGCGATGTCGAGGTGGGCCCACGGCGTCCCGGCCTCGACGAACTCCTGGAGGAACACGCCGGCGACCAACGCCCCGCCGAAACGCCCACCGGCGATGTTCTTGAGGTCGGCCACCTCGGAGTCGAGGGACTTGCGCATGTCGTCCGGCAGCGGCAGCGGCCACACCCGCTCGCCGGCGTTGTCGGCCGCGGCCTGGACCTGCCCGACGAACGCCTCGTCGTTGCCCATGAGGCCGGCGATCCGGGTGCCGAGGGCGACCATGCAGGCGCCGGTCAGCGTGGCGAGGTCGACGATGGCGTCGGGCCGGTCCTCGCTCGCCGCCGCCAGTCCGTCGGCCAGGACCAGCCTGCCCTCGGCGTCGGTGTTGAGGACCTCGACCGTGGTGCCGTTGCGGATGCGCAGCACGTCGCCGACCCGGGTGGCGTCGCCGCCCGGCATGTTGTCGGTGAGAGGCAGGTAACCGAGCACGCGGGTCGGCGGCTTCAGCCGGTCGAGGGCGCTGAAGGTGGCGAGCACGGCGGCGGCGCCGGCCATGTCGCACTTCATGCCGATCATCCCGTCGGCCGTCTTGAGCGACAGGCCGCCGGAGTCGAACGTGATGCCCTTGCCCACCAGGGCGACGGTCCCCCTGGCGCCCTCGGGCTCGTAGGCGAGGCGGACGAAGCGCGGCTCCTCGGTCGACCCCCGGTTCACGCCGAGCAGCCCGCCCATCTTCTCGCCCTCGATGGCACGGCGGTCGAGGACGTCGACGCGGAACCCCCCGGCCCGGCCCAGCTCGACGGCCCGCTCGGCGAACACGGTGGGCGTCAGCTCGCCACCGGGTTCGTTGACCAGGTCGCGAGCCAGGCAGACCGCCTCGGCCGCCACCACGCCCCGCTCGAGGGCCGGCCCGACGGCGTCGCCGTCGCCGTCGGCGCCGAGCAGGTGGACGGCTGCCACCTTGCTCGCCTCGGGATCCGATTTGAGCGCCGTGTAGGAGTACGCGCCCAGCACCACGCCCTCGGCGATGAGCCGCGCGACCTCGGCGCGGTCGAGCCCGCTGTCGGCCGGCACGTCCGCCAGCAGGGTGGTCGCCACGCGGGATTGGCGCTGCGCCGCCCGGGCCAGGGCGGCCGCCGCCTTCCGGTAGGTCGTCGACGTGAGCTCGGCCGCCGGGCCCAGCCCGAGCGCGACGACGAGTCGCCCGTTCGGCCCGGGCAGCACCGCCGTCTCCCCCGCCTTGGCGGCGAAGCCCTGGCTCGTCAGGAAGGCGGCGTCCAGGGGCTCCGGGACCTGCCCCTCCTCCAGGCGATCGGCGAACACGCCGAGGCCCAGCACCTCGGCGTCGTCGGGCACGGCGGGAACGAGCTGCAAGGCGATCGACATGCTGACGCAGGCTAGGACCCTCTCGGGCAACGTTCGTCCCGTCACGCCGAGTCGTTGCGATCCGAGGGCGTCGTCCCGGACGGGCGGGCGGCCGATCAGCCGCCGGGTGGGACGTCCCTGGCCAGGAGGTGGGCCCCCTCGACCCAGCGGGCCTGGACCCACAGCAGCG
This sequence comes from Acidimicrobiales bacterium, assembly GCA_035265325.1. Taxonomy (GTDB): domain Bacteria; phylum Actinomycetota; class Acidimicrobiia; order Acidimicrobiales; family VFJN01; genus DATCLS01. Next base: position 8,978 of record DATFOS010000113.1, read on the forward strand.
ACGACAGCCGGTTGAGGTAGGCGAGGGCGTGCGAGCCCTCGACCGCGGCGGCCACGGCCTCGCGCTCGGCCCGGCGGACCACGGTCCGCGCCACGTCGAGCTGGGCGGCCAGGGGCGTCTGGCCCGGGACCACGAACTGCGACGGGGCCTCGAACCGCTCGCCCAGGTCGTCGACCAGCGCCTCCAGCCCCGTCACCATCTCGGCCGACACCCGGGTCTGGCCGTCCGCCAGCTTGCCGTGGTTCTCCGGCAGCGTGGCCAGCTCGGCCATGAGCACCCACAGGTCGCGGCACGCCTGGGTGAGTGCCACGTCGATCTCGTCGCCCTCGTCGGCCAGCGCCCGGGCGGCCCCGATGACCGCCTGGGCCTCGTCGACCGCCCCGACCGCCCGCGGGTGCACGGAGTCCTTCGGGACCCGCCCGCCGAACAGCAGGCCGGTCGTGCCGTCGTCGCCCTTGCCGGTGTAGAGCCGCGTCACGGGCCGACCCTAACGGGGACGTGATCGGCGAACGGGTTGCGCAGCGTGCCCAGGCGCGCCGATGTGATCTCGACGACGTCGCCGTCGTGGAGCGAGATCGGCGGCTCGTGGCCGGCGCCGACGCCGGCGGCCGTGCCGGTGAAGACCAGGTCGCCCGGCAGGAGGCGCATGCCACGGCTCAGGTGGGCGACGATCGCCGGGACGTCGTGGATCATGTCGGCGGCGTCGAGCCGCTGCCGGACCGTCCCGTTGACGGCCAGCTCGGCCCGCAGGCCCGCCGGGTCGCCGACCTCGTCGGCCGTGACCAGCACGGGGCCGGTGGGGGCGAAGCCGTCGAGGCTTTTTCCCTTGAACCACTGCGTGGGCTTGCCGTCGGGCTTCTGCAGGTCCCGGGCCGTGACGTCGTTGCCGAGCATGTAGCCGAACACGTGGGCGAGCGCCTCGTCCCGCTCGACGGTGAGGGCCGGGGTGCCGATGACGGCGACGAACTCGGCCTCCCAGTCCACGAAGTCGGTGACGCCCGGGTGCAGCGGGACCGTGGCCCCGGAGCCCACCAGCGACGTCCACGGCTTGGTGAACACCACGGGGGCGCCGGTGGGGGCCCCACTGCCGTCGGTCCGGTCGAGCTCGTCGATGTGGGCCCGGTAGTTCGTGCCCACGCAGAAGGCGTTGCGGGGCGGGTCGGGAACCGGCGGCAGGACGGCGGCGACCGCGGCCACCGGCCCGAGCGGGGGCAGGGCGCCGGCGCCCGCGGCCGCCGCCTCACCCGCCGCCGCCCAGGCGTCGGGGCCGGCGGCGATCAGCCCGCGCACGGAGGCGTGGCCGAGCGCCCGCAGCGAGAGCAGCTCGTCGCCGACGACGACCGCCGGCTCGGCCGGGCCGCCCGCCGCCACCTGCACCGTCATCAGCCGCATGTCGTGTCCCTCCGGCTCACGCCGGGACCCTACGGCGGCCCCGTGACAACAGGAACCAGCCGGCGAGCCCGGCCCCCACGAAACCGATGCCGTTGAGGAGGCCGTGGGTCGCCGCCATGGCGTCGATGCTCAGCGCCCCCACGTCCAGGTACTGGCCCAGCGCCCACTGGACGCCCAGCACCATCGCCACCCACGGCGCCAGCCCGGAGGCGAGGAGGAGCACGGCCGGCACGGGCCGCCCGTCCCGCCCGGCCGCGGTCGCCGCCACAAGCCCCGCCACCGCCACGCCCCAGGCCGCCACGGTCATCACCAGCGCTCCGCCGACCTGGAACAGGCCGACCTCGGTCACGAACCCGATCGCCACGATCGGCGGGCCGACGAACGTGGCCCAGCAGGCGGCGAGGACCGCCCGGCAGCCGGGCGTCCGGTCGCGGGCCACCGCCGCCATGACCGGCAGGCCGAAGCCCGCGTAGTGGAAGTGGACGGCAGTGAGCCGGACGATGTCGTCCCCGAAGCCGAACGGCTGCCAACCGAACCGGCTGATCACCAGCCAGGCCCCGCCCACGGACAGGAAGGCCAACCCGGCGATCGCCGTCGCCCGGGCCAGGCCGAGCGCCAGCAGCGCCCGCAGCACGTCGCCCGCGTCCCGCCATGCCCGCCACGCCACCGCCAGCCCGCAGCGCGAGGCCGCCAGGCACAGCCCCAGCCACGGGAGGGCGAACAGGGCGGCGTCCGCGCCCGTGCCCAGGACCAGCGCCATCACGGCCAGCGTCGCGGCCACGGGCTGGGCCTGCCGGACCGTCCGCATCGCCCGCAGGGCCCCGGCCATCGGCACCCGCTGCGGCGCGGCGTCGCGCAGCACCCGCTCCGCCAGCGCCAGCCCGAGCGGCGCCACCACCACGGGACCGCCCGCCAACTGGAGGTCGATGAGGTCGATGGCCGGACGCTACGGCGGGGAGGCGGCGGGCGCCGGTCGGGGCACGTCGATCCCCCGGGCCTCGGCCCGCGCCACCAGGTGGGCGGCGTCGCGCACGGCGGCGGCGCCCTGGTCGTTGTTGAAGTACACGTAGGCCTCGTCGCCCGGGCCCGGGAAGGCCTCGGCCAGCCGGTCCAGCCAGCCGTCGAGCGCCTGGCGGCCGTAGGAGGGCCACGGCGAGGCGGTTCCTTCGTGGAGGCGAAGGTAGCCCCACCCGGCCGGTGCCCACAGCGGCGACAGCGACCGGCTCTTCCGGTCCGCCCAGCTCAGGGCCGCGTCATGGGCCGCCAGCACGGCGCGGACCTCGTCGGTCCACCAGCTGTCGTGGCGGGGCTCGACCGCCACCCGCACACCGGGCGGGAACTCGGCCAGGCAGGCGTCGAGCAGGTCGGGGGCGGCCTTCAGGGTCGGCGGGAGCTGGAGGAGGAACGGGCCCTGCCGGTCGCCCAGCCCGGCGGCCCGGTCGAGCAGCCGGGCGACGGGCTCGGCCGGGTCGCGCAGGCGCTTGATGTGCGTGAGGTACCGGCTCACCTTCACGGTGACCACGAAGCCGTCCGGGACCTCGTCGCGCCACTTCCCGAACGTGGAGCGCTCGGGGAGGCGGTAGAAGGCGTTGTTCACCTCCACCGTGGCGAAGCGCTCGGCATAGGACCGCAGCCACAGGCGCTGCGGGCGGCCCTCGTAGAAGGCGTCGCGCCAGTCCTTGTACTGCCAGCCCGACGTGCCGACCCACAGCCTCACGGGTGTCACCTGCCCCCGACCGGCGGTCCCCATGCGGTGAATGGCAGGTTTCGGCCTCTCCCCGCGGGGGTGACGCCCGGTAGCCTCGCGCCTCACCTATGAGTCGATACCTCGACCTGGTCAACGAGCGCGTCGTCGTCTTCGACGGCGCCACCGGCACGAACCTGCAGGAGCTGGGGCTCACCGCCGACGATTACGGCGGCCATGAGCTCGAGGGCTGCACCGACATCCTGTCGGTGACGCGGCCCGACGTCATCGCCGACCTGCACCGGTCGTTCTTCGAGGCCGGCGCCGACGTCGTCGAGACCAACAGCTTCGGGGCCTTCGGCCCGCCGCTCGGCGAGTACGGCATCGAGGACCGGGCGCACGAGATCTCGTTCGCCTCGGCGCGGGTCGCCCGCGAGGTGGCCGACGGCTACGGCGGCCTCGTCGCCGGCTCGATGGGCCCCGGCACCAAGTCGCCGTCGCTGGGCCAGATCGCGTTCACCCGGCTGCGTGACGACTACGAGGTCATGGCGCGCGGCCTCCTCGAGGGCGGCGTCGACCTCCTCATCACCGAGACCCACTTCGACCTGCTCGCAGCGAAGGCCGCCATGATCGGCGCCCGGCGGGCGATGGCCGCCCTGGGCGTCCAGGTGCCGCTCCAGGTGCAGGTCACGATGGAGCAGACCGGCACGATGCTGCTCGGCACCGAGATCGGCGCCGCCCTGGGCGCCATCGAGGCGATGAAGCCCGACGTCTTCGGGCTCAACTGCGCCACCGGCCCGTCCGAGATGCACGAGCACCTGCGGCACCTGTCCGGCTACGCCCGCCAGCCCATCTCGTGCCTGCCAAACATGGGCCTGCCGTCGGTCGTCGACGGCAAGATGCACTACGACCTCGGGCCCGACGAGTTCGTCGAGTACCAGACCCGGTTCGTCACCGAGTTGGGCGTCCAGGTCGTGGGCGGGTGCTGCGGGTCGACGCCCGAGCACATCCGCCGGCTGGCCGCCGTGGCCAAGGACCTGACGCCGGCCGCCCGCCGGCCCACCCGCGAGCCGGGCGCCACGTCGATGTTCGGCTTCGTGCCGTTCCACCAGGACGCCAGCTTCCTGATCATCGGCGAGCGGACCAACGCGAACGGCTCCAAGAAGTTCCGCGAGACGATGCTGGCCGGCGACTGGGACAGCTGCGTCAAGATCGCCCGCGACCAGGAGCGTGAGGGCGCCCACGTCCTCGACGTCTGCGTCGACTACGTCGGCCGCGACGGCACCGACGACATGGACGAGCTGGTCAGCCGCTACGCCACCCAGGTCACGGTCCCGCTGGTGCTGGACTCGACCGAGCCGCAGGTCATCGAGGCCGGCCTCCAGCGCCTCGGCGGCCGGGCCATCCTCAACTCGGCCAACCTCGAGGACGGCGAGGCCGAAGGCAGCCGCTTCGACCGGGTGTGCCGGCTCGCCGCCGAGTACGGCGCCGCCGTCGTCTGCATGCTCATCGACGAAGAGGGCCAGGCCCGCGACGTCGAGTGGAAGGTGCGGGTCGCCCACCGCATCCACGACCTCGCGGTCAACCGCTACGGGCTCGAGCCCCAGGACCTCATCTTCGACACGCTGACCTTCCCCCTGTCGACCGGCGACGAGGACCTCCGGCGTGACGGCATGGCCACCCTCGAGGCCATCCGCCGCATCAAGGCCGAGCTGCCTGGCGTGTACACGACGCTCGGCGTCTCCAACGTGAGCTTCGGGCTCTCGCCCGCGGCCCGGCACGTCCTCAACTCGGTGTTCCTGCACGAGGCGGTCGAGGCCGGCCTCGACTCGGCGATCGTCCACGCGGCGCGCATCATGCCGCTCAACAAGATCCCCGAGGAGCAGTCGAAGGTCTGCCTGGACCTGATCTACGACCGGCGCGACGAGGCCTCCGATTACGACCCCCTGACCGCGCTGCTCGACGTCTTCGCCGACGTGACCGTGGCCAAGGCGGTCAAGGAGGACCGCACGGGCTGGCCCGTCGAGCGCCGCCTCGAGGCCCGCATCATCGACGGTGACCGCGACGGCCTCGTCGCCGACCTCGACGAGGCCATGGCCGGCGGCCTGGCCCCGCTGGCGATCATCAACGACGTGCTGCTCAGCGGCATGAAGACGGTCGGCGAGCTGTTCGGCTCGGGCCAGATGCAGCTGCCGTTCGTGCTGCAGTCCGCCGAGACGATGAAGGCGGCCGTCGCCCACCTCGAGCCCCACATGGACGCCGACGAGGCGGGCGCCGGCAAGGGCCGCATCGTGCTCGCCACCGTCAAGGGCGACGTCCACGACATCGGCAAGAACCTCGTCGACATCATCCTCACCAACAACGGCTACGAGGTGCACAACCTCGGCATCAAGATCTCGATCGCCGACATGATCGACAAGGCCCGCCAGGTGAAGGCCGACGCCATCGGCATGTCCGGCCTGCTCGTGAAGTCGACGCTGATCATGCGCGACAACCTCGAGGAGCTGAACTCCCGGGAACTGTCCGACATCCCGGTCCTGCTGGGCGGGGCGGCGCTGACCCGCAGCTACGTCGAGCGCGACCTGCGCGACGTCTACGAGGGCCGCGTCTTCTACGGCAAGGACGCCTTCGAGGGCCTCCGGGTCATGGACAAGCTGGGCGCCATCAAGCGCGGCGACGAGGCCGACGACCCCGACTGGGGCCGGGTCCCGTCCGAGTCGCGGGTGCCGTCGCGGTCCTCCCTCGGCCTGGCCGAGAAGGCGCCGGTCGACCCGTCGACGCTCCCCCGCCGCTCGCCCGACGTGGTCGACGACAACGAGGTGCTCATCCCGCCGTTCGTGGGCGCGCGCGTGGTCAAGGGCATCTCGCTCGACGACATCGCCGCCTACCTCAACGAGACCGCCCTGTTCCGCAACCAGTGGCAGTTCCGACCCGAACGCGGCGAGAACGACGACGAGTTCAAGGCCCGCATCCGGCCCCGGCTGCGCGAGGAACTCGGGAAGGCCAAGGCCGACGGGCTGCTGGTGCCCCAGGTCGTCTACGGCTACTTCCCCGCCAACGGCGACGGCGACGAACTGGTCATCTGGACCGACGAGCTGCGCCGCGAGGAGCAGGTCCGGTTCCACTACCCCCGCCAGCCCAAGGCGCCGTACTACTCGATCCCCGACTTCTTTCGGCCGGTCGAGAGCGACGAGGTGGACTACGCCGCCTTCTCGATCGTCACGATGGGGCCGGCGGTGTCCGAGCGCACGGCCAAGTTGTTCGCGGACGACCGCTACCAGGAGTACCTGCTGCTCCACGGGCTCGGCGTCGAGATGGCCGAGGCGCTGGCCGAGTACTGGCACCTGCGCATGCGGCAGGAGTGGGGCTTCGCCAGCGAGGACGGGCCGACCCTGGCCGGCCTGTTCCGCCAGCAGTACCGGGGCGGCCGCTACTCGTGGGGCTACGGGGCCTGCCCCGACCTCGAGGACAACGAGACGGTCCTGCACCTGCTCGGCGGCGAGCGCATCGGGCTGACCTGCAACGAGGACACGGGCTTCCAGTATCAGCCGGAGCAGTCGACCTCGGCCCTCGTCTGCCACCACCCCCAGGCCAAGTACTTCGTCGTCCGCTGACGTCGTCGGGCTCTCTGGCACCGCCGTCGCATCGCCGCCGTCACCGGGCACCCCAGCGAGTGGGGTCGTGCCTCGGGGCTCGCTCTAGCCGGGGAGGAAGCTGAGGCGGACCTCGCGGTCCGGGTTGTCCACGTTGGTGTCGACGAGGACGACCGACTGCCAGGTGCCCAACGCCATGCGGCCGTCGAGCACGGGCACGGTGACGCTGGGGGCGATGAACGCCGGAAGGACGTGGTCAGCCCCGTGGCCGGCCGAGCCGTGGCGGTGGCGCCAGCGTCCGTCGCGCGGCAGCACGTCCTCCAGCGCCCGGACCAGGTCGTCGTCGCTGCCGGCCCCGGTCTCGATGATGGCCACGCCGGCCGTGGCGTGCGGCACGAAGACGGACACCAGCCCGTCGCCCCGCGACCGGACGAACCCCGCCACCTCGTCGGTCAGGTCGACGACGGCCGGACGGCCGCCGGTGTGCACGGTCACGACGGTGCTCTCCATCCCGGCGAACGTACCGGGACGGCCGAGGCGCACCGCACGGCGGGGCCGCACGGGGCGACCGCCGAACCGAGGCGCCTTCGGCGCCGGGCCGCTGAGCCACGGCTGCGGCTATCGGCGCAGCCGCTCAGGCGGACTTGCGCTTGGACGTCCTCGCCGGCGCCGCGGCGGCCTCGGCCGCATCGTCGGACTCGGCCGACGCCTCGCCCGCCGTCGGGTGCCGGCCACGGGCGGCCTTGGCCTCCTTGACGCTCGCCTCGAGGGCGGCCATGAGGTCGACCACACGCTCCTCGGCCTGCGGTGCCGGCGCCGCCACCAGCTCCTCCTCGCCCGCCGCCTTGCGCTCGATCAGCTCGAGGACCTGGTTGCGGTACGTGTCCTGGAAGTCGCCGGCCTCGAACGGCTCGCTCAGCGACTCGATCAGCTGCGACGCCATGCGGAGCTCGCGGTCGGACACGTCGGTGTCGCTGACGGCGTCGATCTCGCCCAGCTCGCGCGGGTCGTTGACCTCGTCGGCGTAGACCATGGTCGACAGCATCAGGACGCCGTCGCTGGCCCGCAGCGCGGCCAGGTACTGCTTGGTGCGCATGACGAAGCGGGCGATGGCGACCTTGCCCTCCTCCTCCATGGCCTTGACCAGGAGGGCGTAGGGCTTGCGGGCCGCCTTGTCGGGCGCCACGTAGTAGGCCGAGTCGTAGAAAACCGGGTCGATCTCGGACAGGTCGACGAACTGCTCGATGTCGATCGTGCGGCTCGACTCGGGGTCGAGGGCGGCGAGCTCGTCGTCGCCGACCAGTACGTAGTCGCCGCTGCTCAGCTGGTAGCCCTTGGTGATCGCCTCGCTGGGCACCTCTTCGCCGTCGGCGGCCGACACCTTGCGGTACTGGATGCGGGCACCCGTGCGACTGTCGATCTGGTTGAAGTGCACGCCCTTGCGTGACACGGCGTTGAACAGCTTGATGGGGATGTTGACGAGCCCGAAGCTGATAGCTCCGCTCCACATGGCGCGCGGCATATCCGGATTATGCCCCGGCAGTGTGACAAACAGCCGTAGCCACGACGCTGCGAAGCGTGCGGACCGCCGCTAACGGCTGGCTTACCACCGAGAGTGATGATCCTTGGGGGAGGCGCCATCCGGCCTCCCGTCCGTCCTCCAGGATGTCGTGGCACCGCCGAGCTACGACACCCGGTGGGCTCACCGTGTCGGTGCCGGCGGGACCGAACCGGGGCGGCCCGGAGGCCGGCAGGTGTGCCGTCGCGACAGGGGCGGTACCGCGCCGGAGCGACGGACGCGTCCCGGCGCCGCCTTCGGACGGGAGGGCGGCGCCGGGAACGCCACGGCGATCACCGGTGGCGGCGGGTTCGCTCCCCAGACCCCGCCGGCACCGGCGCCCCCGGCACCGCCCGGGCCGACCCGACGGCGGGCCGGCGTCAGGTGGCGAGCAGCGCCCGCGCGACCAGGTCTGTGCCGAAGGCCGTGAGGATGGCCAGGTACAGCAGGCCCGTGGCCGCCATCACGGCCGAGTAGTAGCGCTCCTTGAGCGCGGCCCGGGTCACGATCACCAGGCCGATCGTCGTCACCGCGCAGGCCACCCAGAACCAGCCGAGCATGCCGTTGTACCCGTCGTCGATCGTGCCGTTCAGTACCGACACCATGCCGGTGGGCACCAGCAGGAGCACGACCTCGGCCGGCCAGACGAGGCCGGTCCAGCGGACCATCTCCAGCAGCGGGCGGCGGGCGAGCCCCGGCTGCACCAGGTACCAGTGGCCGAGCAGCATGCCGTCCGAGATGGCCCCCAGGAAGGCGGCACCCACGAGCACCCGGGCCACCGACAGCCAGGCCGGGTCGCCGGCGTCGATACCGGCCGCCACCAGCCCGGGGACGGCCACGAGCGGGGCGACCAGATCGAGGACCGGCGGGAACTCGGAGACGGTCGGGCCCGGAGCCGGCGCCCGCCGCTCGATGCCCGTGCGCTCGGCGCCCACCATGGCGGCGACGCGCTCGCTGCGCCGGGCCTGGCGCTCGCGGTCCCGGGCCACGCCGGCCTTGCGGCGGACGATCGACACGACGAGCGCCACGCCGGACGCCACGACGACCGCGGCGGCCGACACCTCGCGCACCGGCACCGGGCCGGTGGCCAGGCCCACGGCCAGCGCCCCGGCCGCCATCAGGATGTACGTGCCGCGCACCAGCCAGCCGTAGCCGATGCCGACCTCGCGACCCCGGGTCGTGACCCACAGGAACAGCAGCCCGCCCGCGGCCCACTGCAGGAGCACGGTGGCGGCGTCGAGGCGGATCACGGCCGGCGAGGGTAGGCGCCGGCCCGGCGCCGCCCGAAATTGCCCACGCCGAGACGACACGTGCCCGCTGACGTGCACCGGGACGCCGCCGGGACGGCCGCGGGCCCGCGGCTCCGGGCGACCGCGGGCGGGGCCACGGGACGGCTCAGCCGTCCACGACGACGAGGTCGTGCACAGCCGTGTTGAGGGCGTCGGGGCCGGCCCCGGTGGCGACGACGATGTCCTCGAGGCGGATGCCGAAGCGGCCCGGGAGGTAGATGCCCGGCTCGACGGAGAAGGCGTGGCCCGGAGCCAGCGGGGTGGCGTTACCCGAGAC
>DATFOS010000114.1:0-39493 GCA_035265325.1 Acidimicrobiales bacterium
ACCACACCCGGAGCGTATGGGACCCACTGCGGCGAGGGCTCTGCGACCCCGGTCACCGGGTCGCTGAGCTTGCAAGCCACAACCGTCCGGTCGCTCTGGGCAGATCGGATGCTGCGGCATTGGGGGATCTGAGCGACCGGACGTAGCCTCCGGGGCTGATGTGGCGCCGCCGGGGCGCCGGGGACGAGGAGAGAATCGGCATGGCGAAGCTGTGTGAGGGCCGGGTTGCGATCGTCACGGGTGCGGCGCGCGGGATCGGGCGGGAGCACGCCCTGTCGCTGGCCCGCTACGGAGCGAAGGTCGTCGTCAACGACCTCGGCGGCAACATGGACGGCACCGGCGCCGATGCCTCGCCGGCCCAGCAGGTGGTCGACGAGATCAAGGGGATGGGCGGCGAGGCCGTCGCCAACGGCGACAACGTGGCCAGCTTCGACGGCGCCGAGGCGATGATCCGCCAGGCCGTCGACACGTTCGGCGACCTCCACGTCGTCGTCAACAACGCCGGCATCCTGCGCGACCGCGTGCTGGCCAACATGACCGAGGCCGAGTGGGACGCGGTCATCAAGGTCCACCTCAAGGGCACGTTCGCCCCGTCGCACTTCGCCGCCAACCACTGGCGCGAGCGCTCGAAGGCCGGGGAGCAGGTCGACGCCCGCCTCATCAACACGACGTCGCCCTCGGGCATCTACGGCAACGTGGGCCAGGCCAACTACGGCGCCGCCAAGGCCGGCATCGCCGCCTTCACGGTCATCACCGCCAAGGAGCTGGGGCGCTACGGCGTCACGGTCAACGCCATCGCCCCCGCCGCGATCACCCGCATGACCGAGGACCTGGGCATGGGGACGCTGGAGGAGGAGGCCCGCGAGGCCATGTCCCCCCGCCACATCGCCCCGATCGTGGTGTGGCTGGCCAGCCCGCTGTCGTCCGGCGTGACCGGCCGGGTGTTCGACATCTCCGGGCGGATGCTGTCGGTGTCCGAGGGCTGGCACCGGGGGCCGTCCATCGAGAACCCCGACGCCGACCCCCAGGTCCTCGGCGAGGCGGTGAAGGACCTGGTGTCCCAGGCCCGGCCCAACGCCAACATGTTCGGCTACGACGAGAAGTAGGTGAACGTGCCCATCAACCCCGACGCCGTCGGCACCCGCTCCGAGCCCACCCGCCGTTCGTGGACGTCGAAGGACGCCCTGCTCTACGCCGTCGGCGTCGGCGCCGGGGCCGAGGACCCGCTCGCCGAGCTGGCCTTCACCACCGAGAACAGCCAGGACGTGACCCAGCGCGCCCTACCCACCCTGCCCGTCGTCATCGCCCCGATCGGCGGCGCCTTCGCCAACGTGGGCACGTTCAACCCGGTGATGCTCGTCCACGGCGAGCAGGCCGTCGAGCTCGACCGCGAGGTCCCCGTCGAGGGCGAGCTGGAGGCGGCGAGCGAGCTTGTGTCGGTGTGGGACAAGGGCGCCAACGCCGTCCTGGTCAGCGAGACCAGGGCAACGCTCGTGTCCGACGGGGCGCCGCTGTTCACCACGCGCTCGACGGTGGTGCTGCGCGGCGAGGGCGGCTTCGGCGGCGAGCGGGGCCCGTCGTCCCGCTTCACGGCCCCCGAGGCCGCACCGGACCACGAGGTCACCTACACCACCCGGACCGACCAGGCGCTGACCTACCGGCTCTCCGGCGACCGCAACCCGCTGCACTCCGACCCGAAGTTCGCGGCGATGGCCGGCTTCCCCAGGCCGATCCTCCACGGGCTGTGCACCTACGGGTTCACGGGACGGGCGCTGCTGCACGCCCTGTGCGACGGGGACCCGGCCCGCTTCCGGTCCGTGAGCGGGCGGTTCTCGCTGCCGGTGTTCCCGGGCGAGGCGCTCACTGTGCGCATGTGGCGGACCGGGACGGGCGAGGCCACGTTCCAGACGCTCAACCCGGCCGGCCAGGTCGTCCTCGACGCCGGGAACGTCACCTTCGACGAATGAGGACGAGGCGCTCCCCGGGCCGAGGCCGAGGACGGTCGAGGCCTAGAACAGCCGCATCTCGTCGGGCTCGATGCCGCGCAGGACGTCGTAGTCCACCTCGACGCACACGATGTCGCGCTGGCCGGCGAGCACCTTGGCCTGCGGCTTGATCTGCTGGGCCACGAACACGCCCCGGACCGGGCGCAGGTGCGGGTCCCGCGCCAGGAACTCCATGTAGCGGGCCAGCTGCTCGACGCCGTCGATCTCCCCACGCCGCTTGACCTCGACGGCCACCGCGCCGCCGTCCTCGTCGCGGCACAGCAGGTCGACCGGGCCGATGTCGGTGGGGAACTCGCGCCGGACCAGCCGGAGGCCGGGGGCGATGGCACCGCAGTTGGCGGCCAGCAATTCCTGCAGGTGGGCCTCGACGCCGTCCTTCTGGAGGCCAGGGTCGACGCCCAGGTCGTGCTGGCTGTCGGAGATCACCTCGGTCATCGTGATCGTGAGCGTCTCGCCCTTGGGGCTTCGGACGACCCAGACGACCTCGCCGTCGCCGTTCGTCCCCTCGGCGACGGTGTTGGGCGCGTTCATCCAGTTCAGCGGCTTGTAGGCGCCCCCGTCGGCGTGGACGGCGACGCAGCCGTCCGCCTTCACCATGATCAGCCGGGTCGCCCGGGGCAGGTGGGCCGTCAGGCGTCCGGCGTAGTCGACGGTGCAGTGGGCGACGACGAGGCGCATCGCCGGGGAAGGCTACCGGCGGCCCCCGCGGCGGCCGGGACGCCCGGCCCGCCCCGGCCGGCGCTGCTCGAACCGGCCGCGGATCGTCTCGCGCCGTTCCCGCAGCTCCCGGTGGGTGAGGGCGTCGGTGCCCTCGGACACGCCCAGCCCGGCCTTCAGCCCGGTGAGGTCGAGCTCGATCGCCCGGGGGTCGACGCCGACGTCGGCCATGATCCGCTCGCCGTGGGTGGTGGCGAAGTACATCGTCACGTTGGCGACCTCGGCGATCAGGTCGAGGTCGGGAGCGAGCCGCGTGATGGCCCCGTCGAGGAACACCAGGTTCTTCACGAACAGCATCAGCTCCTTGGGGAACCGCGCTCCGAGCCCGAGCAGGCCCTTCACGATCTGCTGCAGCTCGCCGACCAGCTGCTCGCCGGTGAGCGTCGTGGGGTCGAGCGGCGGGGCGTCGAGGTTGAGCCGCTGGACGACCTCCTCGACGTCGACGTCCGGCGGCAGGGCGCCGAGGTCGCGGATCGCCGCCACCTGGGCGCGGACGTCGTTGGCCGCCCCGCCCATGAGCAGGCGCAGCAGGGCGACCCGGCGCTCCTGCGTCAGCCGCCCGGTGATGCCGAAGTCGAGCAGGGCGGTGCGGCCGTCGGGACGGACGAACAGGTTCCCGCCGTGCAGGTCCCCGTGGAAGATGCCCTCGAGGATGGCGCCCTCCATCACCGCGATCATCCCGGCCCGGACGACGGCCTCGGTGTCGACCCCGGCGTCGTGCATGCCGGCCACGTCGTCGAAGGCGAACCCGTCGAGGCGCTCCATGACCAGCACCCGCCGGGTCACGAGTTCGGGATGGGGCCGGGGCACGACGTAGTGGCGCTGGCCCAGGTCGGCGTAGGTCCAGGCGATGTCGAGCATGTTCTCGGCCTCGAGCCGGAAGTCGAGCTCCTCGACGATCGTCTCGGCGAACAGCTCGACCAGCGCCGGCGGGTTGGCCAGCGCCGCGATCGGGATGCGCCCCACGAGGTGGGGGGCGAGCCAGGCCATGACCCGCAGGTCCTGGCGGACCAGCCGGGCCACGCTCGGGCGCTGCACCTTGACCACGACCCGCTCGCCGGTCCGCAGCGTGGCGGCGTGGACCTGGGCGATGGACGCCGCCGCCAGCGGCGTCCGCTCGACGTAGGCGAACACCTCGTCAAGCGGCCGGCCCAGGTCCTCCTCGATCACCCGCCGGACGGTGGCGAAGGACTCCGGCGGCACCTTGTCCCGCAGGAGCTTGAACTGGTCGACCAGCTCCGCCGGGAAGATGCCCTCGCCGGAGCTGATGATCTGGCCGAGCTTGATGTAGGTCGGCCCCAGGCGCTCGGCGGCGATGCGGAGGCGGCGGGACACGCCGGCCCGGCTCGTGCTGCGGTCGCCGCTGCGGTACTCCCGAAGCCGCCAGCCGGACAGCGCCAGGCCGAGGTGGCGGGCGACCTTCACGACCCGCACGCCGGGCAGCCGGGCGGGCTGGGTGAGCTGGGGGACCTCGCCGCGCACCCGCGCCCGCACCTCGGTGAGGCCCTGGCGCCAGGCCGGGGCGTGCGGGTCGTCGAGGGTCCAGGGGGGCGTCTCGCTGAAGCTGCCGACCCCCAGGTCGGACGGGGCGGTGCTCATCGGTCGAGTCTGCCGACTTCACCCGCCCGCTTGCGACCTCACCCGGCCGTCGGCGACCTCGACGCCCTCGGCCCGCAGGCGCTCCGCGTGGGTCGCCTCGTGGCCGGGGACGAGCCGGCCGGTCGACGTCACGACCCGCCACCAGGGGACGTCCTCGCCTGTGGTGGCCAGCAACCGGCCGACGGCGCGGGCGGCACCGGGGAAGCCCGCCTCGGCCGCCACCTCGCCGTACGTGACGACCTCCCCGGGGCCCAGCGACCGGAGCACGGCGACCACCGCCTGCTCGAATCGATACACATCGACACCCGGCGTGGCCGGAGTGGCGCTCGGTAGGTGTGGGTCTGTATCGAATCCCTTCATGGCCGGCAACGTAGACGCAGCTCCCACCCTTCCCGACGTGGCCGGCAAGGTCGCCGTGGTGACCGGCGCCAGCCGGGGGATCGGCGCCGGGATGGCCGCCCGCTTCGCCGCCCGCGGGATGGCGCTGGGCCTGTGCGCCCGGTCGGCGCCGCCGGTGCCGGCGGGTGCCTCGCCCGACGCCACGCTGACGGTCGCGGTGGACGTCTCGGACGCCGCCGCCGTCGACGCCTTCGCCGCCGCAGTGGTCGAGCGCTTCAGCCGGATCGACCTGTGGGTGAACAACGCCGGCCTGCTGGCGCCGATCGGCCCGCTGCGCGACGCGCCACCGGACGCGCTCGACGCCCACGTCCGCACGAACGTGGGCGGGGTGCTGCTGGGGAGCCGGACGATGGCGCGCCACGTGCGGTCCCGCCCCGGGGGCGGAGCGCTGGTGAACATCTCCAGCGGCGCCGCCCGCAGCGTGTACCCCGGCTGGGCGGCCTACTGCGGGGCGAAGGCCGCCGTCGACCAGCTCACCCGGGTCGTCGCCGCCGAGGAGGCCGACGCCGGCCTGCGAGCCGTGGCGCTGGCCCCCGGTGTGGTGGACACCGACATGCACGCGATGATCCGCGCCACCCCGGCGGAGGACTTCCCGGCGGTCGAGCGGTTCCTCGACCTGAAGCGGGACGGGGCCTTCAACAGCGCCGCATGGGTGGCCGACCACCTGCTGGCCCACGCCTTCGGCGACCGCCCGGCCGACGCCGCCGACGTCGTCGTGCGCGTCCCGGACGAGCCGCGCGGAGCCTGAACCGGGCCGGCCCGCGGCCGGCGACCGGCCGTCCCGACCATCGTTGCGCGGACCTGTCGCACGGCGTAGGGTCCTGCGCCGTCGGGCGGGTGGATAGCTGGGGCCCCTGCGCAGGCCAAGGCCGCGTGGGAGCGGAAGCACCCGCCGACCAGGGAGCAACCGCAAACGAGCGGCGGCGCGGAACGATCCGTGCCGTCCCATCGCTGGAGGAAACAATGAGCCGACGCCTCTGGGCGACAATGGGTGTCGCTTCGGCGTTCGTGATGGCGAGCGCCGGCCCGGCGCTCGCCGAAGGCGACGAGACACTCGGCGCCCCATCGATCGAGATCGCCTCCGGAAGCGGCATCGCCGCCGGGGGCGTGGGCACGTACGGCACCGGCGAGGGGACCATCGAGGTCACCGTCCCGGACGGCGTGGAGATCCGCCAGGTCCTCCTCTACTGGGAGGGCCAGACCTCGACCGGCTACGAGCCGGACGCCGAGGTCACGGTGGGCGGCACGTCCGTCACGGGGACGCCGCTGTCGAGCGCGCCGATCCCCTTCTACCCGGAGGTCGACCCCGACGTGTCGTCGTCGGCCTATCGCGCCGACATCACCGAGCTGGGCCTGATCCAGCCGGGGGCGAACAGCGTCGACGTCTCCGACCTGGAGTTCATCCGGAACAACGGGCGCCAGGAGATCAACATCGCCAACGGCGCCGGCATCCTCGTCATCTACGACGACGGCACCGAGGCCACGATCGACCTGCGCGACGGCGTCGACCTCTCGTTCTACGAGTACGACGAGCCGCGGCGCTCGACGGTGGCGCAGACGTACGAGTTCGAGGCCTCCGACCAGGACCGGGTGGCCACGTTCACGGCGTTCGCCTCGAGCGTGTTCGACGACACGCCGACCCGGCCCAACCTCATCCGGGTGACGATCGGCGACTACCCGCCGCAGGACATCCAGAACCCGTTCTCGTCGAACAACGGGCGGGAGTGGGACACGCTGCAGACCGAGGTCGAGATCCCCGCCGGCGTGACCTCGGTGACCGTCCAGGCCCTGTCGGTGCCGGACGGCGAGCACACGCCGGCCTCGCTGACCTGGACCGTGGGCGCCCTGTCGATCGCCTCACCGACCGAGCCGCCGCCGTCGACGACGACCACCACGGCCCCGCCGGAAACCACCACGACGACCGCCCCGCCGCAGCCGACGACCACCACGACGGCCCCGCCGCCCACGATGGCGACGACCACCACCGTGGCCCCGACGACCACGACGACGGCGTCCGGCGACCTGCCCGAGACCGGTAGCAACAGCACGATGCCGATGGTGTACGCCGGCCTCGCGCTGCTGGCGGTCGGCGGCGGCGTCCTCGTCGGCGTCCGCAAGCTTCGCGCCGGCAACTGATCACCGGAGAAACCGAAAGGGCCGGGACCCTCGGGTTCCGGCCCTTTCCGCGTCCGGTGGCGGGTGGGGGCGCTGGTCGTCGGCCGCCGGCGTCAGCCCCGGGCGGCGGCGATGACGGCGTCGGCCAGCTGGGGCCGGCAGATCAGCAGGTCGGGGAGGTACGGGTCCGGCCGGTTGTAGGCGAGCGGCGAGCCGTCGAGGCGGGAGGTGTGCAGGCCGGCGGCCCGGGCCACGGCGACCGGCGCGCACGAGTCCCACTCGTACTGCCCGCCGCTGTGGGCGTAGACGTCGGCCTCGCCGAGCACCACGGCCATGGCCTTGGCCCCGGCGGAGCCCATGGGGACCAGCTCGCCGCCCAGCACATCGGCGATGCGCAGCGCCTCGGCCGGCGGGCGGCTGCGGCTGACCAGCACGCGGGGCGCGCCGTCCCAGGCCGGCGGCGCGTCGGGGGCGAGCGGGCCCGTGCCGAGCGTGAGGTCGCGGCCGGGCAGGGCCACGGCGCCGGCCACCGGCTCGCCACCGATCGTGAGGGCCACGTGCACGGCCCAGTCGGAGCGGGGGACCTCCCCGAACTCCCGGGTACCGTCGAGGGGGTCGACGATCCACACGCGCTCGGCGTCGAGCCGAACGGGGTCGGCGACGCCCTCCTCGGACAGCACCGCGTCGTCCGGCCGCTCGGCCGCCAGACGGCGCATCAGCAGCTCGTGGGCAGCGGCGTCGCCCTCGCGTCCAAGTGCCTTCGGGTCGTCGACATCGGCCGCCACCCGGGCCCTCAAGTCGACGAGTAGCCGGCCCGCTTCGGAGGCGAGTGAGGCCGCGAGGGAGTGATCACCGGTGTTCGCATCCCGCATCTGCGGTGCCTACCATATGCCCCTTCCTACTGGCGCCGGCGCAGGGCGGACATGACGACGACGTACGAACTGACCCACCTCCAGATGCTGGAGGCGGAGGCGATCCACATCATCCGTGAGGTTGCCGCCGAGTTCGAGCGTCCCGTCCTGCTGTTCTCGGGCGGCAAGGACTCGGCGGTGATGCTGCACCTGGCGGTCAAGGCGTTCGCCCCCGCCCGGCTGCCGTTCCCGGTGATGCACGTCGACACCGGGCACAACTTCCCCGAGGTCCTCGACTACCGCGACCGGCGGGTCGCCGAGTTGGGCCTCCGCATGGTCGTGGCCAGCGTGCAGGAGGCGATCGACGCCGGCCGCGCCCACGAGGAGACCGGCCCGCGCGCCAGCCGTAACCGGCTGCAGACCGTGTCGCTGCTCGAGGCGATCGAGGAGAACCGGTTCGACGCCGTGTTCGGCGGCGCCCGTCGCGACGAGGAGAAGGCCCGCGCCAAGGAGCGCGTGTTCAGCTTCCGCGACGAGTTCTCGCAGTGGGACCCGAAGAGCCAGCGTCCCGAGCTGTGGAGCCTCTACAACGGCCGCCACCGCAAGGGCGAGCACATCCGGGTCTTCCCGCTCTCCAACTGGACCGAGCTCGACATCTGGCAGTACATCGCCGAGGAGCAGGTCGAGCTGCCCACCATCTACTTCGCCCACAGGCGCCGGGTGTTCCTGCGCGACGGCATGTGGCTGGCCGAGAACCCGTGGACGCCGCTGCTCGACGGCGAGGAGATCGAGGAGCGGACGGTCCGCTTCCGCACCGTGGGCGACGCCACCTGCACCGGGGCCGTCGAGTCCCCCGCGTGCGACGTGACCGCCATCATCGAGGAGATCGCCGTGACCCGGCTGACCGAGCGCGGCGCGACCCGCGCCGACGACCGCATCAGCGAGGCCGGCATGGAAGACCGCAAGCGCGAGGGGTACTTCTGATGGAGCTGTTGCGCTTCGCCACCGCCGGCTCGGTCGACGACGGCAAGTCGACGCTCATCGGGCGCCTGCTCTACGACTCGAAGGCGATCTTCGAGGACCAGCTCGAGTCGGTCGAGCGCACCAGCCACGAGCGCGGCGACGCCCACACCAACCTCGCGCTGCTCACCGACGGCCTGCGGGCCGAGCGCGAGCAGGGCATCACGATCGACGTCGCCTACCGCTACTTCGCCACCCCGAAGCGCAAGTTCATCATCGCCGACACCCCCGGCCACACCCAGTACACGCGCAACATGGTCACGGGGGCCTCGACGGCCGACGTGGCGCTCGTGCTCATCGACGCCCGCAACGGCGTCGTCGAGCAGTCCCGCCGCCACGCGTTCCTGGCGTCCCTCCTCGGCATCCCGCACCTCGTCGTCTGCATCAACAAGATGGACCTGGTCGACTGGTCGCAGGAGCGGTACGACGAGATCAAGGCCGACTTCCGGTCGTTCGCCATGAAGCTCGACGTGCACGACCTCACCTTCGTGCCGGTCTCTGCGCTGCTGGGCGACAACGTGGTCGAGCGGTCGGCCAACACCCCATGGTACGAGGGCTCGTCCCTCCTCCACGTGCTGGAGGAGACGCACATCGCCAGCGACCGCAACCTCATCGACGCCCGGTTCCCCGTCCAGTACGTCATCCGCCCGCAGGACCAGACGAGCGACCTGCACGACTACCGCGGCTACGCCGGCACGGTGGCGGGCGGCGTGTTCAAGCCGGGCGACGAGGTCGTGGCGCTGCCTTCGGGCCTCTCCACGAGGATCGCCGCCATCGACACGCCCGACGGGCCGGTCGACGAGGCGTTCGCCCCGATGGCCGTCACGCTGCGGCTGGCCGACGACGTCGACGTGTCGCGCGGCGACATGATCTGCCGCCTGCGCAACCGCCCCCACGAGGGGCAGGACATCGAGGCGATGGTGTGCTGGATGACCGGCGACCGCGAGCTGCGGCCCGGCTCCAAGCTGGCCATCAAGCACACGACCCGCTGGGGCCGCACGGTGGTCAAGGGCCTGCAGTACCGGCTCGACGTCAACACGCTGCACCGCGACGAGTCGGCCGAGGGCCTGGGGCTCAACGAGATCGGCCGCGTCCAGCTGCGCACGACCGTCCCTCTGTTCTTCGACGAGTACCGGCGCAACCGGACGACCGGGAGCTTCATCCTCGTCGACGAGGCCACGAACAACACGGTGGCGGCGGGCATGATCCTCGGCGCCACCGAGGTCTCGTGAGCGGCGCTGCCGCGGGCGGCGCCACCAACGTCGTCTGGCACCAGGGTGGGGTCCCTCGCACCGAGCGGCCCCACCTCGGCGCCACAATCTGGTTCACCGGCCTGTCCGGCTCGGGCAAGTCGACGGTCGCCGTCGAGGTCGAGCGGCTCGTCGTCGCGTCCGGCCGGGCGGCCTACCTGCTCGACGGCGACAACCTGCGCCACGGCCTCAACGCCGACCTGGGCTTCTCGGCCGCCGACCGCACCGAGAACATTCGCCGGGTGAGCGAGGTGGCCCGCCTCTTCGCCGACGCCGGCGTGGTGGCGCTCGTCCCTGTCATCAGCCCGTACCGGGCCGACCGCGCCCGGGCGCGTGCGATCCACCAGGCGGTCGGCGTGCCGTTCCTCGAGGTGTTCGTCGACACGCCGATCGAGGTGTGCGAGGCCCGAGACGCCAAGGGCCTCTACGCCAAGGCCCGGGCCGGCGAGATCCGGGGCTTCACCGGCATCGACGACCCCTACGAGGCGCCCGACGAGCCCGACCTGCGCCTCACGCCCGACGACGGCGACCCACGGGCCCAGGCCGAGTGGGTCCTCCAGGCCCTGACCAAGCTCGTCTGAGAGGCTGCGCCGAAGGCGCAGCCGTGGACCAGGGGCCGGCGCCGACGGCCGCCGCGAGCGGCGAAACCGTGCCTTTCCGGTCGCCCCTCGAGGTCTAGGGCACCCACCCGGGCGGGCAATGATGACCGGCGTGACCGGACACGACGACCTCATCGCCCTCGCCGACGAGTACTGGGACGCCGTGATGGAGGCCAACCCCTCCACGGCCACCCTCCTCGGCGACCACCGCTTCGACGACCACATCGAGGACCTGTCGGTCGAGGCGCAGGACACACTCAAGTCCCGCTGGCGGGACCTGCTGGGGCGGGTCGAGGCGCTGCCCGCGGACGGCCTCGACGCCACCGACCGGGTCACGCGCTCGCTGCTGTGCGTCGAGTTGGTCCGGGCCATCGACGACCTCGACCACCGCCTCACCGAGCTGTGGTCCGACCAGATGGACGGCGTCCACGCCGGGCTCCTCATGACGGCGCCCGAGGTGTCCGCTCCCACGCCCGAGAGCGCCGGTGCCCTCGTCGCCCGCTACCGCCAGGTGGGCCGGCTGCTCGACCAGGCCGCGGACCGGTTCCGGTCCGGCCTCGGCGCCGGCCGCACGCCGGCCCGGGTGGTCATCGGGCGCTCGCTGAACCAGGTCGACGGTTACCTGGCGTCCGACCTGGGCGACGACCCGTTCCTGGCCATCGGCGGCCCCGAGGGCTGGGACGGCGAGCCGGCCTGGCGCGAGGCCCTGGCGGACGCCATCCGCGAGTCGATCCGCCCGGGCTTCGAGCGCTACCGCGACGTGCTGGCCAACGAGCTGCTGCCCATGGCCCGGCCCGACCAGCGCTGTGGCCTGTCCTGGCTGGGCAGCGACGGGGTGGGCCTCTACCGCACCTTCATCGCCAAGCACACGACGCTCGACGACCTGAGCGCCGAGCAGGCCCACCAGATCGGGCTCGCCGAGGTCGAGCGCCTGGCGGGCGAGTACGCCGAGGTGGGCGGCCGGCTGTTCGGCACCTCCGACCTGGCCGAGGTCTTCGCCCGCCTCCGGGACGACAAGGCGCTGCGCTACGCCACGGGCGACGAGATCGTCGCCGACAACGAGCGGTACATGGCCGACGCCACCGCCGTCATGGGGGACTGGTTCGGGCGCCTGCCCGAGGGCGCGTGCGCCATCAAGGAGGTGCCCGACTTCCTGGCCCCCGACGCCCCGGCCGGCTACTACTTCCCGCCGGCGGTCGACGGGTCCCGCCCCGGCGCCTACTTCGTCAACACCTACGAGCCGACCGAGCGGCCCCGCACCGAGACCGCCTCGATCGCCTACCACGAGGCGATCCCGGGCCACCACCTGCAGCTGGCCATCGCCAACGAGCTCACCCACCTGCCGCTGTTCCAGCGCCAGTCGCAGGGCAACACGGCGTTCGCCGAGGGCTGGGCGCTCTACGCCGAGCGGCTGGCCGACGAGATGGGCCTCTACCGCGACGACATCGAGCGGCTCGGCATGCTGGCCGGCGACTCGTGGCGGTCGTGCCGCCTGGTGGTCGACACCGGCCTGCACGCGCTCGGCTGGTCCCGCCAACAGGCGATCGACTACGTGCTGGCCAACGCCCCCGTGGGAGAGGACCTGGTGGCGGTCGAGGTCGACCGCTACATCGCCATACCGGGCCAGGCCCTCAGCTACAAGGTGGGGCAGCTCGAGATCCAGCGGCTCCGCGCCGAGGCCCAGCAGGCGCAGGGCGATGCGTTCGACATTCGCGCCTTCCACGACGCCGTGCTGGGCTCGGGCACGGTCAGCCTCCCGGTGCTTCGGGAGCTGGTGGGGTAGCTACCGGGTCAGCGGCTTGTACTTGATGCGGTGCGGCTGGTCGGCCTCGGCGCCGAGCTGCTTGCGCCGCCACGCCTCGTACTCGCTGAAGTTGCCCTCGAACCAGCGCACCTGGCTGTCGCCCTCGAAGGCGAGGATGTGCGTGGCGATGCGGTCGAGGAACCAGCGGTCGTGGCTGATCACGACGGCGCAGCCGGGGAACGCCTCGAGGGCGTCCTCGAGCGCCCGCAACGTGTCGACGTCGAGGTCGTTCGTCGGCTCGTCGAGGAGCAGGACGTTGCCGCCGCGGCGCAGCATCTTGGCCAGGTGCACCCGGTTGCGCTCGCCGCCGGACAGCAGGCCGACCTTCTTCTGCTGGTCGGAGCCCCGGAAGTTGAACGACGCCACGTACGCCCGGCCGTTGACCTCGCGGTTGCCGATCTTGAGCAGGTCGTAGCCGTCGGTGATCTCCTCGTAGACGGTCTTCTCGCCGTCGAGGGAGTCGCGGGACTGGTCGACGTAGGCGAGGTCGACCGACGAGCCGATCGTGATCTTGCCGGCGTCGGGCTCCTCGACGCCGATGATCATCCGGAACAGCGTCGTCTTGCCGGCGCCGTTGGGCCCGATGATCCCGACGATGCCTGCGGGCGGCAGCGAGAACGACAGGTCGTCGATCAGCAGCCGGTCGCCGTAGCCCTTGGACAGCCCGCCGGCCTCGATGACCTGGCTGCCGAGGTGCGGGCCCGGCGGGATGTGGATCTGCAGCCGGTCGGGCCCGCGCTCGGCGGCCTCGGCCTCGGCCTGGAGCTTCTCGTAGGCGGCGAGGCGCGCCTTGCCTTTGGCCTGGCGGGCCTTGGGGGCCATGCGCACCCAGTCGAGCTCGCGCTCCAGCGTGCGGCGGCGGGCCGAGTCGGCCTTCTCCTCACGCTCCAGCCGGTCCCGCTTCTGCTCGAGCCAACCCGAGTAGTTCCCCTCGTACGGGAAGCCGCGGCCCCGGTCCAGCTCGAGGATCCAGCCGGCCACGTTGTCGAGGAAGTAGCGGTCGTGGGTGACCGCCACGACCGTGCCCGTGTAGTTGTGCAGGAACCGCTCGAGCCAGGCCACCGACTCGGCGTCGAGGTGGTTGGTGGGCTCGTCGAGCAGCAGCAGGTCGGGGCGGGACAGCAGGAGCCGGCACAGCGCCACCCGGCGGCGCTCGCCGCCCGACAGCGTGGACACCTCGGCGTCGCCCGGCGGGAGGCGCAGCGCGTCCATGGCGATGTCGATGGTGCGCTGGAGGTCCCACGCCCCGGCGGCCTCGATCTTGGCCTCGAGGTCGGCCTGGCGGGTGCCGAGCTTCTCGTAGTCGGCTTCGGGGTCGGCCCAGCCGGCCATGACCTCGTCGTACTCCTGCAGGAGCGCCCGGACCTGGCCGACGCCGTCCATGACGTTGCCGGTGACGTCCTTGGACTCGTCGAGGTGCGGCTCCTGCTCGAGCAGGCCCACGGTGAATCCCGGGGACAGGCGTGCCTCGCCGGTGAAGCCGTCGTCCTGGCCCGCCATGATGCGGAGCAGCGAGGACTTGCCGGACCCGTTGGCCCCCAGCACGCCGATCTTGGCGCCCGGGTAGAAGGAGAGCGAGACGTCCTTCAGCACCTCGCGATCGGGCGGGTGGAAGCGACTCACCTTCCGCATGGTGAAGATGAACTGGGCGCTCATCCACCCGACGCTACTGGGGTCAGGCGGCGCGGACGGACAGCACCTCCGTGAGCGGGACGACCTCGTCGACGTCGTCGACGACCAGCCAAGCGCTGGCCTGGACGCACGAGAGGAGCGTTCCTCGGATCGTGCGGGCGGCGGTGTGCATGACCACGACGCTGCCGACCAGGGGAGCGAGCACTCGGGCGGACACGGATTCGGGGGACGGGACGGCGATCGGGCTCACGTCTGACCTCCTCCTTCGCCCCGGCCTCGGGAGAGGCCGTGGTGAGCCCGTTGTACCTTCTACGAGGGCGCGCGATGGGGGATTCACACCCTCTTCACGCAGCGTTGCGCGGCGGCTCGGGATGCCTGGGAACGCCGGTACGATCGGTCGCCGTGGGTGACGAAACACGATCGACGACCGCACTGGGCCCCAACGCCTGGCTCGTCGACGAGATGTACGAGCAGTACCTCGCCGAGCCGACGTCCGTCAGCGAGAGCTGGCGCGACTTCTTCGCCGACTACAAGCGCGAGACGGACCACCAGCCCACCGCCACCGTGGCGGCCCCCGCCGCGGCCCCCGCCCCCGCTGCGGCAGCGCCGTCCGCGGCCCCGGCGCGCCCCACCGCGCCCGCCCCGGCGCCGGCTCCGGCCGGCAAGGGCACGGCCGCCGTCAACGGCAGGGCGGCGGCCCCCGCCAAGGCGTCCGGCGACGAGCCCGGCGAGCCGCTCCGTGGCGCCGCCGCCCGCATCGTCACCAACATGGAGGCGAGCCTCGAGGTCCCGACGGCGACGAGCTTCCGCAACGTCCCCGCCAAGCTGCTCGAGGTCAACCGCCGGGTCATCAACGGCTACCTGGGCCGCACCAAGGGCGGCAAGGTCAGCTTCACCCACATCATCGGCTACGCCATCGTCAGGGCGATCGCGGAGAGCGTCCCCGTCATGAGCTCCACGTTCACCCGGGGCTCCGACGGCAAGCCGCGTGTCGTGCGCCACGAGCACGTCGGCTTGGGCCTGGCCGTCGACGTCGAGAAGGCCGACGGCAGCCGCACGCTGCTCGTCCCGGTCATCAGGGACGCCGACACCAAGGACTTCCGCGCCTTCTGGGGCACCTACGACGAGCTGATCCGCAAGGTCCGCTCGAACAAGCTCAGCCCCGACGACTTCGCCGGTGCCACGGTCACCCTCACCAACCCCGGCACCATCGGCACGGTCCAGTCGGTCCCCCGACTCATGCCCGGCCAGGGCGTCATCGTCGGCGTGGGCGCCCTCGACTTCCCGGCCGAGTGGCGGGGCGCCGACCCGGTGATGCTGGCCGACCTGGGCGCCTCCAAGGTCATCACGGTCACGTCGACCTACGACCACCGCATCATCCAGGGCGCCGAGTCGGGCCTGTTCCTCAAGCGCCTGGAGGAGTTGCTCCTCG
Source organism: Acidimicrobiales bacterium (assembly GCA_035265325.1). Taxonomy (GTDB): domain Bacteria; phylum Actinomycetota; class Acidimicrobiia; order Acidimicrobiales; family VFJN01; genus DATCLS01. The sequence goes on from DATFOS010000114.1 coordinate 15,425, forward strand.
GCGCCGACGGGTTCTACGACGAGATCTTCGCCAGCCTCGGCGTGCCGTACGAGGCCATCAAGTGGCGGCGGGACGTCAACCCGATCGACCACACGCAGACGATGCTCGAGAAGCAGATGGCGGTGGCCACGCTCATCCGGGTGTACCGGGTGCGCGGCCACCTCATCGCGGACCTCGACCCGCTGCGGTGGAAGGAGTCCGAGATGGCGCCGGAGCTCGACCCGGCGACCTACGGGCTGACGATCTGGGACCTCGACCGCGAGTTCCTCACCGGCGACCTCGTCGCCGAGGACAAGCTGCCGCTGTCCGACATCCTCAAGGTGCTGCGCGACGCCTACTGCCGCACGGTGGGCATCGAGTACATGCACATCCAGGACCTCGACGAGCAGCACTGGATCCAGTCGCAGGTCGAGGGCGTCGCCTCCGAGCTCGATAGCGAGGACCAGCGCCACATCCTGGGACGGCTCAACGCCGCCGAGGCCTTCGAGAAGTTCCTGGGCACCAAGTGGGTGGGCCAGAAGCGCTTCGGCCTCGAGGGCGGCGAGAGCCTGATCCCGATCCTCGACACGATCCTCGAGGCGGCGGCCGACTCCGGCCTCGGGAGCGCCGTGATGGGCATGGCCCACCGCGGCCGGCTCAACGTGCTCGCCAATATCGTCGGCAAGTCCTACGACCAGATCTTCAAGGACTTCGAGGGCGTCCCCGACCCCACCGCGGTGCAGGGCTCGGGCGACGTGAAGTACCACCTCGGCCAGCGCGGCAAGTTCCAGAGCCGCAACGGCAAGGAGATCAGCGTCGAGCTGGCCGCCAACCCCAGCCACCTCGAGGCGGTCGACCCGATCGTGGTCGGCATGGCCCGCGCCCAGCAGGACCAGATCAACGACCCCGAGGCCTTCTCGGTTCTGCCGATCCTCATCCACGGCGACGCGGCCTTCGCCGGCCAGGGCGTGGTGGCCGAGACGCTCAACATGAGCGACGTGAAGGGCTACCGGGTCGGCGGCACGATCCACGTGGTCGTCAACAACCAGATCGGCTTCACGACGACCCCCGAGGCGGCCCGGTCGGGCATCTACTCGACCGACGTCGCCAAGATGGTCCAGGCGCCGATCTTCCACGTGAACGGCGACGACCCCGAGGCGTGCGTCCGGGTGGCCCGCCTGGCGTGGGAGTACCGCCAGCGCTTCCGCAAGGACGTGGTCATCGACCTCGTCTGCTACCGCCGCCACGGCCACAACGAGGGCGACGACCCCAGCTACACGCAGCCGCTCATGTACGCCAAGATCGACGAGCGGCGCTCGGTCCGGAAGCTGTTCACCGAGTCGCTGGTCAAGCGGGGCCACCTGTCGCTCGACGAGGCCGAGCAGGCGCTCGACGACTTCCAGAAGCGGCTCCAGCAGGCCCTCGACGAGACACGCCAGTCCGCCCCCCCGGCGATCCACCGGGCCGCCGAGCCGCCCACCCCGGTCGGCGTCCTCCCGCACGTCGAGACCGGCGTCGACCGCGCCACGCTCGACCGGGTCTACGACGCCCTGGGCAGCTGGCCCGACGACTTCCACGTCCACCCGAAGCTGGCCCGGCAGTTCCAGACGCGGGACAAGATGGTGCGCGAGGAGGGCGAGGTCGACTGGGCCACCGCCGAGGCACTGGCGTTCGGCTCGCTGCTGCTGGAGGGCACCGACATCCGCTTCGCCGGGCAGGACTCCCGCCGCGGCACGTTCAGCCAGCGCCACTCGGTCCTCGTCGACCACACCGACGGCCACGAGTGGGCGCCGCTGTCCCACCTCGGTCAGCAGCAGGGCAAGCTCTGGATCTACGACTCGCTGCTGAGCGAGTTCGCCGCTCTCGGCTTCGAGTACGGCTACTCGGTGGCCAACAAGGAGGCCCTGGTCCTGTGGGAGGCCCAGTTCGGCGACTTCGTCAACGCGGCCAGCACGATCATCGACCAGTACCTGGTCGCCGCCGAGGACAAGTGGGGCCAGACCTCCGGCCTGGTCCTGCTGCTACCGCACGGCTACGAGGGCCAGGGGGCCGAGCACTCCTCCGCCCGCATCGAGCGGTTCCTCACGCTGTGCGCCGAGGACAACATCCAGGTGGCCAACGCCACGACCGCGGCGCAGTACTTCCACCTGCTCCGCCGCCAGATGCACCGCGAGGTGCGCAAGCCGCTGGTCGTCTTCACGCCGAAGTCGCTCCTGCGGGCCCGCCCCGCCCGGTCCAAGCTCGAGGACCTCACGCACGGCACGTTCGAGGAGGTCCTCGACGACCCGTTCGTCGGCGACCCCGAGCAGGTGCAGCGCATCGTGCTCTGCTCCGGCAAGGTCGGGCAGGAGGCGATCGTCGAGCGCCAGAAGCGGGGCGGCGGCCCGGTCGCGATCGTGCGGGTCGAGCAGCTCTACCCGTGGCCCCACGACCGCCTCGGCGAGGTCGTGGCTCGCTACCCGAACGCCAAGCACATCGTCTGGCTGCAGGAGGAACCCGCCAACATGGCCGCTTGGGCGTTCGCCCAGGACCGGCTGTGGGAGCGGTTCGCGGACAGCCACCAGATCACCCGGGTCAGCCGGTTCGAATCGGGCAGCCCGGCGACCGGGTCGCACGCCATCCACGTGCAGGAGCAGGAAGCGATCCTCGACCTGGCGCTCACGCTCGACTGAGCCATTTGTCACATCGACACCCGAGGCCCCCGGCGTGACCGGGGGCCTCGTCGCGCCCGGGGGCCCGGATGCCAAGAGGGTCGAGACATTCGGAGGCCCGAGGACTACAGTGTCAGGTAACGGCGATAACCAGTGTTATCGCACGCATGACCAGGGTGTGGTCGGGAGGGAACCGATGGCGTTCGAGCAGTACGCGGGCAATGCCCACATCATCGGACGGAACGACGTCAACGACCTGACGGCGATCCTGTCCGTGACGAACACCGACGTGGAGGAGACGATCCACACGGTGAAGGACAACGCCGACGCCATCTTCACGTGGGACTACGAGAAGGGGGAGCGGCCCGCCCTCAACAAGCTCTACGAGAAGGCCAAGCACTCCCAGTGGAACGGCGAGACCGACCTGCCGTGGGAGACCGAGGTCGACCTCGAGAAGAACGCCGAGCTGGCCCGGCTCCAGTGGGCCGAGCTCGAGCGTGACGTCACCGGCACGCCGCTCGAGAAGTTCTCCGAGAAGGACTTCATCCAGCTCGCCATCGAGTCCGACAACTGGACGCTGTCGCAGTTCATGCACGGTGAGCAGGGCGCCCTGCTGTGCACGGCCAAGATCGTCGAGACCGTCCCGTGGATCGACGCCAAGTACTACGCGTCGACCCAGGTGATGGACGAGGCCCGCCACGTCGAGGTCTTCGCCAAGTACCTCGACGAGAAGCACGAGGGCCACTACCCGATCAACGCCCACCTGAAGATGTTGCTCGACGACATCATCAACGACGGGCGTTGGGACATGACCTACCTCGGCATGCAGATAATGGTCGAGGGCCTGGCGCTGGCCGCGTTCGGCTTCATGCGCGAGATGACGCCCGACCCGCTGCTCAAGCAGCTGCTCCGCTACGTGATGAGCGACGAGGCCCGCCACGTGGCCTTCGGCGTGCTGTCGCTGAAGGAGTACTACGGCGAGCTGACGACGGCCGAGCTGCGCGAGCGGCAGGAGTTCGCCTTCGAGGCGGCGGTCCGCATGCGGGACCGGTTCCTCCAGCAGGAGGTGTGGGAGCGCATGGGCCTCAAGCCGGCGGAGATCCTCCCGATCGTCGTCGAGGACAAGGGCCGGGCCATCTTCCAGCAGATGCTGTTCTCGAAGATCGTGCCCAACTGCAAGAAGCTGGGCCTGCTCGACGCCGGCGACGGCTGGCTGCGCACGAAGTTCACCGAGATGGGCGTCATCGCCTTCGAGGACATGGCCGACACCGGCGAGGAGTACACGGCCTTCCAGCTCGCCGAGGGCGAGGTCGCCTCCGCCGGCCGGTAGGCCGACCGGCTCGGCTGGGGCCTCCTCCCGCCCCAGAGGCTGCGCCGACAGGCGCAGCCGTGGCCCAGCGGCCCGGCGCCGAAGGCGCCAAGAGCGGAGATGCCGCGTCGTTCGACCTCTCGGGCGCGCCAGCGCCCGAGAAGGCAACCGTGTCTATCCGCGCACTCTCTCAGCCCTCCGCCCGGCCCGCCGCCGTGCGGAGCAGCCCGATCACGTCGTCCGCCTGGGCGGCCCGGTCCGCCGGGTCGCCCAGCGTCGCGTAGACGACCACGATGCCCTGGTCGCCGTCCTGCACTCCGGCGGCCGTCCCGAGGTTCCCCTCGGGGACCACGAACGCCTCGTCGCCCAGCCCCTCGACCTCCTCGGCGCCCTCGCCGAAGCTCGCGGGGTCGAGCGGCTCGCCGCCCGTGTACACCGACAGCTGGAGCTGGTGGCTCGGGGCGCCGTCGTCGGTCGCGGCCTGCCACAGGCAGGTCGTCACTGCCGCTCCCGGCGGCGTGGCGGTCTCGGCCTCCGTCCCGAACAGCTCGCCGACCTCCTCGGTCGTGAGCAGGTCGCACGCGCCCGCGCCGTCGCCCGGCGCCACCGTGGTGACCGAGGCGTCCCCGCCTCCCTCGTCGTCGTCGCCCGAGCAGGCCGCCGCCGTGCCGGCCAGCGCCAGCACCACGGCCGCCACGGCGAGCGACGCCCCCCGACGCCGGCCCATCACGACAGTGGGAAGCCGACCACGGCCTCGAGCTCGGCGATGGCCACGGCCGGGTCGTCCACCTTGATCGTCGTCATGCCCATGGCTCGGGCGGGCTTGAGGTTCACGCCCAGGTCGTCGAGGAACACCGCCTCCGGCGGCTCGACGCCCAGCTCGCAGCACACCATCTCGTAGATGGCCGGGTCGGGCTTGCGCACGCCCGCCCGGCTCGACTCGACGATCACGTCGAAGTGGTCGAGGACCGAGGCCATGGGCCACGGGTCGGTGGTACCGGCCCCGTCCGGCCGGGTCAGCGGCCTGTCGCCCGCGGCCACGAAGTTGTTCGTGAGCATCGCCGTCTTGAGCCGCTCGTGGCAGCGGCGCAGGGCCTTGAGCATCTCGGTCCGGATCGTCCCCGCCAGCAGGCCGATGACCGCCATGCCGTCGACCTCGTGGCCGGCCTCGCGGGCCTCGGCCTCGAACAGCTCGGCGAACCCGGTCAGGTCGACCTCGCTGCGCTCGAGCTTGGCCCAGGCGTTCGTGTCGGGGTTGCGGGTGTTGATGCCCCGCAGGAACCCGGCGGGCAGGCCGTGGGCCTCCTCGTAGCGGGTGAACGCCTCGAACGGGCTGGTCAGGATCACCCCGCCGAAGTCGAAGATGACGGCTCGGATGGCCACGCAGGCTCCTTCCCCTCAGGCCAACAGGTCGCGGGCGACGGCCGAGAACATCTCGGTCGACAGGCGCAGCGACTCGACGTCGACCCGCTCGTCGTCGCCGTGGAACATGCGCCCGAACTCGTCGAAGGTCAGCTTCTCGCTGAACAGCCCGAAGCCGTAGGCCGTGATGCCGAGCCGGCGGAAGAACCGGGCGTCGGTGGCGCCCACGTTGAGGGTGGGGACGAGGTGGCTGCCGGCGTAGAAGCCCTGCGTAACCCTGGCGAGCGTGTCCCACAGCGGGGTGTCGGCCGGCGAGGTGGTGGCCGGGTCGTCGTGCGACTCGACGATCGCCACCCGGTCCGACAGGTCGCCGAGGGCCTCGTCGAGCAGCGCCTGCACGTCGGCGAGCCGCTGGCCGGGCAGCGTGCGCACGTCCAACTGCAGGTCGACCCGGTCGGGGATCACGTTGGTCTTGGTCCCGCCCCGCATCACGGTCGGGGCGATCGTCGTGTGCGTGCAGGCGTGGAACTGGCGGGCCATGCCGATGGGCAGGCCGGCGATGGCGTCCCCGAAGCGCTCGGGGTCGAGCAGCGGCGCCACCACCTCCTCCGGGTAGCCCATGCCCTCGAGGAACGACCGCCACGTGGCGTGGATGTCGGTCTGCGGCCGGAAGGCGTCGAGCCGCCGCACCACCTCGGCGGCCGTGACGAGGGCGTTGTCGGTGTCGTACGGCTGCGAGGCGTGGCCCGGCGTGCCCTTCACGCGGATCGTGCACCAGCACGAGCCCTTCTCGGCCACGAGGACCGGCAGGCGCAGCGCGCCGTCGCCGCCGGGGAGGGGGATGCCTCCGGACTCGGTGATCACGTAGTCGGCCCGGACGGCGTCGAGCTGGCTGGTGGCCAGGTACTCGGCGCCCCAGGTGCCGAGCGCCTCCTCGTCGGCGACGGCGAGGTAGATGAGCGTCCCCTCCGGCCGGAAGCCCGACCGGGCCAGCTGCTTCGTGGCCACCGCCATCGACGCGGTGAGGTTCAGCATGTCGATCGCACCCCGGCCCCAGACCTCCCCGTCGATCAGCTCGCCGCCGAACGGGTCGTGCCGCCACCCCTCGTCGTGGGCCGGCACGACGTCGGTGTGGCCCATCAATAGCAGCGTTGGGGCGTCCGGGCGCCTACCCTCTATGCGGGCGACCAGGCTGGCCCTGCCGGGAGCGGGTTCGTAGCGTGCGATGTCGACACCCGACCCTGCGAGGTAGGCGTCGAGCACATCGACGCTGCGGACCTCGTACCCGGAGGCTCGTGAGCCGTCGTTGACGCAGGAGTTCCTGATCAGGTGCTGCAAGAGGTCCGTGACCTCAGCCGTGGTCGCCGTGGTCTGCGTCATCGGGCCGCACGCTATCTGGCCGGGTCCGCCGGCTCACCACGACTCTCTGGTTGAATTCGAGTACCAATGATCATGAAACACGTCGTCGTCGACGGCTCCAACATCGCCACCGAGGGCCGCGAGGCGCCGAGCCTGGCCCAACTCGACGAGGCGGTGCAGGCGTTCCTCGAGGAGTACAGCCCCGAGGTCGTCACGGTCGTCGTCGACGCCACCTTCCCCAATCGCATCGCCGTGAGCGAGCGCGCCGCCTACGAGGACGCCGTGGCCGCCAACGAGCTGATCACGCCCCCGGCGGGCGCGATCGGCCGCGGCGATGGCTTCGTCCTCCAGATCGCCCGCCGGGCGAACGCCACGATCCTGTCGAACGACTCGTTCCAGGAGTTCCACGGCATGTACCCGTGGCTGTTCGAGCGGGGCCGCCTGATCGGCGGCAAGCCCGTGCCCCACGTGGGCTGGGTGTTCATGGAGCGGGCGCCCGTGCGCGGGCCGACCAGCCGCCGGGCCGTGAGCGAGGCCCGCAAGGAAGCCCGGAGCGAGAAGGCGTCGGTGTCCAGCCCCGCCGCCGGGACCGACGAGGCCATCGCCCCCGTCGGCTCGCCGGCCAAGCGGTCGGTGCGCGGCGGCCGCACGCGCAAGTCCGCCGCGGCCGCCGCCTCCGCTGCGCCGGTCTCCCCGAACGGCTCGTCCGAGCAGCTGGCCTCGTCGCCGGACGACGATCCCGTGGCCATCCCGGTCGTCGCCGCCACCGCCGCGACCGAAGGGCCCGAGGACAGCGCCGGCGCCCGGTCGGGCGGGCGGAAGGCCCGGGCGGCCGCCATCGACAAGGCCAACGGCGGGATCGACCCCTACAACGACCCGCTGCCGTTCATCGAGTTCGTGGGCGCCCACGCGGTCGGCTCGCTGGTCGAGGCGACGATCGAGCGGTTCAGCTCGCACGGGGCCTACGCCGTGGTCGGCGACGCCCGGGGCTACATCCCGCTGCGGTACCTCGGCGACCCGCCGCCCCGCAGCGCCAAGGAGCTGCTGACGCTCGGCGAGGTGCGCACGCTGGTCGTCGTGGCGGTCGACCCGCCCCGGCGGGGCATCGACTTGGGCCTGCCCGAGGCGGTCACCGTCCCGAGCGCAGCGCCGACCGACGACCTGGACGTCGAGGTCCTGGCCGACACGGCCGACGTATTCCACACGTACGACGTCGACGACGACGCCGTCGCCCCCGAGCCGGCGCCCGCCAAACGTTCGCGGAAGCGGGCCGCGGCCACGCCTGCACCTGACGAGGGCGCGGACGCGGTGGCGGAGGCCACCCCGGCCAAGCGTTCCCGGAAGAAGGCGGCCGCTCCCGCCGTCGAGCCCGCGCCGGCGAAGCGCTCGCGCGCACGGCGCACCGCTGCGGCTGCCGAGGCCCCGGTGGAAGGCGCCGCCCCGGCGGTCGAGCCGGCGCCCGCCAAGCGGTCCCGCCGGAAGGCGGCCGCGACGCCGGCGCCGGTGCCCGCCGACACCACGGCGGCGCCCGCCGACACCACGGGCCCGGACGCCACCGCTCCCGAGGCCACCACGCCGGCACCGGCCAAGCGGACGCGCAAGCGGGCCGCGGCCCGCTCCGAGCCGGCCGCCGAGGGCGCCGTGGACGACACGGCTGTGCCGGAGGCGTCCGCCCCGGCGCCGAGCCCGGGGCCCGCCAAGCGGACGCGCCGGCAGTCGCCGGACGCCTCTCCCGGCACCGACCCGGACGCCCCGTCCACCGGCCCGGCCCCCGCGGGTGTGCCCGAGCCGGCCGCGGAGGCGGAGCCGGCCCCGGCCAAGCGGTCGCGGAAGCGGGCCGCGGAGGCTCCCACGGATGCCACGCCCGACCCGGCGGAGGCGGCCGAGGCCGCCCCGGCCGGGCGGTCGCGGCGCCGGGCCGCGGCGGCGCCGTCGTCGGAGGCCGTCCCCTACGCCACACCGGCGCCGGCGCCCACGGGCGAGTCCGAGGAGGCGGCCGAGGCCGCCCCGGCCAGGCGGTCCCGCAAGCGGGCCTCGACGGCGTCCTCCGAGCCCGCCACGCGGACGCGCAAGCGCTCCGCCGGCACGGGCGGCGAGGCCGGGGGCGACGCCTCCGAGCCGGCACCTGCGCCCGCAAAGCGCAGCCGTAGGCGGGTGGCGGCGGCGTCGACCGGCACGACGTCGGGCACGACGTCCGACACGGGGTCGGAGCCGGCGGACGCCCAGCCGGCGGCTCCGGCGCGGAAGCGCACCCGCAGGCCCACGGCGTCCGGCAACGGCTCCCAGTAGTGGCCGCGGCCGGGGCCCGGGCGGACGGCCCCTCCCCGGCCCGCCGGTAGCGTGCCCGGCGTGCGGATCGCCACCTGGAACGTCAACGCGCTGACGGCCGAGCGGCTCGAGCGCCTGTGGCACTGGGTCGACACGGCGCGCCCCGACGTCCTGTGCCTCCAGGAGACCAAGTCGACCGACGACGCCTTCCCGGCGCTCGACTTCCACGCCCGCGGCTACGACTCCGTCCACCACGGCCAGGGCCGCTGGAACGGCGTCGCCATCGCGAGCCGCGTGGGCCTCGAGGCGCCGCGATCCGGCTTCGCCGACGACGAGGCCCCCGACGCGGAGGCCCGCCTGGTGTCGGCCACCTGCGGCGGGGTGCGGGTGTCGTCGGTCTACGTGCCCAACGGGCGGGCCGTCGGGACAGAGCACTTCGAGTACAAGCTGCGCTGGCTTGGCCGGCTGCGGCGCCACCTGGAGGCCGAGTCGGGCGACGGCGGCCCGGTGGCGGTGGCCGGCGATTTCAACATCGCCCCGGCCGACATCGACGTGTACAGCCCGGCGGCGTTCGAGGGCTCCACGCACGTCCAGCCTGAGGAGCGGGCCGCCCTCGAGGACCTCGAGGCCTGGGGCCTGACCGACGCCTTCCGCCAGCTGTACCCGGGCACCGGCCGCCTGTTCAGCTGGTGGGACTACCGCGCCGGCAACTTCCACAAGCACCTGGGCATGCGCATCGACCTGGTGCTGCTGTCGGCCGACCTGGCCGCCGGCGTCCGCTTCGGGCTGATCGACCGGAACGCCCGTAAGGGGCGCAAGCCGAGCGACCACGCCCCCCTTTTCGTCGACGTCGACGTCCGCTGAGCCGGCCACGAGAGACGAGGAACCATGACGACCCCCGCCCCGGAGACGCCGCCCGAGCCCTCGGGCGCGCAGGGCTGGCTGAAGCTCATGCGCCAGCTCGCCACGGAGCCGCCGTCGCCGCGCCGGGTCGAGATGCACCGCATTGGCGACGCCCTGCGGACGATCGTGCACCGGCTGCACGGGTCCGACGCCTCGGTCGAGGTCCTGGCCGAGGCGGCCGACGCGCTGGAGGCGCTGGCCACCGAGTTCGGCGACCTGAAGGGCCGGTCCCTGTACGAGGGGCTGGCCGAGTCCACGCTGCTGGGGGACCCGGCCGGCTTCTTCGACCACGGGCCGATGCTGGGCCGGGCCAACGCCCTGGCGCCGCCGCTGAAGGTGTGGGTGGACGGCGACGTGATGCGGGGGACCGGCACGTTCGGCGCCGCCTACGAGGGACCACCCGGGTGCGTCCACGGCGGGTATGTTGCGGCGGCGTTCGACGAGGTGCTCGGGGCCACGCAGTCGCTGGGTGGGCGGCCCGGCATGACCGCCCGGCTCATCGTGAACTATCGCAGCCCCACACCGCTGCTCACCGAGCTGCGCTTCGCGGGCCGGGTCGAGCGGGTCGAGGGCCGTAAGACGTTCACGGTCGGCACGCTCCACGCCGGCGACCGCCTGTGCGCCGAGGCCGAGGGCCTGTTCGTCGCCATCGACACCGCCAAGATGGTCGACCTGTTCCAGGAGCGCGATCGCCGGGCGGGCGGCGCCGCAGAGGGCTGAGGTCACCGCGCGCCCCGCCGGGTGCGGGAAGCTGACGCCGTGGAGTTCACGATCGAACAGGCCTACGCGGCCGCACCAGACGCCGTGGCCGCCGCCTACACCGAGGCCGCCCTGTACGCGCGGGTGGGGGAGGCCTCGTCGCTGGGCCGCCCCGAGGTGGTCGACCGGCGGGTGGAGGGCGACCGGGTGCTGCTCCAGGTGCGGTACCGGTTCGCCGGCCAGCTCAACGGCCCCGCCCGCCGGGCGCTCGACCCGGCCAAGCTCACGTGGGTCGAGCACTCCTCGCACGACCTGGCGGCCCGCCTCGTGACGTTCCAGCTGGTCCCCGACCACTACGGCGACCGCTTCTCGGCCTCGGGGACCGCCACGGTCGCCGACGCGCCGGGCGGCGGGGCGGCCCGCCGCGTGCGTGGCACGCTCACGGTGAAGGCGCCGCTGGTCGGCCGGGCCGTCGAGAACGCCATCGTCAGCGGCCTGCGCGACCACCTCCGAGCCGAGGCGGGTGCCGTCGACGCCTTCGTGGCGGGCTGAGCCCGGGCGCGTCAGTCCGCGGCGGCGAGTGCCGCCAGGATCCCCGAGCCCACGCGGGACGCCAGGATCGTGCCCATCCCGGGGACGCCGGCCAGCTCGTCGGTCGACGTCGGACGCCGGGTGGCGATCGCCTCGAGCAGGCGGTCGTCGAGCACGGTCAGCGGGTCGACGCGGGCGGCGCGGGCCGTCTCGTCCCGCCACGCCCGCAGGGCCGCGAGCGGGCCCGGGGCCTCGTCGTCGGCGCCGGCCCGGGCCACGAACAGGCGGTCCCGCAGGTCCGCCGGTACGGGCGCCCCGGTCGCCGGACCGGGGCCGCCCACGGCACCGCCCGTCGCCGCCGCCAGCTCGGCGCGCTGCTCGGCCAGGCGGCGACGCCAGTCGGGCGGGGGGCCGGCGGTCTCGTCCGGCCGGGTGCGCTGCGCCTCGTCCAGCCCGGCCAGCCAGGGCGACAGGCGGCGCTCGGCCGGTTTGCCCGTGAAGGTCCGCTGTGCGGCCCACGTGAGGCACAGCTCGTCCTCGGCGCGGGTCATGGCCACGTAGAGCAGGCGGGCCTCCTCGGCCCGGTCGGCCCTGGTCCGGGCGTGGGCGATCGGGACGAGGCCGTCCTCGACGCCCGCCAGGTGCACGACCGGCCACTCGAGTCCCTTGGCGGCGTGGAAGGTCGCCAGCGTGACGGCGTCGCGCCCCGCCTCGCCGCCCTCGGCCTCGAGCGTGGCGACCAGCCAGCTCGCGAAGCCGGACGCCGACGCCATCCCGTCGAGGCGCAGCTGGTCGTGGGCGCACCGCAGGACGAGGTCGAGGTTGGCGGACGCCTCCACGTCGTCGGGCTCGGCGTCCGCCAGGCGGGCGTGGTCGACGCCCAGCTCGTCGGCGAGGGCCTGGAGGTCGGGGACGGCGGAGGCCAGCGTCCGGTCCCGCTGGCGACGCAGCAGGTCGAGCGCGGCGCGCACCTCGGGGCGGCTCAGCAGCTCGCCGCCGCCCTTGACCCGGTGGGGGACGATCGCCAGCCGCAGGGCGTCGGCGATCACGGGGAGCTGGGCGTGCGTCCGGGTCAGCACGGCCTGGTGGCCCCACGGCGTGCCGGGTGACCGCCGGTCGCGCACCGCTCGGGCGATGGCGCGGGCCTCGTCGCGCTCGGTCGGGTGGCGCTCGAGGCGTGGGAGGCGCCCGCCGGGCCGCACCGCCCGGACCGCCTGGTCGCCCACCCGGGCGGCGCCCAGCACGGCAGCGGCGGCGTCGAGCACCTGGGGCGTGGACCGGTAGTTGCGGTCGAGGGCGATGACCTCGGCCGGGGGGTAGCGCTGCTGGAAATCGGACAGGAAGCCGGCGTCGGCCCCGTTCCAGCCGTAGATGGCCTGGTGGGGGTCGCCGACGACGCACAGGTCCCAGCGGTCGCCCCGCCAGGCGTCGAGGAGCTGCATCTGCAGCGGGTTCACGTCCTGGAACTCGTCGACGTAGAGGTGGCGGAAGCGCCAGCGCTGCGTGGCGGCGAACGCCCGGTCGGTCTCCAGCAGGTGGCTGCACAGGCGCAGGAGGACGTCGAAGTCGACGAGCCGGCGCTTGCGCTTCTCGTCCTCGTAGCGCTCGTAGAGGGCGGCGACGCGGTCGGGGGAGGCCGGGCCGCGCCGGCGGGCGGCGACGGTGGCCTCGGCGTAGCCGCCGGGGCCCACCAGCCGGGCCTTGGCCCACTCGATCTCGCCGGCCAGCTGCGGGACGCCCAGGCCCGTGCCGGCGCGGCCGCCGAGGCCGGCGTCGCGCAGGACCTCGCCCAGGAGCCGCCCCTTGCGCACCAGCAGCGTGGGTGGCGTGCGGCCCTCGTCCGCCCACCGGGCGCGGAGCTGCGCCCAGGCGACGCCGTGGAACGTGCCCGTGGCGACCCCCTCGCGCAGGCCCACGTTGCGCAGCCGGTCGCGCAGCTCGCCGGCCGCCTTGCGGGTGAAGGTCAGGGCGAGGACGTGGCTGGCCTCGGCGTCACCCGTGGCGACGCGCCAGGCGATGCGGCGCGTGAGGACCCGGGTCTTGCCCGAGCCGGCCGGCGCCAGGATGGCCAGCGGCTGCGCCGGCGAGGTGACCGCCCGGCGCTGCGACTCGTCCAGGTCGACCAGCACTGCGTCCGCGTCCAACACCGAGACGATAGGCGCTGCGGCCCCGCCCGGGGCCGACCCGCCCCTACGATCGTCGCCGTGGTGGACGTCGATGCCGAACGGTTCGAGGAGCTGGTGAGCGAGGCCCTCGACGGCATCCCCGAGGCGCTGGGCCGGCTCGTCGACAACGTGGTGGTCGTCGTCGAGGACGGGCGCCTCGACGGGCCGCTGCTCGGCCGCTACGAAGGCATCCCGCTCACCGAGCGCGACGCCTGGTACGGCAGCGGTGGCGTGGTCATGCCCGACCGGGTCACGGTGTTCCGCCTGCCGACCTGCGCCCACTGCGCCACCGAGGACGAGGTGGTCGAGCAGGTGCGGGTGACGGTGGTCCATGAGATCGCCCACCACTTCGGCATCGACGACGCCCGGTTGGACGCTCTGGGCTGGGGCTGAGAACTACGCTCCCGCCGTGGCATTCCCCCGCAAGCTCCTCAACGACGACGAGGACATCGCCCTCGACCTCCACCCCCACTGGTGGTTCCTGTTCCCGCAGATCTGCCTGCTCGCCGGGGCGATCGTGATCGGGATTGCCGCCCTCCTGTTCGCCAGCGAGACGAGCTGGATCATCGCCCTGGCCGGGCTGCTGGTGCTGGTGGCGCTGGCCAACTTCGGCATCCGCTACGCGCAGTGGAGCACGACGAACTTCGTGGTCACCACCGACCGGCTGATCTACCGGCACGGCGTCGTGGCCAAGCACGGCATCGAGATCCCGCTCGAACGGGTCAACACCGTGTTCTTCAGCCAGTCGATGTTCGAGCGGATGCTCCGCTCCGGCGACCTCGTCATCGAGTCCGCCGGTGAGATGGGGCGGCAGAACTTCTCGAACGTCCGGCGCCCGTCGGCGGTGCAGAACGAGATCTACCGCCAGATGGAGAGCAACGAGAACCGCAAGTTCGACCGCCTCGGCGTGCAGGCCCGGTCGGCGGCACCGGAGGACTCGATCCCCTCGCAGATCCGCGAGCTCGAGCAGCTGCGCCGCGAGGGCGTCGTGTCCGACGAGGAGTTCCGGGCCAAGAAGCAGCAGCTCCTCGACCGCATGTGAGCGCCGTCCCCCGGGTCGTCAGCCTGGTGCCCTCCGTCACCGAGACGCTCGTGACGTGGGGGCGTCCACCGATCGCCTGCACGCGGTTCTGCGAGCAGCCCGACATCCCGCACGTCGGCGGCACCAAGGACCCCGACGTCCTCGCCATCGCCGAGCTGCGGCCCGACCTGGTCGTCCTGTGCGTGGAAGAGAACCGACGGGAGGACGCCGACGCGCTGGCCGGCGCCGGCGTCACCACGGCGGCCCTGTCCATCGACTCGGTGGACGACGTGGCGCCGGCCCTGCGGATGCTGGCCGCGCTCGTCGGCGTGCCCGCCTCGCGCCTGGCGGGCCTGCCGGGGACGGACGAGGTGGTGCCGCCGGCGCACGAGGGCCCGCAGGTGCGGGCGTTCGTGCCCATCTGGCGCCGCCCGTGGATGTCGCTGGCCGGCGGGACCTACGGCTCGTCGCTGCTGGCGGCGATCGGCGTGACCAACGTGTTCGCCGACGCCGCCGACCGCTACCCGGAGGTCACGCTGGAGGAGGCGCGGGCGCGCGAGCCCGACGTCGTGCTGGCGCCGAGCGAGCCGTACCCCTTCCGGGAGCGCCACGTCGCCCAGCTGGCCGAGGTCGCGCCGGTCCGCCTCGTGGACGGGCAGGACCTGTTCTGGTGGGGCGCCCGCACCCCGGCGGCGATGGCCCGTCTGTACCGCCTGCTCCACCACCGTTGAGTGGGCCGGCGGGGACGGGCACCCCGGGACTAGTCCTCGACCATCCAGGCGCCCGGGGCCGGGCGGCCCCGCCACAGGACCGGAGCCGCCATCGGGGCGCCGGGGCGGCACAGGGCGACGACGCAGCCGCCGAAGCCCGCCCCCGTGATGCGGGCGCCGTAGACGCCGGGCGTCGCCCGCAGCTGGACGACGAGGTCGTCCACGGCCGGCGTCGAGACCTCGAAGTCGTCGCGCAGGCTCACGTGGCTCGCCACCATCAGCTCGCCGGCGTAGTGCAGCTGGCCGGCCGCCAGCGCGGCGGCGAGGGCGTCGACCCGGTCGTTCTCGGTGGTGACGTGGCGGGCGCGGCGGCGGAGCTTGCCGTCCTCCAGCGCCTCGACGTCGGCCGGCGTGAGGTCGCGCAGCCGGGCGCCCAGTAGCTCCTCGACGTGCTCGCACTCGGTGCGGCGGGCGGCGTACTCGGTCTTGGTCAGCTCGCGCTCGTCGCCGGAGTGCAGCACCGCCACCTCGACGTCCTCCGGGAGGCGGACGTGGCCGACCTCGAGCGTGCGGCAGTCGATGCGCAGCGCCGCCCCGGCAACGCCGGCGGCCGCCACCAGCTGGTCCATGATCCCGCAGGGGACCCCGACCGCCCGGTGCTCGGCCCGCTGGCACGCCTCGGCCACCGCCCGCGGGTCGGACAGGTCCGCCCCCAGCGCGGTGGCCACCGCCACCTCGAGCGCTGCGCTCGACCCGAGGCCGGCGCCGGCGGGGAGCGTGGAGTCGACGGTCCCGGCGAAGCCGTCCCGCGGGACGACCTCGGCCACCACGGCGGCGACGTAGCGGGCCCACGGCGGCTCGACGCGGGCCGGGTCGCCCTGGTCCGGCAGGTGGATCTCGGCGACGCCGTCGTACTGCTCGGAGCCGAGCATCACCCAGTCGCCGCCCCGGTCGCCGGTGACCTCGACGCCGAGCCCGATCGCCATGGGCAGCACCAGGCCACCTAGGTAGTCGGTGTGGTCGCCGACGAGGTTGACCCGGCCGGGCGCCCAGGCGCGCAGGCCCACGTCAGGCCTCGGCCGGGGTGGGTGCGGCGGCCGGCGCCTCCGTGGCCGCCCGGCGCAGCGCCGCGGCGGCGTCCTCGGGGGCGACCGGGTTGACGAACATGCCGCTGCCCAGCTCGCCGGCGGCGACGTGGCGCAGGCTGCCCGGCGCCCGCGACGGCGAGACCAGGTGGACGTGGAGGTGGGCCTCGGGCCATGCGCCGCCATCGGTGGGGCGCTGGTGGATCCAGAGCATGTAGGGCAGGGGCCTGTCGAAGAGCCGGTCGAACCGGGCGAGGACGTCGGCGAGCAAGGTGGCGAGCCCGTCGCGCAGGTCACGGTCCAGCGCGGGCAGGTCGGGTCGGTGGGCGTCGGGGGCCAGCAGGAGGCCGTAAGGGTAGGCGCTGGCCCGCGGCACCCAGGCCGTCCACCCGCCGGCCTCGGCGACCACCAGCTCGGCCGGCGGCCGGCGACACAGCGGGCAGCCGTCGCGAGCGGACCGGCGCAGCTCGGTGAGCGCGGCGTCGGCGATGCGGTCGAGGGCGTAGAGCTGGCCGTGGGGGTGGTCGATGGTGGCGCCGACCTCGGTGCCCCGGTTCTCGAACACGAGGACGTAGTCGACGTCGTCGCGCCCGCCCAGCGCCGCGGTGCGGTCGGCCCACAGGTCGACCACCCGGGCGACCCCTGCCGGCCCGAGCTGCCAGAACGCGCGGTCGTGCTCCGGCGTGTAGAGCACGATCTCGGACCGGCTGTCCGGGAAGGAGGGCCAGCGGTTCGGGAACGCCTTGGCCGTGTAGGGCTCCGGCGCCTCCAGCCCGCCCACGCAGAACGGGCAGTCGTCGGCCGGCCGGTCGGGGCGCCGTTGTCGCCCCGGCGACACCAGCACGGGCGCCCCGCTCAGCTCGTCGAACCGCAGGTCGTTCCCCATCGCCTCGACCACCGGATCGGCCGCGGTATCGGCCGATTCCCCCCTGACAGCAGCCACCGCATCACCCTAGGAGAACACCGCGCCCGACGGTGCCGCTTGACCCGGAGGTCAAGGCGGACCGACGATGCCGTCATGCCGATCGCTCGGGTCAACGGGGTGGAGATCGAACACGACGCCGTCGGCGATCCGGCCGACCCCACGGTCCTCCTGTTCGCGGGCCTCGGCATGCAGATGATCGAGTGGGACCCCGAGTTCTGCCGGATGATCGCCGAGCGGGGCTTCCGCGTGGTCCGCTTCGACAACCGTGACGCCGGGCTGTCCACCCACCTGGACGTCCGGGTCGACGTCATGGCCGTGCTGGCCGCCGCGGGCGCCGGCGGCGACCCGGGTGTGCCCTACACGCTCACCGACATGGCCGAGGATGCCGTCGGCCTGCTCGACCACCTGGGCGTTGAGCGGGCGCACATGGTGGGCGTCTCGATGGGCGGGATGATCGCCCAGACCGTCGCCCTGAACCACCGCGACCGGGTCCGCGCTCTCGTGTCGATCATGTCGATGACGGGCGACCCCGACGTGGGCCAGCCGACGCCCGAGGCGATCACCGCGCTGCTGGCGCCGCCGGCGCGGGACCGGGACGAGGCGGGCGAGCACAAGGTCCACCACGCCCACACCTGGGGGAGCCCGGCGTTCATCGACGAGGACCGGCTCCGCACGGTGGCCGCGCGGCTGTGGGACCGGGCGCACGACCCGGCCGCGACCGCCCGCCAGCTGGCGGCGATCTTCGCCTCCGGCAGCCGGTCCGAGGGCCTGCGGCGCCTCGACGTGCCGACGCTCGTCATCCACGGGACCGAGGACACGCTGATCCAGCCGTCGGGCGGCGAGCGGACGGCCGAGGTCGTCCCCGACGCCAAGATGCTCATCGTCGAGGGGATGGGCCACGACCTGCCGCCGCAGCTCTGGCCCCGCATCGTCGACGCCGTCACCACGCACATGACCGACCACCCGGGCTGAGGCCGCGGGCGCGGCGAGGGCCGGGACCACAGGAGGGACACACATGGCAGGACCGCTCGCGGGCATCACGGTCGTCGAGCTGGCCGGGCTGGGACCGGCCCCGTACTGCGGGATGCTCCTCGCCGACATGGGCGCCGAGGTCATCCGCATCGACCGGGCGCAGAACGTGTCCGGCGGCGACCCCGAGCGCCCGCCGGGCGACCTGCTGGCCCGCGGCCGCCGGTCCATCGGCGTCGACCTCAAGTCGCCCGAGGGCGTCGACGTCGTGCTGAGGTTGGTCGAGACCGCCGACGCGCTGATCGAGGGGTTCCGCCCGGGCGTCGCCGAGCGCCTCGGCATCGGGCCGGACGAGTGCCTGGCCCGCAACCCCCGCCTCGTCTACGGCCGCATGACCGGCTGGGGCCAGGGCGGCCCGTACGCCTCGACCGCCGGCCACGACATCAACTACATCGCCCTGGCCGGGGCCCTCGACCCCATCGGCCGGGCCGGGCAGCCGCCCACCCCGCCCCTCAACCTCGTCGGCGACTTCGGGGGCGGCGGCATGATGCTCGCCTTCGGCGTGGCCTGCGGGATCATCGAGGCGCGCACGTCCGGCCAGGGACAGGTCATCGACGCCGCCATGGTCGACGGCGCCGCCTCGCTCATGACGATGACCCACGGCTTCCGGGCCATGGGCGTGTGGGAGGACGAGCGTGGCACCAACATGCTCGACACCGGCGCCCACTTCTACGACGTCTACGAGACGGCCGACGGCCTCTACGTGTCGATCGGGTCGATCGAGCCGCAGTTCTACGCCGAGCTGCTGCGCCTCACGGGCCTGGAGGGCGAGGACCTGCCCTGGCAGCTGGATCGTGCCCAGTGGCCGGCGATGAAGGAGCGGCTGGCCGCGATCTTCCGGACCAAGACCCGCGACGAGTGGTGCGCGCTGATGGAGGGGACGGACGTCTGCTTCGCCCCGGTGCTGTCCATCCCCGAGGCGGTGGCCCATCCCCACAACGTGGCGCGGGGGACGTTCGTCGAGGTAGCCGGCGTGCCGCAGCCCGGCCCGGCCCCCCGCTTCCTCCGAACGCCGGCCGACGTGCCGGCGCCGCCGGCGCACCCCGGCCAGCACACCGACGACGTGCTGGCCAAGGCCGGCTTCGACGCCGACCGGATCGCCAAGCTCCGGGCCTCGGGGGCCGTGGCGTAGGGCCGGTGACCCCGGAGGGGCCTCGGCGCCGGTAGCTTGCGCCGATGGCCACGCTCGTCGCCTTCCACGCCCACCCGGACGACGAGTGCCTGCTGCAGTCCGGCACGCTGGCGATGGCGGTCGACGCCGGCCACCGCGTCGTGGTCGTGTACGCCACCGGCGGCGAGCTGGGCCAGGCCCCCGACGGCCTCCTGGCGCCCGGTGAGCGGCTCGTCGACCGCCGCCGCCGGGAGGCGGAGGAGTCCGCGGCGGCCACCGGCGCCCAGCGCATCGTGTGGCTCTGCTACCACGACTCGGGCATGGACGGCTCGCCGGAGAACGACGACCCGGCCTGCTTCTGGCGGGCCGACGTCGAGGAGGCGGCCCGCCGGTTGGCCGACGTCCTCGCTGCCGAGCGGGCCGACGTCGTCACGTACTACGACCCCAACGGGAACTACGGCCACCCCGACCACGTGCAGGTCCACCGGGTCGGTGCCCGGGCGGCCGAGCTGGCGGGGACGCCGCGGGCCCTCGAGGTGACCTGGAGCCGCGAGAACGCCATGAAGTTGATGGCCGAGGCCCGGCGCAACGGCATCGGGGGCTTCGACGCGGAGTCCACCGACGTCGACCTCAACCTGGAGGACCCGAACGTCACGTTCGGGACCCGCGAGGCCGAGATCACGACGCGCGTCGACGTGGCGCGTTGGCTGGACCGCAAGCGGGCGGCCATCGCGGCCCACGCCAGCCAGGTGGGCGACACCGGCCCGTTCCTCGCCATGCCGCCCGACATGTTCGCCCGGGCGCTCAGCACCGAGTTCTACGTCCGCCGCGACCTGCCCCCCGGCACCCGCGACGACGACATCTTCGCCGGCCTCGCCTGACGCCCCCGGCCCGGTGGCGGTGGGTACGCTGCCGTCCACGGCTACTTGGGGGAGGACGCCGATGGGGGCACGAGTGGCGCGCACGGCCGCGGTAGCGGTGGTGTGCCTGAGCCTGGGCGGGTGCTGGTTGGTGCCCGGGCAGGGCCCGGACCGGCGGGCCCACAACCCGTTCGAGTCCGGGCTGACGGCGGCGAACGTGCCCACGCTGGAGCAGGCGTGGTCCACCGACACCGGCGAGGGGCGGGTCAACGCACCCGTCGTGTCGGGGGGTGGGGTGCACGTCTCGGCGGGGCTCGAGGTGGTCACGCTCGACCCCGCCACGGGCGCCGAGCGGTGGACGTACACGGCGCCGACGATCGAGGGGCCCGGAACGACGAGCGAGGTGTTCGTCCGCGGTGACGAGGTCCTCCTGGGCTACGGCTACGGCAACCTCGGCGGCAACTGGCACGCCGTGGCGCTCGACATCGCCGACGGCACGGCGCGTGAGCTGCCGTTCGGGGGCCTGCTCGACAGCGTGCGCGACGCGATGGTGGCGCGGCGCACCTTTTCCTTCGGCTCGGGGACGCCCGTGGTGCAGTCCCTCGGCCTCGCCAACGTCGACACCGGCGAGGGCTGGTTCGGCGTCGCCACGGTCAGCGACTCCGGCCAGGGGGCCACGCCGCCCGTCACGGTCGCGACCTCGGGGCTGTGGCAGGCGGGCCAGGGGCTGATGAACACCACGCCGGTCGCCGAACCGCACTTCGGCAACGCCGTGCGCTTCTACACGACCGCCCGCCCGCCGAACTGCGCGCCCGGGACCTTCCCGCAGTACATCCCGTGCCCGCAGTCGGTGGCACCGATCGACGGCGCCGCCACCTCGCCGGTCATCGGCCCCTCGCTCGTGTACGTCGGGACGAACGCCGGGACCATG
Organism: Acidimicrobiales bacterium; assembly: GCA_035265325.1. Taxonomy (GTDB): domain Bacteria; phylum Actinomycetota; class Acidimicrobiia; order Acidimicrobiales; family VFJN01; genus DATCLS01. Next base: position 36,323 of record DATFOS010000114.1, read on the forward strand.
TACGCCGTCGACCAGGCGGACGGCTCGGTGGCCTGGTCCACGGAGGTCCCCGGGCCGGTCACGGCGCCGCCGGCGGCCACCGACGACCGGCTGTTCGTCGTCACGACGAGCGGCGAGCTGGTGGTCCTCGACGCCGCCACCGGCGAGGCCCTGTGGGGCGCCGGCGGCCTCGGCACGCTGGCCGTCCAGCCCGCCGTGGCCGGGGGCGTGGTCTACGTCGCCGGGAACGACGGCGTGGTGCGGGCCTTCGACGCGGCCGGCTGCGGGGCGGCGTCCTGCTCGCCCCTCTGGCAGGCGGACACCGGCGACAGCGCCATCACCGGCGACCCGGCGGTGAGCAACGGCCGCCTGCTCGTCGGCACGCAGGACGGGCGCGTCGTCGCCTTCGCCCCAGGCGGGTGACCCCCCTCTTGCCTTGACCTGAAGTGAACTCGAGGTCGTACGGTCGCCGTCATGCTGACGGCGACCGACGACCTCGACACGCTTCGCCACCGGGTGGCGGCCCTGTCCGCCCGCCTGTCCGTCCTCGAGGATCGGACGGCGATCGGCGACCTCATCGACCGGTTCTCCCGCGACCTCGACGAGTTCACGGCCGCCGGCCGGCCGTTCGACGTGGGCTGGGTGCGCCGGTATTTCGCCGAGGACGCCCGGGTGGCGTACCCGCCGGGCTCGGCCGTGGGCGCCGGGGCGATCGCCGAGCTGATCGACGGGCGCGGCATGGCCCCGTTCCGCCGCACCCACCACGTGACCACGAACTACGTCGTCGACCTCGACGGCGACCGCGCCGGCGTGCGCGTCAACCTGATCGCCACCCACGTGCTCGACGACCCGCCCGAGGCGCGCTTCACGGTGGGCGACTACTACGACGGCGAGCTGGCCCGCACCGACGAGGGTTGGCGCTTCACCCACCAGGCCCTCCACGTCACCTGGACGGACGGCCCGCCGCCCGGCTCGGGCACCGGGGGCGATCGGGGGTAGGTTCGCCGGGGTCCAGGGACGCCGCCGACGAATGTGGTGAAGACATGACCGTCATCAAGATCAACGCCATCACGGTGCCCGAGGGCGCCGGGGACGAGCTCGGGAAGCGCTTCGCCGCCCGGGCCGGGGCCGTCGACGACCAGGAGGGCTTCGAGGGCTTCGAGCTGCTCAAGCCCACCGACGGCCGCAACCAGTGGCTGGTGATCACCCGCTGGCGCGACGAGGACGCGTTCAACGCCTGGGTGTCGAGCCCGGCGTTCGGGCACGGCCACGCCGGCGCGGACCGCCCGGCCCCGCACGGCGGGCCGGTGTCGGTGAGCAGCGAGGTGTGGTCCTACGAGGTGTCGACCACCTCGCCGGCGCACGGCTGACCCGCCCACCCGCCCCGCACCGACGTGGCCGTGGGAGGTTCGCTCCACGACGTCCACCAGGCGTTCGGCTGGGTGGTCGTCCTCTCGAACGCGGTCGCCGGCGCGTGGGCGCTCGGCGCCCACCGCTGGGAGCGGCTGCGCACGCCGCTGCTCTGGTGGTACACCGGCGCCGCCCAGCTCACGGTGTTCGTCGAGGTCATCATCGGCGTGATCCTCGTCAACACCGAGGACATCGAGGCGCCGCAGTTCCACATGCTCTACGGCTTCTCGGGCATCGTCGCCGTGGCGATCATCTACAGCTACCGGCACCAGCTCGCCCAGTACCTGTACCTGCTGTACGGGCTGGGCGGGCTGTTCGTCATGGGGCTGGCGATCCGGGCCATGTTCATCGGCGGGGCCCGCTGAGCGCCCGGCGCGGCCGGCTGCGAGGCTGAGCGCATGCCGACTCCTCCGTCGTCCGTCGCGACCACCGCCGCCTCGTCCGTCCGGCTCACGGAGCTGACGTCGTGCGGCGGGTGCGCCGCCAAGTGGGGGGCCGCCCTGCTCGGCGACCTGGTCGACGCCGTGGGGGAGGGGACCGGCGGGGCCGGCGCCGGCCTGCTCGTCGGCCTCGCCCCGTCGGACGACGCCGCCGTCGTGCGGCTGGCCGACGGCGTGGCGCTGGTGTCGACCATCGACTTCTTCCCGCCGCTGGTCGACGACCCGGACGACTACGGCGCCAGCGCCGCCGCCAACGCCTGCAGCGACGTGTTCGCCATGGGTGGCGACGTCGTGCTGGCGCTCAACGTGGCCGCCTTCCCGGAGTCGCTGCCGGCCGAGGCGATCCGGGCCGTCTTCCGCTCGGCGGCGGCCGTGGTGGCCGAGGCGGGCGGGGTGGTGGCCGGCGGGCACACGATCCGCAGCGAGGAGCCGATCTTCGGCCTGGCCGTCCAGGGCGTCCTGGCGCCGGGCCGGGAGTTCACCACCGGCGGGGCGCGTCCGGGCGACGTGCTCGTGCTGTCCAAGCCGCTGGGGACCGGCCTCGCCCTGGCCGCGGGCGACGACGACGCCCGGGCCGCGGCGATCGCCGGCATGCGCCGGCTCAACCGGGAAGCCGCCGCTGCCCTGCGCACGGTCGCCGGGACGGGGGCGGAGACGGGCCCGTCGGCCCAGCCCGGGCCAGGGGTGGGCGCCGACGGCGGTCGCGGCGCCGGTGGCGTGCACGCCGTGACCGACGTGACCGGGTTCGGGCTGATGGGCCACGCCTGGGAGATGGCCGAGCGGTCCGGCGCCCACGTCGTGCTGGCCGCCGCCGACCTGCCGGTCCTGCCCGGCGTCCTGGCCGCCGCCGAGCGCGGCGTCCGCACCGGCGGCGACGCCCGCAACCGGGCCTACGTGGCCGGTCACGCCACGCTGGCGTGCGGCGAGGCCGCCGCCGCGGTCGGGTTCGACCCGCAGACGTCGGGCGGCCTGCTGGCGGCCGTCACCCCCGGGGCGGTGGACGCCCTGGCTGCGGCCGGCTTCGTCCCCGTCGGCCACGTCGGGGCCGGCGCCCCGGCCGTCACCCTCCGGGGATGAGCGAGGACGCCCCCGCCGGCCCCGGCGACCGGGGCGCCGCCGGCCGGGGCCCCACGGAGCGCGGCCCCGCCGGGCGGCCGCCGTCGGTCGACGCCCTGGCCCGGTCGCTGGCCGCGACGGGCCTGCCCCATCCGCTGCGGGTGGACGCGGCCCGCGCCGCCATCGCCCGGGGCGCGCCCGAGGCGGCGGGGGAGGAGGCCGAGCGCCTCCGCACCGGCCTGCTCCAGCCGGTCGTGAACGCCACCGGCGTACTGCTCCACACCAA
>DATFOS010000115.1:0-10301 GCA_035265325.1 Acidimicrobiales bacterium
ATCGACTTCTTCACGCCCGCATTTAGCCGGCGCCCGGGCCGGCGGCGACGGTGGCGCCGGGGGCGGTCCCGGAGGGGCGGGCGGTGCCGGAGGAGGCGGGCCGGCCTCCGGGCCCGGAGCCGGGGCCGCCGGCGTGCCCCAACGGGCCGCGTCGGTCGCGCCCGGCGGCGCGCCGGCCGAGGCCGGGGGGTGCCGGGGGAGCAGGAGGCGGAACGTGGCGCCCGCGCCCGGGGCCGTGTCGACCTCGACGCGGCCGCCGTGGGCGTCGGCGATGGCGGCCACGATCGACAGGCCGAGGCCGGTGCCGCCCTGGGCCCGGGTGCGGGCGGTATCGGTCCGGTAGAAGCGCTGGAAGACCCGGTCGGCCTGCTCGGGCGTGAGCCCGGGCCCCCGATCCACCACCTCGAGCCGGGCGTTCTCGGCGTCGCCGCCCACCCGGACCGTGACCGGCGAGTCGTCCGGGGTGTGGTGCAAGGCGTTGTCGAGCAGGTTGGTGACGACCTGGCGCAGCCGGGCCTCGTCGCCGGTCACCACCACGCCCGGCTCGTCGCCCTCGTCCCCCTCGTCCACCTCGTCGCCGTCGCCAGCATCGGCCGGCGCGCCGGCGGCCGGGATGGCGTCGCGGGCGGCGGCCCCGGCGGTCGTCGACACCAGGCGGATGGAGCGGCCGGGGGCCCGGGTCCGGGCGGCCTCGACGGCGTCGGCGGCCAGGACCACCAGGTCCACCGGGCCGAGCTGGAGCGGGCGCTGCTGGTCGAGCCGCGCCAGCTGCAGCAGGTCCTCGACGAGGAGGCCCATGCGCGTGGCCTCGTCCTCGATCCGCCCGAGGAGCCGGCGCACGTCGTCGGGCGCGGTCACCGCCCCCTGCCGGTACAGCTCGGCGAAGCCGCGGATGGACGTCAGCGGCGTGCGCAGCTCGTGGCTGGCGTCGGCGACGAAGCGGCGCATCTTCTCCTCGGACCGCCGGGCCGTCGCCTCGGACGCCTCGCGGGCGCGGAACGCCTCCTCGATCCGCCCGAGCATGAGGTTGAGGGCCCGGCCGAGGCGACCCACCTCGGTGCGCGGGTCCTCGTCCGGGATGCGCTGGGACAGGTCGCCGCCGGCGATCGCCGCGGCGGTGCGCTCGATGTCGGACAGCGGGCGCATCGCGCCCCGCACGAGGGTGTAGCCGACGACGGCGAGGCCGCCGAGGACGAGGCCGCCCACGATCAGGTCGATGCGCAAAAGGCTCTTCGTGGTGGCGTCGGCCTCGGACAGGCTCGTGGCGACGAGCAGCGTGCCCGGCTTGTTCTCCCCGTCCTCGGGCACGGTCACGGGCTCGGCGAGCACCCGCCACTCGCCGTGGCCCGTGGCCGAGTCGACGGTGAAGGGCCGGTCGGCCCGGGCGGCGCCCTCGACCAGGGTCAGCGACGGCCAGTCGGGCGGCGCCTCGTCCGGGTGGAGGGACTGCGGTCGCGAGATCCACGGCGCGCCCGCCGGCGTGAGGACGATGTAGCTGAAGTCGGTCGGCAGCTCCGGCTCGGCCCGCCGCCCCGGCCCGATGTCCTCCCCGTCGATCGTGATGGCGTCCCTGGCATCGACGAGGTCGTCGTCGACCCGCTCGACCAGGTAGTCGCGCAGCATGCGGGCGCCGAAGGCGGCGGTGAGCGTCACCCCGATCGCGGCGAGCACGAGCAGGGCGGTGACCAGCCGGGCCCACAGGGGGACCCGGCGCCAGGCGCCGCCGGCCCCGACGTGGGGACCGGAGGCCGCGGCGTTCATGGGCCGGCGCGGGGCGTCCGCAGGACGTAGCCGATGCCGCGGACCGTGTGGATGAGCGGGGCGGCGCCGCCGGCGTCGAGCTTGCGGCGCAGGTAGGAGATGTACGACTCGACGATGTTGGCCTCGCCGTCGAAGTCGTAGCTCCACACGTGGTCGAGGATCTGCGCCTTCGACACGACACGCCCGGCGTTGAGCATCAGGTAGCGCAGCAGGTTGAACTCGGTCGGCGACAGCGTGACCTCGCGGCCGCCGCGGAACACCTGGTGGCTGTCCTCGTCGAGCTCGAGGTCGGCCACGGTGAGGCGGGCAGGCGGGCCGCCGGTGGCCCGGGTGCGGCGCAGCACCGCCCGGATGCGGGCCACGACCTCCTCCAGGCTGAACGGCTTGGTGACGTAGTCGTCGCCGCCGAGCGTGAGGCCGGTCACCTTGTCCTCGTTGGCGTCGCGGGCGGTGAGGAACACGACCGGCAGCGGCCGGTTGGCCGCCTGCAGGCGCCGGAGCACCACGAAGCCGTCGATGTCGGGGAGCATCACGTCGAGGACGACCAGGTCGGGGTGCAGGCGCTCGACGGCGCGCACGGCATCGACCCCCGTCATGGCGGTGGCCACCTCGAACCCGGCGAAGCGCAGGCTGGTCGCCAGCAGCTCGACGATGTTCGGCTCGTCGTCGACCACGAGCAGCCGCGCCTCGGGCGTGGCGCCGTTCGTGGGCGGCAGCACGTCGGTCACCGGCGCACCGCGCGGGTCAGGCCCGAACACGAGCGTGGCGGGGGGAGAGGGAGGCCATGACCACCAGGGTCGGCCGGCCGACTGGGCTCCCCCTGGGCGCAGCCTGAGAACACCCTGAGAGCCTGCCACGTGCAGGTCCGCGCGTCAGCCCTGGTCAACGGCCTCGCAGTTCCCAGGAAAACCACAGGGACATCCCAGTTTGCCCGCAGGCTCCTCGGGCATCTTGCCGTCATGGCCGATCAGCAACTCCCCTCCGGGACCGTCACGGTTCCCCGATCGCCGGCCGCCGCTCCGCCCCACGGCGAGCCTGCGCCGGCGGATGCACCCAGCTCCAGCCGTCCCACCTCGCCGCCCTACGCTCCCGAGCCACTCGGTCCGGGCGCGCCCGCCGGGGCGGTCGCCCCCGCCTCGTGGACGGCCGGTGGGCCGGCCTGGGCCCCCGAGGTCGGCACGACGGCCACGCCGTCGACGGCCTCCCCGTCCACGCCCGACCCCTCGACGACGAACCCCCCGCCGCCCCCGCGCCCCGCCCCCCTCGGCGCGCCCGGCGCCGGCGCCGCCGTCCCTCCGCCGGCGCCGCCCGCCCCTCCCACGCCGACCGGCCCGTACAGCACGCCCCCCGGCTCCCCTCCGCCCGCGGCCCCGCCCGAGGGCCCCGGTCCCCGGTCCGGCGGCGGCGGTGGCCGCAAGGTGCTGGCCGGCCTGGCGGGCCTCGCCCTCCTGCTGGGCGCCGGCACCGGCGGTGCCGCCATCGCCCTGGCGCTCGACGACGACCCGGCCCCGAGGCCGGTCACGAGCCTGAGCGCCTCGCCGCCCGACGACGAGGGGGCCGACGCCAGCGGCGCCAGCAGCGAGCCCGACGAACCGCTCTCGCAGGTGGCCGACGCCGTCCTCCCGAGCGTCGTGTCCATCGGGATCGAGACCGCGCAGGGCGAGGGCGAGGGGTCCGGCGTCATCATCAGCGATGACGGGCTGATCCTCACCAACAACCACGTGGCCGCCGAGGGCGAGGGCGGCACGCTCACCGTCCTGTTCCACGACGGCACCCGCGCCGAGGCCGAGATCGTCGGCCTCGACCCGCAGAGCGACCTCGCCGTCATCCAGGCCGAGGACGTCAGCGGCCTCACCCCGGCCACGCTGGGCTCCAGCGACGACCTCAACGTCGGCGACACCGTCCTGGCCATCGGTAGCCCGCTCGGCCTCGACGGCTCGGTGACCGCCGGCATCGTCAGCGCCCTCAATCGGGCCATCACGCTGGGCGGCGAGTCCTCGCCCTTCGGCGAGCAGAACCCCAACGCCACCTCGGCCGTGATCGACGCCATCCAGACCGACGCCGCCATCAACCCGGGCAACTCGGGCGGCGCCCTGATCAACGCCCGCGGCGAGGTCGTCGGCATCAACACCGCCATCGCCTCGGCCGCCAGCGGCGCCGTCGGCCAGCAGTCCGGCAACATCGGCGTCGGGTTCGCCATCCCGATCCACGACGCCCGCTCGATCGCCGACCAGCTCATCGAGGACGGCACGGCCACCCACGCCTACATGGGCGTCCAGATCGCCGACGCCGACACGGGCGGCGCCCTGCTCGGCGCCGTCGAGTCGGGCAGCCCGGCCGAGGAGGCCGGCCTGCAGGACGGCGACATCGTCACGGCCGTCGACGGCGACCCCGTCACGGACGCCACCGACCTGACCGCCGCCGTCCGCGGCAACGCCCCCGGCGACCGGGTGGCGATCACCTACACCCGGGACGGCGACGAGAACGAGGTCGAGGTCACCCTCGGCACGCTCCCGACCGACTGACCCCTCCGTTCCTCCCCGCTCCCGTCCCCCGGCCGCGCCTCCCCTCGCGACCGGGGGACGGGCGCGCCCGGGCCCCGCGGCGGGGGCCTAGCCTGTCGCCCGTCCAACGGGGACCGACGGTTGGGGACGACGATGAAGATGACCGTGACAGCGCCGGCACTGGCCCTCGCCTGCCTGCTCGCGCTGGCCGGGGCGGCATGTGGCGGTGACGACGACGGCGATGGCGATGGCGATGGCGATGGCGAGGACACCGGCGGGGAAGCCGGCGGCGGCGATCGCGACGAGTACGTGGCGGCGCTCGTCTCGACCATGGAGAACGACGACGAGTTCCCGGAGGACTCTCGCGACTGCGTCGCGGGCGCGCTCATCGACGCCGTCGGCCTCGACCAGCTGGCCGAGGCGGTCACGCCCGACGAGATCCGCGAGCAGGGCTCCTCGTTCGACCCCGTCGAGTCGGGCATCGAGCTGACCGACGAGCAGGGGCAGGTGTACTACGAGGGCCTGAACGGGTGCATGGACGTGCGCCAGCTGCTGGTCGACTCGATCGCGGAGGACCTCGACGAGGAGGCGGCCGCCTGCGTCGCCGACGCCCTCTCCGACGACGTGGCCCGGGTCTTCGTCGTCACGTCGTTCACCGGCGAGGACCCGGCCACGGCCGAGCCCGAGCTGATGGAAGAGTTCCAGGCCGCCGTCACGCCCTGCCTGAGCGCGGAGTGAGCCGCGTCGCACTGGTCACCGGCGCCAACCGCGGCATCGGGCTGGAGGTCGCCCGCCAGCTGGCGGCACGGGGCGACACGGTGTTCCTCGGTGCGCGGGACCCCGACGCCGGGCGGGCCGCGGCCGAGCCCCTCATGGCCGCCGGCGGCGACGTCCGTCCCCGCCTGCTCGACGTGACCGACCAGGGCTCGATCGACCTCGTGGCCGGCGAGCTCGCCCGGGGCGTGGGCCGGCTGGACGTCCTGATCAACAACGCCGCCATCCACTACGACACCTGGCAGCGGGCCATCGGGGCCGACCCGTCGGTCGTCCTCCAGGCGCTCGACACCAACCTGCTGGGCGCCTGGCGCTGCGCCAACGCCCTCATCCCGCTGCTGCGGGCCAGCGGCCATGGCCGGATCGTGAACGTGTCGAGCGAGGCCGGGTCGCTGGCGTCGATGTCCGGTGGGACGCCCGCCTACGCCGTCTCGAAGGTGGCGCTCAACGGCCTCACCCGCATGCTGGCCGCGCAGCTGCGGCCGTACGTGCTGGTCAACAGCGTGTGCCCGGGGTGGGTGGCGACCGACATGGGCGGCCCCGGCGGCCGGCCGGTCGCCGAGGGTGCCGCCAGCGTCCTGTGGGCCGCCGACCTGCCCGACAACGGCCCGACGGGCGGCTTCTTCCGGGACGGGAGGCCGATCCCGTTCTGAGCTGCCCGGCACCCCCTGACCGTCCCGCGTCGCAGGCGGAAGCCGGCTGACGCCGTCAGCCGCCGCCGTTCGAGGACGGATCCTCCGGCCAGGCGGTGGCGGCCAGGCAGAACTCGTTGCCCTCCGGATCCTGGAGGACCGTCCAGGCGTGGCCGTACTCCTCCTTGTCGGCGAGCTTGGTGGCGCCGAGGTCGAGGAGGCGGGCGAGCTCCTCGTCCTTGTCGTCGGCCACGAGGTCGACGTGGACTCGGTTCTTGGCAACCCGCTTCTCGGGGACCTTGGCGAAGAACCAGCGGACGGTGTCCCGGTCCTCGTCGCGGGTGCCGATGGAGGCGAAGTACTCGCTGGGGTCGGGGTCGATCGGGCGGCGCAGGGCGGTCGACCAGAAACGGGCGACGGTGAGGACGTCGTCGCAGTCGATGACGACGTTGGCGAGGCGCAGTGCCATCTCGGTGGTCCTTCGGTCGGTCGGGGCCTCGGCGGGCCACGGGGTCTCGGAGCGGGCCAACGAACGTGTCGCCGCCGGCGAGGTCGCGGTCGGCCGGGCGACCGCCCGCAGTGACGTGGTCGGCGATCCCGGCGCCGGCCGGTCGGTCGGGGTCGCCCCCGCCTCGTACGCACCGTCGGGCACGACGGCGACGACCCGCACGGACGGTAGTGCGCCCGCCGACGCCCCGTCGCTCGGGCGCACGCCTTGACCTCCAGTGGACTCGAGGTCTTACCGTCCCCGCCATGCACGCGATCCGGCAGCACGCCTTCGGCCCGCCCGAGACGCTGGTCGTCGAGGAGGTGGACGCCCCCGAGCCCGGGCCGGGGCAGGTGCGGATCGCGGTCCGGGCCGCCGGCGTGCACCTGGTCGACACGAGCATCCGGTCGGGGCAGGCGGGGCCGATGCCGCTGCCGGTCCTGCCGTTCGTCCCGGGGCGCGAGGTGGCCGGCGTCGTCGACGCGGTCGGCCCGGAGGTCGACGCCGCCTGGGTGGGCCGCCGGGTCGTCGCCCACCTCGGGCCGGCGAGCGGGGGCTACGCCGAGCTGGCCGTCCGGGACGTGGCCGAGGTCCTCGCGGTCCCCGACGGTCCGGACGGCGAGCCCCTCGACCACGCCGCCGCCGTCGCCATGGTCGGGACCGGGCGCACCACGCTGGCCATCCTGGAGTTCACCGGCGGGCTCGGTCCGGGTGACGTCGTGCTCGTCACCGCCGCTGCGGGCGGGATCGGCGGCCTGCTGGTGCAGGCTGCCCGCCGCGCCGGGGCGGCCGTCGTGGCCCTGGCCGGCGGCCCGGACAAGGTCGAGGCCACCCGCCGGCTGGGCGCCGACCTGAGCGTCGACTACCGGGCGCCGGGCTGGCCGGAGGACGTGCGCAAGGGGCTCGATGCGCTCGGGCTGCCGCCGCCGACCGTGTCGTTCGACGGCGTGGGCGGCGAGGCCGGCCGTCATGCGCTCGAGTTGCTCGGCGTCGGCGGCCGGGTCGTCCTGTTCGGCTGGTCGTCGGGCACGGCGACCCGGCTCTCCGCCGAGGACCTGGTCGGGCGGGGCGTGACCGCGATCCCGGCGATCGGGCCGCGCCTGCTGGGGCGTCCCGGCGGGTTCCGGGACCTGTCGGAGGGAGCCCTGGCCGCTGCGGCCGCCGGTGAGCTGGTGCCGCTCGTCCATCCGCCGTTCCCGCTGGCGGAGGCGGCCGCGGCGCACCGGGCGCTGGAGGGCCGGGCGACGATCGGCAAGGTGGTCCTCGTCCCCTGACGGGCCGGCCCGGAGGACCGGAGGAGCGGGCGGCTCGCCGGCCCGGCGGCACGGAGGGGTCGCGGCCGGGGGCAGACTCGGGGCCCATGGAGGGGCCCCGCCCGCACGCCACGCTGTTCGTCCCGCCGCCGCTGTCCGTCGAGCTGGACACGATCCGCCGCTACTTCGACCCCGTGTTCGCGGCGCAGATGGGCATCCACGCCACGCTGACCTATCCCGAGGAGACACCGGACGGCGCCCTCCTCGCCGAGCGCCTCGACGAGCTGGGACGCTGGTCGGGGCCGCTGCCGCTGCGCCTCACCGAGGTGGCGGCGTACCACGACGACCCCCGCCAGGGCGTGCACGTGAAGGTGGAGGACCCGACCGGCGCCTACGTCGGCGCCCGCGCCCAGCTGCTGGCCCCGCCGTTCGACGCCCACGCCGTGGAGGAGGCGCAGCCTCACGTGACGCTCGTGCACCCGCGCACGTCGGACCGCGGCCCGGATGCGTGGCACCAGCTGAAGGGCATGCGGTTCGACGCCGACCTCCTCATCGAGCGGGTGGCGCTCATCGCCTTCGACGGGCACGGCTGGCCGGCCACGAAGGTGGTCGAGCTCACCGGCCCGGCATGGTGAGGCCGGTCCGCTACGGCAGCCGGGCCACGAGCTCGCCGTGGAGGACCACCCACACGGCGTCCGGCTCGGCCGCCCAGCGCCGCCAGGCCGCCGCGATGGCGGCCAGTTCGTCGGCGGGCGCCACCCCGTAGGCGACGGCCTGCTCCGCGAAGGCGGAGCGCTCCGTCCGCACGGCCCACAGGTCACCCCACCACGCCCGGTCCTCCGCCGTGGCGTAGGTCCACGTCGACGTCGTGTAGGTGACCTCACCCCGTGCGCCGTCACCGAGCCCGGCTGCGTGGGCCCAGGCGAGCAGGCGTCGCCCGGCGGCGGCGTCGGCCCCGTTGCGGCGGGTGACGGCCATGTACACCTCGAGCCAGCGGTCGAGCAGCGGGTCGGCCGGCGCCCACACCATCGCCGGGTAGTCGGCGTCACGCACCGCCACGAGGCCGCCGGGGCGGACCAGTGCCGCCATCGCGGCCAGCGCCTCCGCCGGCTCGCGCAGGTGCTGGAGGACCTGGTGCGCGTGGACGACGTCGAAGGTCCCCAGGTCGAGACCGCGGAAGTCGCCGGCCACGAACTCGACGGCCGGTGACGTGGCCGCAGCGCCGGCCGAGTACGCCCGGGCCTCGTCGACCACGTCGGCGGCCACGTCGACGCCGACCACCCGGCCGGGGGCCACGTGGCGGGCCAGGTCGACCGTCAGCGTGCCCGGGCCGCAACCCACGTCGAGGAGGTGGAGGCCCGGACGCAGGTGGGGCAGGAGGTAGGCCGCCGAGTTCGCCGCCGTCCGCCACCGGTGGGAGCGCAGGACGGCCTCGTGGTGGCCGTGCGTGTAGACGTCGTCGGGCATGCGGCGCATCGTCCCATGCAGGGAGCTGCGCGCCCGCAGCGCGTTACCGCCACGTTGTGTACGGGTGAGCGCGGTGGGAAGCACGGCGCCATGGCCGCCGTCACACGGTTCTTCCAGGGGAACAAGAAGCGGGTCGACCGGGGCAGGTCCGCCGAGAGTCCGACCGAGATCCCGGCGCGGGGCTGGAAGGACGTGCTCGTCCGCACGAAGACGTCCACCAAGGCCGACGACGCCCCGCTGCTGGCGGCCGGCGTGGCCTTCTACGCCCTGCTCTCGCTGGTTCCGGGGCTCGTCGCCCTCGTGTCGGTCTACGGGCTGGTGGCCGACCCGGCCGACATCGAACGCAACGTGAGCGACGTGCTCGCCGCCGCCCCGGCCGAGGTGCGGGACCTGGTCGAGCAGCAGCTGGAGTCGATCGTGTCGGGGACGTCCTCCGGTCTGCGGATCGGCGCCATCGTCGGTCTCGCCCTGGCGCTGTGGTCGGCGTCGAGCGGCGTGAAGAACCTGATGACCGCCGTGAACCGGGCGTACCACGAGACCGAGACCCGGGGCTTCTTCAAGCTGCGGGGCAGGGCCATCCTACTGACCGTCATCCTGGTCGTGATGGGCGGGGCGGCGCTGTTCGGGCTCATCATCGCCCCGGAGGCCATGTCGACCGAGGGTGGCCTGGGGGTCGCCCGCGACGTGCTGATGATCGCCCGCTGGCCCCTCGCCGCCCTGGTCATCATCGCCGGACTCGCCGTGATCTACCGGTTCGCGCCGGACCGCGACAACCCCCGCTGGGCCTGGGCCTCGCCCGGGGCGATCGTGGCGACGGTCCTGTGGCTGGCCGCCTCCGCCGCCTTCTCGATCTACACGGCCAACTTCGGCAGCTACAACGAGACCTACGGGGCGCTGGGCGCCATCGTCGTGGTCATGCTGTGGCTCTGGATCGGCGCCTTCGCCGTCATCATCGGCGCCGAGATGAACGGCGAGATGGAGCGGCAGACCGCCACCGACACCACCGAGGGGCGCGACAAGCCGCTCGGCAAGCGCGACGCCTACGTCGCCGACACGCTCGGCCCGACGGCCGACGAGGCGAAGGCGCAGGTCAAGTCGGCCACCTGAGCCGACCTGCTGATTCCCCACGAACCGGCTTTCGGGCGGGAACCCACCGGCGGGCGGCGTCGTCAGGCGCCGCCCGCCCGGCGCGCCCGAACGAGCGTGTCGAGGGGCGGGCCGGTCGGCCTCGGGCACGGGCGCGGCCCAGAGAGTGGCAGACGTGAGTGCCCCGGGAGCACCCCGCCGCCCGTGCCGCCCGTCACTCCCCGGTGACGCCGTCGATGCTCTCGCGCAGCAGGTCCGCATGGCCGTTGTGGCGGGCGGTCTCCTCGATCATGTGGAGGATCACCCACCGCAGCGTGAAGTGCGCGCCGGCCCGGCT
>DATFOS010000116.1:0-2236 GCA_035265325.1 Acidimicrobiales bacterium
CCTCGGGATGACGGTCGACGAGGCGGTCCTCGCCGCGACGCTCGGCGGGGCGCGGGCGCTGCGCCGAGACGACGTCGGTCGGCTGTCCCCCGGCGCCCGGGCCGACCTCGTCGTGCTCGACGCTCCCAGCCATGTGCACCTCGCCTACCGCCCGGCCGTGCCGCTCGTCGCCGCGGTCGTCGAGGCCGGCGTCGTGACCTGGGCCGACGCGGACCTGGCGCCGGACCTGCGGGCGGCGCTCCCCCGTCCGGCCCAGTAGCGGGACGTTCTTAACGCGCCCGTCTCGCGGTTGCGGTCGCCTAGATCGGTTTCGGCGGCCATACTGGCGGGCCGTGTCTGCCGCCACGATTCGTGACGCCACTGACTCACACCGTAAGGCTGGGACGAGAACGCTCAGGCCGGCCGAGCCCGTCAGGGTCAACGTCGGTGCGTTGCGCCACGCCCCACCCGCCCCCGCGGGCTACGACCCGCCGCTGTCGCAGGTGCTGCTGGTGGCCGCCCTCGGTTCCGGCGCGCTGGCGATCGCCGTCGCCATTGCCCGCGCCACGGTGGGCGATGCGGTCGTCGCCCCCGTGGTGGCGGCATCCGTGCGCGGCGCCTCTTACCTCGGCCTGGTGCTGGCGGTCGGCGGGCTGGCGTTCACGGCCCTGGTCTGGCCCGAGGGACGCGGCGAGCGCCGGCTCGCCAGCATCGTGTGGCTCGGCTGGCTCACCGTCGGCGCGGCCACCGTGCTGCACCTCGCCTCCCACGACGCCGCCGGCGTAGCGGCACCGGGCGACCGCATCGCCGCCGCCCTGGGCGTCCGGCTCGCGCTGCTGCTCGGGACGGTCGTCTGGGTCTCGGCGTACCTGCGCGGCCGGCCGGCGCCGCGAGCGGTCGGCCTCGCACTGTTCGCGGCGCTGGCCGGCACGTGGGTCTACGCCGGCCCGGTCGCCCCCGGGCCCGTCACGATCGTCATGACGCTGCTGCATCTCGCCGCCGCGTGCGTCTGGGCGGGGGGCTTGGCCGTGCTGGCGGCCGTGCTGGTGCCCCGGGGCTCGACGGCCTCGCTCGAGGGGGTGCTCGGACGGTTCTCGCAGGTGGCGACCGTGTGCGTGTGGGTGCTGGCGGTGTCGGGCATCTACCACGCCTGGACCCGCGCCGGGTCGGTCGGCAGCCTGTTCTCCACCCCGTACGGTCACGCGTTCTGGCTCAAGGTCCTCGCCGTCTCGGCGATGCTCGTGGCGGCCAACGCCAACCGCAAGTACGTCGCCCGCCATGTCGGTGCCGGCATCCGCCGCGGCCACCGCGACGACCGCGACGACGCTGCCGAGGAGCCCGATGGGCGGGGCAACGCGGGCCACGACCGGGACAACCGGGCCGCTCCGCTGCAGATGCTCGGGTTGTTTCTCGGAGCGGAGATCGCCTTCGGGCTGCTCGTGATGGTGTTGACCGGCGCGCTGGTCGACGCTCCGGTCGGCGGCTGACCCGCCGCATCAGGTTCGGACAGCACTGGCGCCGACGTCACGACGACGCGGCGTACGTCTTCAACTCCTCGCGCAGCGCCGGCGTGAGCAGCTCGCCTGCTCGGTAGACGAGCTCGGTGGTCTGGTACCCGACCGACCCGACGTCGCAGTCGCGGGTGGCGACGATGCCGAGGCAGCTGCCGTCGGCCATCGAGCACACGAACAGGAAGCCCAGGTGCATCGCCACGATGACCCGCTCGAGGCCGCCCGAGTCGAGGGCCCGGTCAGCGGCCTCTGCCAGGCTGGCGCACCCCGAGATGATGGCGCTGACCTGCTCGCCCTCCCGCAGATCGAGCGTGCTCGACCGGGCGATCAGCAACCCGTCGGACGACACGGCGACGGCATCGGTCACCCCGGCGGTCTCGTCCACGAAGTTGCTGAGGAGCCAGTTGAAGTTGCGGGCCTCCTCGGTGAGCGGCATCAGCGGTCCTCCGGGCCGTTCGGCTCTCGGCCGTTGTCGGACAAGCTGCGCTGCACGCCGGCGGCCAGGGTGGTGAGGAAGCGCTGGATCTCCGCGGCATCCGCCTCGGACGCCGCCCCCTCCCCGGCCTGCGATTCGCCGGTGGCCGCCTGGTGGGCCGGCCCGAACGACCCCGGGGCCCCGGGTTGCTGGGCGCCCCGCACCCGCCGGATGAGGCCGCTCGCCGTGACCGCCGGCACGGCCGGGCCGGCGGGGATCGCCTCGCCGGGCGTGAGCGGTGCGTTGCCGCCGTCGCCAACGGGGGCGGCCG
>DATFOS010000117.1:0-15053 GCA_035265325.1 Acidimicrobiales bacterium
ACCGAGAGCAGCCGCTTCACGCGATCGTCGACGGATCCCTGCGCCTCGGCGAAGGCGGGGTCGTCGACGGGGACCGGGCTCGTGCCGAGGAGGCCGGCGAGGTAGTTGGCCAGCGTGTAGCTGATGACGAAGTAGCCGTCCGCCAGACCCTGCATGAGCGCCGAGGCGCCCAGGCGGTTGGCGCCGTGGTCGGAGAAGTTGGCCTCGCCGAGGACGAAGAGGCCGGGCACGTTCGACATCAGGTGGTAGTCCACCCAGAGGCCGCCCATCGTGTAGTGGACCGCCGGGTAGATCCGCATCGGGACCTTGTACGGGCTCTCGTCCGTGATGCGGTCGTACATGTCGAAGAGGTTCCCGTACCGCTCGCGGATCGTGTCCTCACCGACGCGGGCGATGGCCTCGGCGAAGTCGAGGTACACGCCGTTCTTGAGGGGGCCGACGCCCTTGCCCTGGTCGACCATGGTCTTGGCGTTGCGGGACGCCACGTCGCGGGGCACGAGGTTGCCGAAGCTCGGGTACTTCCGCTCGAGGAAGTAGTCGCGCTCGGACTCGGGGATCTGGTCGGGCGAGCGGGTGTCGTCGCCGTTCAGCGGGACCCAGATGCGCCCGTCGTTCCGCAGCGACTCCGACATCAGCGTGAGCTTCGACTGGAACTCGTCGGACGCCGGGATGCAGGTCGGGTGGATCTGCGTGAAGCAGGGATTGGCGAAGAGCGCACCGCGGCGGTGCGCCCGCCAGACGGCGGTCGCGTTGGAGTACTTGGCGTTCGTCGACAGGTAGAAGACGTTGCCGTAGCCGCCGGTGCAGAGGAGCACGGCGTGCGCCGAGTGCGAGCTGACCGCGCCGGTGACGAGGTCGCGGACGACGACGCCGCAGGCCACCCCGTCCTTGACCACGAGGTCGAGCATCTCGGTGCGGGTGTGCATCGAGACGGTGCCGAGGGCCACCTGGTGCATCATCTGCTGGTAGGCGCCGAGCAGGAGCTGCTGGCCGGTCTGGCCCCGGGCGTAGAACGTGCGGGAGACCTGGGCACCGCCGAAGCTGCGATTGTCCAGCAGGCCGCCGTACTCGCGGGCGAACGGCACGCCCTGGGCGACCATCTGGTCGATGATGTCGACGGACACCTCGGCCAGCCGGTACACGTTCGACTCGCGGCTGCGGAAGTCGCCGCCCTTGATCGTGTCGTAGAAGAGGCGGAAGACCGAGTCGCCGTCGCTCTTGTAGTTCTTGGCGGCGTTGATGCCGCCCTGGGCGGCGATCGAGTGCGCCCGGCGGGGCGAGTCGTGGTACGTGAAGACCTTGACGTTGTAGCCCTGCTCACCGAGGGTGGCGGCGGCCGAGGCACCGGCCAGGCCCGAGCCGACGATGATCACGTCGAACTTGCGCCGGTTGTTCGGTGCCACGAGCTTCATGTCGAACTTGTGCTGGGTCCACCGGTCCTCGATGGGGCCGGTCGGGACCTGGCTGTCCAGCTCGCCGATCATTCAGCGGCCTCCTCGTAGAGCTCGCACGTCTCCACCACGTCGCCGGACACCCGGCAGTCCGGATTGTCGTCCGCGTCGATCACGCCGGCCAGCACGGCGACGGGGAAGCTGACGTTGCCGACCATCACGATGGCGGCGAACCCGGCGGCGAACATGCGGCGCCACGAGTTCCACCGGGGGTTGTTGAGGCCCAGGCTCTGGAACATCGACCAGCCCCCGTGGAACAGGTGGAGGCCGAGGGCGATGTTGGCGACGATGTAGAGGGCCGCCACGAGCGGCCGCTCGAAGCTGGCCACCATGTTCCGGTACACGTCGCCCCGCACGAAGTCGGGGTTGACGGTCCCCCAGGTCAGGTCGGCCAGGTGCCACAGCAGGAACAGCAGGATGACCGTCCCCGTGTACCGCATCGAGCGGCTGGCGATGTTGGCGGCCTGCCAGTCGCGGCGCGAGATGTAGCCGCCCTCGGCGTGCGCCCGGCGGTTCATCAGCGTCAGCGAGTATCCGGCGTGGATGTGGAGCACGAACGCCAGGGCCAGCCCGATGCGCAGCAGCCACAGGGTGACCGTGCGCGGCAGGATCGGCACGAGGAGCTCGCGCAGGAACTCGCCGTAGTGGTTGATGTCCTCGGCCCCCATGTACACCTTGAGGTTGCCGATCATGTGGGCGAACACGTAACCCATCAGCGCGATCCCGGTCAGCGCCATGACCCACTTCTTGCCGACGGCCGAGCGATACAGCTCGACCGGCCAGGGAGCGGGGCGCCGGCTCCTCCGGTGCACCGGGGCGACGGGACGTCGCTCCATCGTCTGCATCGCTCGTTCAGCCTCCCGGACGGATTTCGATCTGTCCGAGAGAAGACCGTACTCCCTCCCTGAGGGACTTCCTGAATCGTGTGGACGACTTCCGGACCTGCGGTAGGGCGCCGATCACCGAGCGTGATTGCCTCGCCCGCGCCCGTCACGATGGGGCAACCTGGCTGCGTGCACGAGTCGGTGGGGGATGTCGCGCGCCGCTACCTCGAGGTGGTCGACGAGGCGCTCCCCGGCCGTGTCGAGGGCCTGTACCTGGTCGGTTCCGTGGCGCTGGACGACTTCCGGCCGGGGGCCAGCGACGTCGACTTCCTCGCCGTGACGGCCACCCCGTTGACCGAGGACGCGACCACGCTGGGCGAGGCACACGAGCGTCTGCGCGACAAGGTCCCCGAACCGGCCCTCGACGGCGTGTACCTCACGTGGGACCAGCTGGCCGCCGACCCGACCTCGCTGGCGGGCCTGACCTCCCACCACGACGGGACCATGAAGGCCGAGGGGTTCGACGCCAACCCGGTCCAGTACCTGACCCTGGCGAAGCATCCCGTCGTCCTCCGGGGCCCGACCTCGCCCGAGGTCTTCACCGACGACGCCGTGCTGCGCCGCTGGGTCCGGGCCAACCTCGACACCTACTGGGCCGAGTGGGTCGACCGGCAGCACACGCTGGTGCGCGGGGCGATGCTGCTGGCGGACTCGGCCGTGGGCTGGGGCGTGCTCGGCATCCCCCGCCTGCACTACACGCTGGCCACCGGCGACGTGACCTCGAAGACCGGTGCCGGCGAGTATGCCCTGGCCACGTTCGACGACGAGTGGCACCGGATCATCGAGGAGGCGCTCCGCCTGCGCCGGGGCGGCCAGCAGATCGAGGTCTACCGCCGCCGACCGCTGGCCCGCCGCCGCGACGCCCTCGACTTCATGGCGCACGTCATCGAGACCGCCCGCGAGCTGCCGCTGCCGTGAGGCCGGGGCGGCGGGGCTGCGGGCCCGACTCCGGCGCGGCCCGGCTCAGCCCGGCGGCCGGTGGGCGGGCCAGTCGGCGCGGCGCATCCGCCAGATGCGGGCGGTGCCGGCCTCGCCGGGGGTGACGACCTCGCGCGGCTCGTCGCCGACGACCGTGAAGCCCAGGCGGCGGGGCACGGCGCCGCTGCGGACGTTGGCCACGTCGTGGTGGATCTCGACGTGGTCGACGCCGGGCAGCCCGAACGCCACGTCGGTCAGGGTGGCGGCGGTGCGGGTGGCGTAGCCCCGGCCCTGGTGTTCCTTGTCGACCCAGTAGCCGATCTCGAGGCCGCCCGGCCCGATCCGCCGCATGAGCCCGCAGCTGCCGACGGCCCGACGCGCCACGAAGAGGCCGTAGTTCAGCTCGTCGCCGGTCTCCCAGGCCCGCTCCCACCGGCCCAGCAGGGCTTGGCGGTCGGCGTGGGAGATCGGCTCGAGCGCCGCCCACGGCATCCACGGGCGGAGGTGGTCGAGGTTGGCGGCGACCGCGGCGTCGAGGGCGCGGGCGTCGCTGCGGCGCCAGCGGCGCAGGACCAGGTCACCGACCACGAGGCGCTCCGGCGGGCGCGGTGGCGGGGCCGGCAGGGGCGGCGGGGCCTGTCCGCTCACCGGTCCCGGGTGGGGCCGTCGCCGGCCCGGGCCGGCCCGACCGCGGCCTCGTAGCGGTTGCGGACGACCTCGCCGCGCGGCAGGTGGAGGGCGAGGTCGAGGACGAGTGGGCCCTCGTCGGGCGTCACCAGCTGGAGCGTCTTGATCCACGTCACCGCGTCGGGGGCGATCTCGCCGGCGTAACGCCAGCGATGCTCGCCCCCGGGCCACGACAGGCGGGCCTCGACCCGGCCGTGCGCCACCGGCCGGCGCAGGTCGGACACGACGTGGACATCCAGCGCCAGGGCCTCGCCCGGCGAGACGACCGCCGGCATCCGGTCGGCCACGACGATCACGGGCCGGCACGCCTCCACCAGCGCGTCGTAGCCGGGCTTGGGCCGGCGCCAGTGGTCGAGGAGCGCCTGCGACACGGCCGGCCGGGCGTCGGCCAACACGGCCACGGCGAACCCGGCTGTGGGCCGGTACTTGAGCCGCCGCAGGGTCTCGACCTGCCGGCGGACCAGCGTGGCCTGGTACCGCTGCGTGGCCTCCACCCAGGACGCGAACGTCTGGTGGCCCGACGGGGGGACGTAGCGCTCGAACCGCTCGCGCTCCATCCCGTAACGGTCGGCGAGCACATCCCAGTCGAGGTCGGGCCACCGGTCGGCGCCCATGGCGTCGGCCAGCCCGGCGTCGGACGGCACGGACTGGGCGCCGAACTCCGACACGAACCGCACGACCCGGGGCACGGCCCGGGCCAGGCCGGCGAGCTGGCGCTCGTCGCCCCAGTGCCAACCGGCGTAGAGGTGGGCGTCGGTGCCGTCGAGCTGGGGTGGGTGCGGCAGCACCCCGGAGTGCGCCACCACCGGCCGGGTGCCGTCGGCCCGCTCGAGCGCCCGCTTCACGGTGGCGTCGAGGATGGTGCGGTTCCAGCTCGGCAGCTGCTGGCCGAGCAGGGCGCTGCGGTCGGCCGGCAGCGGGACGGGCTCGTCGTGCCCGCACCACACCGCCACCGACGGGTGGTGGCCCAGCAGCTCGACGAGGGCGTGGGCCTGGGCCGCGGCCTGGCGCCGGACCGCCCGGGCGTACGGGCCGCGCAGCGGCATGTCCTGCCAGACCAGCAGGCCGGCCTCGTCGGCGGCGTCGTAGGTCTCCGGCCGGCCCACATGGCCGTGCAGGCGCACGAGGTCGAGCCCCGCGGCGACGGCGTGGCCGACGTCGGCCCGGACCTGCTCCGGCGTCGCCTCGCCCAGCGCCAGCTGGGCCGGACCCAGGTCGGCGCCCTTCAGGAACAGCCGCTCCCCGTTGACCGAGAGCACCCATCGCCGCATCCGCACCGACCGCAGGCCGGTTCGCAGCCGGCGCTCGTCGCTGGGGACGAACCCGCCGGCGTCCGGGGCGGCCGGGTCGGCGTCGTGGGACGCCGGGTCGGGTGGGACCGCGACCGCGACCCGCAGGTCGTGGAGGATCGCGTCGCCCACCGCCCGGGGCCACCACAGGTCGGGGCGTTCGACGGTGACCGTCCACTCGACCGTGTTGGGGCCGGCGGCCAGCGGCTGGTCCAGCTCGTGGTCGGTCCCGCCGAGCTCGGTGCGGACCCGAACCGTCCGGGCGTCGTCGCTGTCGAGCGTCGCCCGCAGGGCCACCACCGCCCGCTCGGCGTCGGCGCTCCGGCACAGCGCCCGGAGGCCGGCGATGCGGACCGGCCCGGTCTCCGTCACCCGCACCGGCCGCCAGATGCCGCCGGGGTTCCCGTGGGGGTCGGCGTAGTGGCCGGCCTGGAACGCCCCGGTGAGGTTCCGCTTGGCCCCCGGGTTGCGCTCGGGGGAGCAGGTCACCTCGACGGCGACCGCGTGGTCGGACCGGAGCCGCACGGCGTCGGTGACCTCGAACGTGTGGGGGGCGAAGTAGCCCTCGGTGTCGCCGAGGTAGCTGCCGTCGAACCAGACGTCGCCCTGGTAGAAGAGGCCCTCGAACGTCAGCCAGGCCCGCCGGCCGGGCTCCGGGGCCGGGGCGGCGAACCGGCACCGGGCGAGGACCGGCCCGTCGAAATCGGCGAACGCCGGGTTGGATCGCCAATGCCCGGGAACCGTGACCGGCTCCCAGTGGGCGTCGTCGTACTCGCCGGCCTGGTAGGAGCGGCGCAGCTCGTCGTCGGCCGCGACGGCACGCCAGCCCTCCGACAGCTCCATGGAGGCGGGAGGCTACCCGCCACAGCCGACGCGCAACCCCTGTGTGGGTCGTCGTGTGCCGCCTCGAGACGGCCGTGCTCCGGCTCGAGGCGGCGACACGACGCCGGCGCTCGCGCCCCCAGGCGCGAGCGCCGGCGAACGGCTACCGCTCCGCGGCGCCGGACCACCCCCAGGTCTCCCCGGCGCCGCTGGTGGCGGAGGCGATGCGCCCGGCCCCGGGGCCCGGCAGCGGCCGGGGACGGCGGGGCGGGCTCGACTGCAGGTAGGCCCGGTGACGGCAGCGGACGAGTTCGCCCGCCAGGTCGACGCAGGCCTCGGCCTCGGGCAGGGCGGCGTACCAGCGGGCCGGCACGGCCCGCACGCCGTCGCGCAGGCCGAGCAGGCCGGCCGCCGCGGCGGCGACGCCGGGCGTGGCCAGCGTCGCCAGGGACTCGACGACATGGTGCAGCGGCGCCGGCTGCTGCAGCGCCCAGATGGCCGTGGAGAGGGCGTCCAGGTGGGGTTCCCCGCACAGCGTGAGGGCCGTGGGGTGGTAGGTGCGGGGGCGCTGGCCGGTGACCGACTCGATGGCCTCGGCCGCCGGGCGCCCGCCGAGGAGGGCGGCGGCGAGGCCGACGTAGCCGACGCAGTGGGGGAGGGCGTGGCCAGGCGCCCCCGAGGCGTTGGCGAGCCGGAGGGCGTCGTCGTCGAGCATGGCGCTGCGGGGCCGGGCCACCGCCACGGCGAGCAGCCAGGCCGGCGACTCGAGCTTCCCGAGGCGGGCGGCGACGTCGAGCGGGGCACCCTGGCCGTGGCTGGCCACGTAGGCCTGGGCCAGCTCCATCATGGCGGCGGTCACGGGGCGGGCCCCGGCCGCCGCCGGGGTGTCGGTCGCCAGCCGGGCCTCGGCCGCGGCGGCGGCGAGGAAGGCCCCGGCGACGCGGGCCTGGCCGCCGGGCTCGTGGCCGTCGGCCGCGTCGGCCTCGGGCTCCGGGGAGGCGGCACCCTCCGGGGACACGACGTCGTCCGGCGAGGCGGCGACCTCCGGGCTGGCGGCGGCCTCGACCGGCGTGGGCCCGACCGGGTCGGCGACCAGCGCGGTGGCGTCGCTGTCCCGGGAGTCATGCCCCTGCTGGCCCACGGCGACCCCCTCAGAATCCTGATCCGGTGGATGCACCCGGCCGGTGACACCCATGACGCGTGGCGACGAGAGACTATGGGCGGGTGCCACCCCGCTTCTCAATCCATACGGCCGCTGAACGCACCGCCCACCTCAGAACCCGTCGGCGGGCGCTACAGTTCATTTAACATCCGCCGCATAAACATTAGTACATGAACAAATTTGTCGGCGCAAGGGGGGTGGCACGAGTGACGGTCGAGGTCTCCGCGCACGGCGCCGTCCAGGCGTCGAGCCCCACGGTGTGGCGCCGGTGGCTGGCCGCCGAACTGCAGCGCCTGCGGGCCGAGGCGGGCCTCGAGCAGAAGCAGGTCGCCAAGGCCCTGCGCTGCACGGTCACCAAGGTCTCCTACTTCGAGAACGCCCAGCGACCCGTGGTCCCCCGCGACCTCGACGAGGTCCTGCTCCCGCTGTACGGCGTGCCCGAGGCACGCTGGCCCGAGTACCTCGACGCGGCCCGCCGGGCCCGCGAGAAGGGCTGGTGGGAGACCTACGACGACGTCGTCCTGCCCGAGTGGTTCTCCCGCTTCGTCGGGCTGGAGCAGGGTGCCTCCGAGCTGTGCGTCTACGAACCCCAGCACGTTCCGGGCCTGCTGCAGACGCCCGAGTACGTCGAGAACATGATCCGCAGCTCGGCGCTGGTCGACATGCCGGACGACGCGGTGGCGCGACGTGTGGGCCTGCGCGTCCGCCGCCAGGCCGTCCTGACCCGCGAGGAGGCGCCGCTCCGGCTGACAGTCGTGCTCGACGAGGCCGTGCTGCGCCGGGTCGTCGGTGGCCCCCGAGCCATGGCCGCCCAGATCGACCACCTGATCGCCGCCTCCCGGCGGCCCAACGTCGTCCTGCAGGTGCTGCCGTTCGACCGGGGCGCCCACGCCGGCATGGCGGGCGGGTTCAGCGTCATGAGTTTCCCGTGGGAGACCGACGCCGGCCTCGGCTTCATCGAGAGCGCCTGGTCGGTCGGCGTCTACTTCGAGCAGCCGCACGAGATCGAGATGCAGCGCCGCGCCTTCCGCAAGCTCTGTGACCTGGCCCTCCCGCCGGAGGACTCGCGTCGGGTCATGGAGCGGGCCGCCGCGGAGTTGGCCTGAGCCTCGTCTGAGCAGGCCGAACAGCCCGCATCACCGCAGCGGCCGGCCGCCTGCCCGCAGCGCGGGGACCGGCGGTAGCTTGGCGCCATGTCGGAGTCGCCGCGCCCCACCACGCTGGGCGAGCTGCGGGCGTCGGGCTGGGTCTCGACCTCGGTCAAGGACGAGATACGCCGCAACGCCATCACCCGCATCGCCGCCGGCCAGCCCCTTGTCGAGGGCGTGTTGGGCTACGAGGAGACGGTGCTGCCGCAGCTCGAGAACGCACTGCTGGCCGGGCACGACATCATCTTCCTGGGCGAGCGCGGGCAGGCCAAGACGCGGGTCATCCGCTCGCTGGTCGAGCTGCTCGACGAGTGGGCGCCGGTCGTGGCCGGGTCCGAGATCAACGACAACCCCGAGCACCCGGTGTCCCGCTACGCCCGCGACCTGCTCGTCGAGCGAGGCGACGGCACGCCGATCGACTGGGTCCACCGCAGCACCCGCTTCGGCGAGAAGCTGGCGACGCCCGACACGTCGATCGCCGACCTGATCGGCGAGGTCGACCCCATCAAGGTGGCCGAGGGCCGCTACCTGTCCGACGAGCTGACCATCCACTACGGGCTCGTGCCCCGCACCAACCGGGGCATCTTCGCCATCAACGAGCTGCCCGACCTGGCCGAGCGCATCCAGGTGGGCCTGCTCAACGTGCTCGAGGAGCGCGACGTCCAGGTGCGGGGCTACAAGATCCGCCTGCCGCTCGACGTCCTGCTCGTGGCCTCGGCCAACCCGGAGGACTACACGAACCGCGGGCGCATCATCACCCCGTTGAAGGACCGCTTCGGCAGCCAGATCCGCACGCACTACCCGCTCGACGTCGACACCGAGGTGGCGATCGCCGGGCAGGAGGCGCGCCCGCTCGTGGTCGACGGCGTCCCCGTGGTCGTGCCCGCCTACATGGCCGAGATCGTGGGCACGCTCAGCCACGTCGCCCGCGAGAGCGCGCACGTCAACCAGCGCTCCGGCGTGTCGGTCCGCCTGACGGTGTCCAACCGCGAGATCCTCGTGGCCAACGCCACCCGCCGGGCGCTGCGCCACGGCGAGCGGACGATCGTCCCCCGCGTCAGCGACCTCGACGCCCTGGCCGCGTCGACCATGGGCAAGATCGAGATCGAGACGCTGGAGGACGGGCGCGACGGGCAGGTGGCCGAGCACCTCGTGCGCTCGGCGGTGCTGCAGGTGTTCAAGCGGCGGGTGCCGCTGGCGCAGCTGCGCGACGTCGTGAG
Organism: Acidimicrobiales bacterium; assembly: GCA_035265325.1. Lineage (GTDB taxonomy): Bacteria > Actinomycetota > Acidimicrobiia > Acidimicrobiales > VFJN01 > DATCLS01. The sequence goes on from DATFOS010000117.1 coordinate 9,582, forward strand.
CTCGTTCGAGGAGGGGGCGATCGTCCACACGGGCGACGACGTCGCCTCGGGCGACCTGGCCCGCCTCGTCGAGGAGGTGCCGGCGCTGCGCGAGCCGGTGCGCGAGCTGTCCGGTGGCGACGAGGACCCGGCGGTCGTGGCGAGCGCCATCGAGCTGGTGCTCGAGGGCCTGCACCTGTCCAAGCGCCTCAACAAGGACGCGGTGGGCGGCCGGGCCACCTACCGGTCGCGCGGCTGACGGGGGATCGCGTCCAGCGCCGGGCGCGGGTTGCGGTCGCGGTCGAACAGGCCCAGGGCCGCGGTGAAGCCCCGGTGCCACTCGTAGCCGTCCAGCGCCGGGAGGACGAAGGCGCCGCGCACGGCCACGGTCGACGCCGCCTCGGTGACCGCCCGGACGCCCGTCCGCATCCGGGTCGCCCGCTCGTCGGCCGAGCCGGGGGCCGGGTCGCCGGTCACGACCAGTAGCTCGGCGTCGGGGGCGGCCCCCGCGGTCCGCTCCAGCTCACGGGCCAGCGTCCCGACCGGAGCGGACACGACCAGGAGGTCGTCGGGATCGCGGTCGGCGGCGTCCGGGCCGGCTGCGTCGGGCCCGAACGGGGCGGAGACCGCCACGGGCTGCTTCCCCGACCGGAGCAGGCGGGCCGCCTCGGCCTCCGCGGCGCGCAGGGTGGCCCGGGCGGTGCGGTGGTCGTCCTCGTCGCGCCGGCCGGGGGGGAACGTGCCCTCGCCGTAGCCGAGGCGGGCCAGCGTGTCGGGTTCGTGGATCGGCACCCACCCCGCCACCCGGTCGCCGATGGCCTCGGCCACCCGATCGACGTGGCGGGCCCAGGCGAGAACCGCCTCCCGGCCCGCCCGCCAGCCCCGCTGGTCGTCGGTGAACCAGCCCGGGCCCGAGCCGTGCAGCAGGCAGGCCCACACGGCCACGCCGGCCTCCTCGGCCGCGCTCAGGACCCGGACCAGGTGGTCGGCGGCGTCGGTGTCCCACTGGCCGGGCGACGGTTCGAGCCGGGCCCACTCGACCGTGAGGCGGAACGTCAGGAGGCCGTGCTCGGCCACGAGGGCCAGGTCGTCGGCGAAGCGGGTGCGGAAGCCGTTGCCGTCGGCCGAGGGCGGGACGAAGCCGTCGGCCTCCCAGCCCGCCCAGTCGGACCGGGGCGCCGCCCCCTCGCACTGCGTCGCCGCGGCGCCGGTGCCCCACCAGGCCGGTGCGGGGGCGGCGTCGGCGTCCTCCCCGGGGTCGGTGTCGGGGCCTCCGGTGTCGCTCACGGGCGAATCATCCCACCCGCGGGCGCGGCGCCGGCCCCGAGACCGGACATCACCGGTACCCTGCGGGAATGGCTGGGTCTGGCTTCCGGTACAGCCGGTGGGACGGCACGCAGGTCGGCTTCGACCTCGATGCCGACGCCGTCCTCGAGCAGGTCACCGACGACCTCCTCTACCACGGCGACCTCAACGCCGCCCTGCGCCGGCTGCTGCAGTCGGGCTTCCGCGACCGCCAGGGCGAGCAGGTCCAGGGCGTGCGCGACCTGCTCGACAAGCTCCGCCGCCAGCGCCAGGAGCGCCTCGACCGCTTCGATCTCGGCGGTGTCTACGACGAGATCGCCGAGGAGCTGCGCGAGGTGGTCGACGCCGAGCGCAACGCCCTCGACCGGCAGGTGGCCGAGGCCGCCGCCAGCGGCGACCCCCGCCGGGAGGAGACGGCCCGATCGGCCGCCGCCGAGCGCAACATGCAGCTCGAGATGCTCCCACCCGACCTGGCCGGCATGGTGCGCGAGCTCGAGCGCTACGAGTTCACGTCCCCCGAGGCGGCGCAGCGCTTCGAGGAGCTGGTGGAGAAGCTGCGCCAGCAGGTCCTCGACTCCTACGTGAACCGCATGACCGGAGCGGTCGAGGGCATGACCCCGGAGGACATGGCCCGCATGAAGGACATGCTGGCCGAGCTCAACCAGATGCTCGAACAGCGGGCCGCCGGGCAGGAGCCCGACTTCGACGGCTTCATGTCCCGCTACGGCGACTTCTTCCCGGAGAACCCGAAGGACCTCGACGAGCTGCTCGAGGTCCTGGCCCGGCGCATGGCCGCCATGCAGTCGCTGCTGGCGTCGATGACGCCCGAACAGCGGGCGCAGATCGGCCAACTCGCCGAGCAGCTCCTTGACGACATGGACCTGCGCTGGCAGGTCGACCAGCTCGCCTCGCAGCTCCGGTCCGCCTTCCCCGACATGGGGTGGGATCGGCGCTACGACTTCACCGGGCAGGACCCGCTCGGTCTCGCCGAGGCGGCGTCCACGCTCGAGGACCTGGGCGACCTCGACCGCCTCGAGCAGCTACTGAGGGGCGCCTCCCACCCCGGCGCCCTGGCCGAGGCCGACATCGACCGCGCCCGCGAGCTGCTCGGCGACGACGCCGCCCGCAGCCTGGACCAGCTGGCCAAGCTCACGCGCCTCCTGCAGGACGCCGGGCTCATCGACCAGCGCGAGGGCCGCCTCGAACTCACGCCCAAGGGCCTGCGCCGCATCGGCCGCAACGCCCTGGCCGACCTGTTCCAGCGCCTCGCCAAGGACAAGCTCGGCCGGCACGAGCAGGAGAACGCCGGCAACGGGCACGAGCGCACCTACGAGACCAAGGCCTACGAGTTCGGCGACCCGTTCAACCTCGACATCCAGCGGACGGTCCGCAACGCCATCGCGCGTACGGGTGGCGGCACGCCGGTCCAGCTGAGCCCCGACGACTTCGAGGTCGAGCGCACCGAGAACGTGGTGCGGTCGTCGACCGTGCTCATGCTCGACCTGTCGCTGTCCATGCCGATGCGCGACAACTTCCTCGCCGCCAAGAAGGTGGCGATGGCGCTGCACTCGCTGATCTCGACGCAGTTCCCCCGCGACTTCCTGGGGATCGTCGGCTTCAGCGAGGTGGCCCGCGAGATCCGCCCGCAGGACCTCCCCGAGGTCTCGTGGGACTTCGTCTACGGGACGAACATGCAGCACGCTTTCCAGATCAGCCGGCGCCTGCTGTCCCGCCAGACGGGTACCAAGCAGATCATCATGATCACCGACGGCGAGCCGACGGCTCACTTCGAGACCGGCATGTCCGAGCCCTACTTCTCGTACCCGCCGGTCCGCGAGACGGTCGACGCCACCCTGCGCGAGGTCGTGCGGTGCACCCGCGAGGGCATCCGCATCAACACGTTCATGCTCGACCCGACAGGCCACCTGCGGTCCTTCGTCGAGCGGTTGACCAAGCTCAACCGGGGGCGGGCGTTCTTCACGACCCCCGAGACCCTGGGCGACTACGTCCTCGTCGACTTCATCGAGCAGAAGCGCGAGCTGCGCCGCTCCGGCGGCCGTCGCAGCGCCTGACGCCTCGTCCGTTACAACGCCGTCGGGCCGGTGGCCCGGCGGCCGGCGGTCCGTGCCCGCCGGGCCGGCCGGTCAGGGGCCGAGCAGCGGGTCGACCGTGCCCGTGAGGATGTCGTCGACGATGTCGAGCAGCCCGCCGTCGTCCTCGGCCGGCGGCACCGTCGTCGCCGGGGGCTCGGTCGGCGGCGGCGTCGTGTCCGGCGGGGCGGTCGTCGGCGTGCTGTCGGGCGGGGCGGTCGTCGGGGTCGTGCCCGCCGGAGCCGTCGTGGGCGTCGTCGTGGCGGTCGGGGTGGTCGTGCCCGGGCCCACCGTGCCGGTGCTCGGCCGTGCCGTCGTGACGGTCGTGCCGTCGCCGGACGGGATGCTCCCCGTCCCGGAGCCCGACCCGGTGCTGGTCCCGCTCGTGGTCGTGCCGTCGCCGGAGGCGGTCCCCGTGGCCTCGACGCCGGTGTACCGCGTGAGCGGGATCAGCGTGCCCAGGGCGTCGGGCTGGATGGCGGTGGCCGGCGCCACCAGCGGCACGTCGAGCCAGTTGGCCAGCACGTATGCGGGCTCGCCGCCGCGGGTCACGCCGAGCGGCGTGCCGGCGGTGGACTCGTCGTCGCCCACCTCGCCTGTGCGCCGGTCGTCGTCGTCGCCGGCGCTCGACCCGGTGCCCATGGGCACGGCGAGGCGCGTCGGGGTGTCGTCGCGCCCCTGCGTGAGCCAGCCGACGCCGACGAGGACGACCGTGACCGCCAGGGTCAGCAGGGCCGGCGTCCGGCCCGGGTGCGGGGCGCCGAGCCCGGCCCGCGTCTCACGCCGGGACGATCGGCGCGACGGCCGCGCGTGGCGCGGCGCCGCCTGCTCGTCGTCCTCGGCACCGGCCCGCTCGGCCACCATGTCCCCCGGCACCGGGACAGTCTGGCGTCTCGGCGTGGTCGCCGCCACCTCTCCGTGACGGTCGTCGCGCCTCGTCATGACTCGGTGACGTCGAGTAATCACCGACATGACGGCGCCCGGGCCGACAACCCTATGATGCGGCCGTGCAGCCCCGCATCGGGATCCTTGTGGTGGCGTACAACGCCGCCGGCACCCTCGCCCGCGTGCTCGATCGCATCCCGACCGGCTTCCGGCCGCGGATCTCGGGCATCCTCGTCAGCGACGACCACAGCGCCGACTCGACCTACCTCGTGGGCCTCGGTTACCAGCAGTTCGACCCGACGTTGCCGCTGGAGGTCGTCCGCAACCCGCACAACCTCGGGTACGGCGGCAACCAGAAGGTCGGCTACCGCTGGGCCATCGAGCGCGAGCTCGACATCATCGTGATGCTCCACGGTGACGGCCAGTACGCCCCCGAGAAGCTCCCCGACATGGTGGCGCCGCTCGAGCGGGGCGAGGCCGACGCCGTGTTCGGCTCGCGCATGCTCGACGCCGGGGCGGCCCGCAAGGGCGGCATGCCGCTCTACAAGTACGTGGGCAACAAGGTCCTGACCCGCTTCCAGAACACGATGGCGGGGGCCGAGCTGTCCGAGTGGCACTCGGGCTACCGGGCCTACTCGGTGGAGGCGCTGGCCGGGGTGCCGTTCGAGGCCAACGACGACGGCTTCAACTTCGACTCGCAGATCATCGTCCAGCTGCTGGAGGCGGGCCGGCGGATCGTCGAGATCCCGATCCCCACCTTCTACGGCGACGAGATCTGCTACGTCGACGGCCTGCGCTACGCCCGGCAGGTCGCCCGCGACGTGACCCGCTACCGGGCCCACAAACTTGGCTTCGGCACCGGTGAGCTGGCGTTCGCCAGCGACGCCTACGAGTCCAAGGAGTCGTCGGGCAGCTCGCACGGGCGCATCGTGGCGTGGCTGCGCGACCGACCGCCGTCCAAGGTGCTCGACCTGGGGTGCGGGGACGGGTTCGTGGCCGAGCGCCTGCGGGCGGCCGGGCACTACGTCGTCGGCGTCGACCTGGCGGCCGGCGAGGGCGTGAAGGACCGCGTCGACCGGTTCGTCGAGGCCGACCTCGACGACGGCATCCCGCCCGAGCTCGAGTCCGAGGGGCCGTTCGACGTGGTGGTGGCGGCCGACGTCATCGAGCACGTGCGCCGTCCCGAGGACATCCTCGACCAGCTCCACGGGCT
>DATFOS010000118.1:0-6929 GCA_035265325.1 Acidimicrobiales bacterium
TGACGGTCGACGGCGAGCCGTTCGGGCTCCGGGTCTCCGGCTCGATGGACGACGCCATGGCCGGCGAGGCGCTCTCGGTGCGGTCCTGCGACGGCGGACCGCTGGCGCTGGACGGCGGCGACCACGAGCTGCAGACCGCCAGCGGCCTGCTCCTCGCCCTCGACGTCGACGAGCTGGTCCTGCGCTCGGCCGCAGGCGGCGAGGCGTCGGACGCCACCGGCACGCTGGTGGGCGAGGCGACGGCCACGTCCTCCACCTCGGCCTCTCCCGGGGACGACGGGAACGCCTCCGGCGGGAGCGACTCCGCCGCCTCCGGCGGGGACGGGCAGGAGGGCGCCGACGCCCCGACGATCGAGGTCCTCGACGACGACCACGACAGCATGCGGGTCCGGGTCGACGGCGCCACCGAGGGCGACCCGTTCTGGCTCGTGCTCGGGCAGTCCTACAACGACGGGTGGGAGGCCTCCGTCGAGGGCGAGGGGCTCGACGCCCCGCAGCTGGTCAACGGCTACGCCAACGGCTGGCGGGTCACGCCGACGGCCGAGTCGTTCGAGATCACGATGACGTTCGCCCCGCAGAAACGGGTCGACCTCTCGCTGATCATCTCCGCGATCGCCGCCGTGGTGGCCCTGCTGCTCGTCGTGCGCAAGCCCCGGCCGGTCGAACGGTTCCCGACGGCGATGCCCGAGCCCTACTCGCCGGTACTCGCCTACCGCTACGAGGGCGCCCTGCCCACGCGGCCCAAGGCGGTCCTCACGGCCGTGGGCGTGGCCCTGCTGGCCTGGCTGCTGGTCGGGCTGGCCGTGGCGATCCCGCTGGGCATCGCCGCCGGCATCGGCTGCCGCCACGAGACGTTCCGGCGCTGGCTGCTCCTCGCCAGCCCGCTCGCGCTGGCCGTCGCCGCCGCGTACGTGCTGTACCTCCAGCTGCGCCACGCCCCGATGCCCAGCTACGACTGGCCGATCGAGATGCGGCGGGCCAACCCCCTCGGGTGGGCGGCGGTGCTCATCCTGGCGGCCGACGTGGTTGTCGACCGGGTCTGGCAGGCCCGGCGCAGCGACGCGGACTGAGCGGCCGCCCGTTCCCGTGCCCACCGGCGACCTCGGCTTCATCTTCGGTGTCGACCTCGACGGCGTCTGTGCCGACTACACGTCCGCCCTGCGCGAGATCGTGGCGGCCGAGCGCGGCGTCGACCCCGAGACCCTGCCGCTCGATCGCCAGTGGGACTTCGTCGAGTGGGGCCTGTCGCCCGCCGACTTCGAGCGGCTGCACCAGGCCGCCATCCTCGAACACCGCATGTTCCGCACCATGCCGGTCATCGAGGGGGCGGCCGAAGCGCTGTGGCGGCTGTCGGACGCCGGGGTGTGGATCCGCATCATCACCCACCGGCTGTACGTGAACTGGGGCCACGCCGTCGCCGTGGCCGACACGGTGGAGTGGCTCGACAAGGCCCACATCCCCTACCGCGACCTGTGCTTCCTCGGGGCCAAGCCGCAGGTCGAGGCCAACTGCTACGTCGACGACGCCCCGCACAACGTCGCGGCGCTGCGGGCCAGCGGCGCCCACGTGATCGTGTTCGACCAGCCGTACAACCGGGACCTGGCCGGCCCCCGGGCGACCGACTGGGCGGAGGTCGAGGAACTGGTCGGCGAGCGCATGGCCGACCTCGGCCTCACGCTGCAGGCCCCGCTCCCCGGCTTCGAGGACGCCCCCCACCGCCTCAGCCGCACGCTGCGCAGCCCCGAGGACGACCCGGGCACCTGACGGCGGGCGCCCCTAGGGTGGGCCCATCGACCTGACGGACACCCTCGGGGCCGCGGGCACGATGGTCGTCCTGGCCACCCCTCTCGTGCTGACGCTGTGGGCCCTCCTCGACGCGGCGCGACGACCCGAGTGGGCCTGGGCGCTGGCCGGGCGCCGGCGCGTGGTGTGGCTGGCCGCCATCCTCTTCGGCGCCATGACGGTCCTCCTCGGGGTCGCCATCTCGACGCTCTACCTGCTGCGCGTCCGCCGCGAGGTCGCCGCGGCCGAGGAGGGCCGCCTCTAGCGGTAGCGGCGGAGCAGGGAGGCGGGCGGCGGCCCCGTGCGGCGCCGGAGGTAGTCGACGATGGCTCGGACGCGAGCCGTGGGGACCCAGTACGGGCCGCCCCGGAAGCGGGGGCTGAACGCGCCGGCCACCAGGTGCCACAGGGCGATGACCAGGCGGATCGTCGCGTGGTACCGGCCCGAGTGCTCGCGGACCAGCAGCAGCGTGTTGCGGGTCTGCAGGTAGTCGATGAGGCCGAGGTGGTTGCCGAGGCCCCGGTTGCGGACCTCGGCGCCCCGCACCACGCCGATCTCCCACCCCGCCCGGGCCACCCGGACGGCCAGCTCGGCCTCCTCGACGTAGGCGAAGTAGCGCTCGTCGAACAGCCCGACCTCCTCGAGGCAGGCCCGGCGCGCCAGCAGGAGGGTCCCGTGGGGGAAGCCGGCCGGCTCCCACCCGTCGTCGACCGTGGCGGGACGGGGGATGCCGCCGAAGTAACGGTCCACGACCGGCGTCAGTCCGTCGCCGACGTCGGCGGACGCCAGGCCCGCCCGCGGGCGCCCCACCAGCTCGGCGAGCAGCCGGAGCAGGCAGCCGGGCAGCGGCTCGGCGTCGTGGGGCGCCACCGCCAGCCACTCGGCCGGGTCGCGCCGCGCGCACCAGCGGAACCCGGCGTTCGCCCCCGGGCCGAAGCCGCGGTTGGCCCCGAGCTCGAGGACGGGCACGCCGGCCGGCAACTTCTCGTGCACCGCCGCCAGCGTGTCGGCGGACGAGCCGTTGTCCACGACGACGACCCGCACGTCCACCCCCTGGTCGAGGAACGCCCGCACGGTGCCGGGCAGGGCGCCCGGGTTCTCGCGGTGCACGATGACGAGGTCGAGGTCCGCCGGCACGGGCGATAGCATCGCCGGTCCGTGGCCGACCCAGCGAACGCGACCGCAGCGCCCGACCTCGACGCCGCCCGGCGCCTCCTCGCCTTCTGCGACGCCTCGCCCTCGCCGTACCACTCCTGCGCCACCGCGGCGGCCATGCTCACCGAGGCCGGGTTCACCCGCTTGGGCGAGGACGCCGCCTGGTCCGGCGATCCGGGCGGGCGGTTCGTGGTCCGGGGCGGCACGCTCATCGCCTGGAAGACGGCGGCGGCGCACGACCCCCACGACGGCTTCCGCATCGTCGGCGCGCACACCGACAGCCCGAACCTGCGCATCAAGCCCAATCCCGACGTGGTCGGGGCCGGCGTGCGCCAGCTGGGCGTCGAGGTGTACGGCGGCGTCCTGCTCACCAGCTGGCTCGACCGCGACCTCGGCCTGAGTGGCCGGGTAGCGGTGCGACGCGACAGCGGCGGGGCGTTCGTCCGGCTGCTCCGGCTCGACCGGCCCGTGTGCGCCATCCCCCAGCTCGCCATTCACCTCGACCGCGAGGTGTCCTCCAAGGGCCTGCTCGTCGACCCGCAGCGCCACCTCAAGCCGCTGTGGGGCATCGCCGACGGCGACGACGAGGGCGCGTTCCGGGCCTTCGTGGCCAAGGAGCTGGCGGTCGGCGTCGACGACGTCCTCGGGTGGGACCTGATGCTCCACGACCTCGCGCCCGGCGCCCTCGTGGGGCGCGACGACGAGATGATCGGCTCGGCCCGCCTCGACAACCTGGCGTCGTGCTGGGCGGCGCTGGAGGCGCTGTCCGAGGTCGCGCCGCACGTGTCGGGCGGGCCGGTGCCGATGGTGTGCCTGTTCGACCACGAGGAGATCGGGTCGCAGTCCGACCGCGGCGCCGCCTCCTCGATGCTGCCCACGGTGCTCGAACGCAGCGTGCTGGCCCGGGGCGGCACCCGCGAGAGCCTGCACCGGTCGCTGGCCCGCTCGGCCTGCCTGTCCGCCGACATGGCCCACGCCACGCACCCGAACTACGCCGACCGCCACGACCCGCAGCACCCGGTCCGGCTGAACGGGGGCCCGGTGCTGAAGGTGAACGCCAACCTGCGCTACGCCACCGACGCCCCCGGCAGCGCCCTCGTGGCCCTGGCGGCCGAGCAGGCGGGCGTCCCGCTGCAGGCGTTCGCCATGCGCAGCGACCTGCCGTGCGGCTCGACGATCGGGCCCATCACCGCCGCCCGGCTGGGCGTCACGACGGTCGACGTGGGCATGCCCCAGCTGGCCATGCACGCCGCTCGGGAGCACGCCGGCAGCCACGACCCCGGGGCGTACCGGGCGCTGATGGCGGCGTTCCTCTCCCCCGGCTGACGCGGGATCGAGGGCCGCGCCGCCCACGTGGGAGGATCGCAGGATGGACGTGTGGGAGGCCCGTGCCGTCCTCGGGCTCGCCGACACCGACGGGTGGGAGGTCATCCGGGCCGCCTACCGGCGGTTGATCCGCGAGGCGCACCCCGACGCGGTGGGCGTCGACGCCGGGACCACGCCGGCGGCGGCGCGCCTCAACGCCGCCTACACCACGCTGAGCCGGGCCAAGCGGTCCGGCACGCTCGACGACCCTCGTCCTGCGCCGGCGCACGCCGTGGCCACGGCCCCTGCCGGCCCCGCTCCCGGCCCCGCCTGGCGGCCACCGCCCCCGCCCCGCGTCGGGGTGGCCATCGCCGGCGGTGACACGCTGCTGCTCGCGGCCCCGCCCGACGAGGCGTTCGCCCGCCTGCTGGAGGCGGGCCACCGGGTGGGCTCGGTGACCTACGTCGACCGCAGCTGCGCCATCTTCGAGCTGGTCGTCCGCCTCGACGGCGAGACCTGCTCGTTGGTCGTGACGTTGCAGGGCCGGGCGCACGGCACCGAGGCGTTCCTCACGCTGGAGTCGCTGGAGCGGGTGGCGTCGTACTCGCCCGAGCCGGTCCTCCACGCCCTCGCCGCCGCGCTGACCGGCGGCTGATCCGGCATGCTGGGGGGCATGGCCGACGACAAGGCACTGGACCTCTCCGACCTGCCCCAGACCGAGGACGAGTGGCGGGCCCGCCTCGACCCGCTGCAGTTCGAGGTGACCCGCCACGGTGGCACCGAGCGGGCGTTCACGGGCATCTACTGGGACACCAAGGACGCCGGCACGTACCGCTGCGTCTGCTGCGAGGCACCGCTGTTCAGCTCGGACACGAAGTTCGACTCCGGCTCCGGCTGGCCCAGCTTCTGGGAGCCCACCGAGGACTCCGCGGTCACGACGGTGACCGACACGAGCCACGGGATGGTCCGCACCGAGGTGCGCTGCGCCCGCTGCGACGCCCACCTCGGCCACGTCTTCCCCGACGGGCCCAACCCCACCGGGCTGCGCTACTGCATGAACTCCGCCGCGCTGGACCTCGACACCGACACGCCCCCGGCGTGAGGCGAAACTGCGCACCTGAGCCCGCATAGAACGGGCTCAGGTGCGCGATTTGGTGGCTTCGCGTTACTCCGGGTCGATCGAGGTGACCGGCGGCGGTCCCCCGTGGCCGCCGCCGACACCCTCGAGGTGGGCGGCGTCGTTCAGGCGCAGCAGCCGCCACTGGCCGCCGGGCCGCCACCAGACCTCGTCGGGGTCGGGGCGGACCCACTCGGTCAGGGACGTGTTGGCGATGTCGAAGCTGGCCAGCTCGCCGTGGTGGCCGAGCCCGAAGAAGTTCACGACGGACTGCTCGATCACCCCGCCGTGGCAGGCGACGACGACCGTCCCACCGGCGTGGCGCTCGGCGACGTCCCGCAGGGCGGCGCCGATCCGCACGCCGAACTGGGCCCAGCTCTCGGCGCCCGGGCTGCGGGACCGGTAGGCGTCCCACAGCTCACGGGGATACTCGCGCTCGTAGTCCTCCCACGTGCGGCCGTCGGCGGCCTCGCCGGGATCGAACTCGCGCAGCTCGCGCTCCTGCTTGATCGGCGGGTCGCCGAGGGCCGGGGCGATGATCTCGGCCGTCTCGAGGGCCCGGGGCAGCGTCGAGGCGTACAGGGCGTCGACGGTCCCGAGCTCGCCCGTGCGGGCCAGCCGGTCCCGCAGGGCGATGGCCTGGCGCCGGCCCAGGTCGGAGAGGCCCGTGCAGCCCTGATCCCCGCCCACGATGCCGTCGACCCACGACTGGGCCTCGCCATGGCGGATCAACACGAGTCGCGTCATGCCATCGACCGTAGAGGCCCATCCGCCGAGGTCCAACGCCTGCGGCCTTGTGACTGACGTGCCGTCAGTTCGTGTCGTTCCCTGCCGTCCCGCCCGCCCCGAGCGCGACCCACAGGGTCATGACGTCGGACCCGTCGCGCTCGTACAGGGTGAGCGGCACCGCCTCGCCGGCACCGTCGCGGTCGAGGTGGACGAAGGTGAAGACGGTGCCGTGCGGTCCGGAGGCGTCGACGGGCTGGGTCGAGCCGCCCGGCGCAACGAAGATCACCCCGTCGCCGTGGACGGCGAACAGCACGACCTCCTCGTCGGTCGCCGCCACGCGTGCGACGCCGACCGCACCCTCGGGCCCGCTGCCGACGTGGCGCAGCCCGTACGGGTCCCCACCGATCGTGAGCACCGTGCAGGTCACCGGCTCGCCGGGGGTGCCCCTGCCGGCCCACGAGGCCAGGTCGTAGGGCCGGTCGGTCGCGCCGACGAGGCCGACCTCGCCGGTCGCCCGGAGGGCGGCGTCGGGCGGTTCCCCGCACCGCTCGCCCGGCGGCTCGGCGACCGCTGTGGGCCAGCGGACGTCGCCGGCGACGCGGACCATCTCGCCGAGGGTCACGTCCGTCCCGGTCACGACCCCGACGACGCCGGGCGCCGCCTGCAGGAGGACCGTCGCCCCGTTCGGGGTCGGGAGGCCCCACGCCGCGCCGTCCCCCAGGTCGAGGGCCGACTCGCCGTCGAGGAACGAGCGGGCGACGGTCGCCTCGGGGAGGTCGGCGGCGAGGGCGGTGACGGCGACGGACGGCCGCCCGGTCACGCCCGCGTCGGCGCCGCCGTA
>DATFOS010000119.1:0-13532 GCA_035265325.1 Acidimicrobiales bacterium
GCCGCTGCGGCCGGCGTCGGCGATCGTCATGCGCAGGTCCCAGCCCTCGAAGGGCTTGTCGACCACGTCGAGCCGCTCCATGGCCCGCTCGGTCTGCCGGGCCTTCGCCGCCAGGTGCTCGGACGAGGTCTTCTGGAAGTGGCGGATGAACTTGTCGCGCTCGCCCGACGTCTTGGCCTTGCGGATGCCCTTGGTGGACCAGTTCCGCTGGGTGGAGGCCCGGTCGCGCAGGGCGTCGCGCTTGTCGACGTAGACGGCGTGGGCCTCCTCGGCGTGGCGCCGGGCCCGCTGCCGCTCGACCAGGAACGCCTCCCACCCGCCGTCGATGCGGCTGATCCAGTGGGTGTGCTCGTCGATCTCGGCGACGGCGGTGACGGTCCGCTCGAGGAAGGCGCGGTCGTGGGACACGATGACCGACGGCCCGGCCAGGCCGTCGACGAACGCCTGGAGCCGGTCGAGCCCGTCGATGTCGAGGTCGTTCGTGGGCTCGTCGAGCAGGAACACGTCGAAGCGGGCCAGCAGCAGCGCCGCCAGCTGCGCCCGGGCGGCCTGCCCGCCGGACAGCGACGCCACGGCCCGGCCCAGGAGGTCGGTCGGCAGCCCGAGGTCGTCGGCGACGGCCCCGGCCCGGGCGTCGAGGTCGGCCCCGCCGAGGGCCATCCACCGGTCGAGGGCCAGGGCGTAGGCGTCGTCGGACCCCGGGGCGCCCTCCGCCAGGGCGGCGGTGGCGGCGTCGAGCGCCCGGTTGGCCTCGGCGACGCCGGTACGCCGTTCGAGGAGTTGGCCGACGGTCTCGCCGGGGCGGGGTGAGGGCTCCTGCGGGAGGTAGCCGACGGTGGCGGTGCCCGGCGACAGCCGCACCTCGCCGCCGTCGGGCGGGCGCAGGCCGGCCAGCGTGCGCAGCAGCGTGGACTTGCCCGCGCCGTTGGGCCCGACGAGCCCCAGGCGGGTGCCCGGGCCGACCGACAGGTCGATGCCCTCGACGAGGATGCGGGGCCCGATGGACAGCGTGAGGCCGCGGGCGACGATGGTGGCGAGGGAGGAGGTCACGGGGCAGCTCCGAAGGTACGCGAGGGGCGGACGGTGGGCTTCCGTGTGTCACTCCATCGGCGGCCACCCTACGCATTCGCCGGTCCCGGCCCAACGCCTTTCCCGTCGACCGCCCATCCGCCCTGGTGGCGACGGTAACGTGTCGCCGCATGACGATCCGTGTCGGAGTGTTCGGCGCCGCCGGGCGGATGGGCAGCATGGTCTGCCAGACGGTGGCCGCCGACCCGGAACTCACGCTCGTGGGGGCGGTCGACCCGCACCATTCGGGCCTCGACCTGAAGCAGGCGTGCGGGGTCGACGTGCCCGGCCTGACGGTCGACCCCGACCCCACGGCCATGGCCGACCGCGGGGTCGACGTCGTCGTCGACTTCACGCTGGCCGACGCGGCCCGCGCCAACGTCGCCTGGTGCGCCGCGAACGGGCTCCACGCCGTGGTCGGGACCAGCGGCTTCACCCAGGACGACTTCGCCACGATCCGCAAGCAGTTCACGGCGTCGAACTGCATCGTGGCGCCCAACTTCGCCATCGGCGCCGTGCTGATGATGCGCTTCGCGGAGATGGCGGCGCCGTTCTTCGAGACGGCCGAGCTGATCGAGCTGCACCACGACCAGAAGGTCGACGCCCCGTCCGGCACCGCGATGAACACCGCCCAGCGCATGGCCGAGGCGTCGGGGGACTGGGCGCCCGACCCGACGACCAACACCGTCGTCTCCGGGGCGCGGGGCGGGAAGGGGCCGGGCGGCATCCCGATCCACTCGGTGCGGCTGCGGGGGCTGGTCGCCCATCAGGAGGTCCTGTTCGGGACGACCGGGCAGTCGCTGGTCATCCGCCACGACAGCTACGACCGGTCCAGCTTCATGCCGGGCGTCGTCCTGGCGGTGAAGCAGATCGGCGACCGCCCGGGCCTGACCGTCGGCCTCGACGAGCTGCTCGGGCTCTAGCCGCCGGCGGTGACGTCGCCCTCGAGTACGACGTCACGGGACGGGCCGGGGTCGGCGCCCTCGCGCTGCACGGTCACCGTGAGGGTGGGGTAGCGGTCGAGGGGCACGCCGGACCAGAGCACCACCGGGTCGTCGCCCCCGCGCAGGTGGAACGTGCCCAGCGACACCCGCCCGTCCGGGCCGGAGGCCCACGCCTCGTAGTACGAGCCCTCGGGCGCCGGGCCGAGGCCGTCGCTCGCCAGCCACACCTCGACCCCCGACGGCGTGTCGTCCCAGTGGACGACGGCCGAGGCGTCGGGCGCCCGGTCGGTCCCGGCCAGCGCGAGCTCCTCGGTGCCGGTCGCGTCCCAGGACTCCTGCTCGCCGCCCTCCTCGCCGAGGGCCATGCCGCCGCCCACCACGCCGAGGCCGAGGACCAGGACGACGGCCGCCACGGCGGCGAGACGGACCCGAGCGGCGCCGAAGCGGCGCTCGAGCCGTTGCCCGGTGTGGCCAATCGCCGCCCACGGCCCGCTCGGCCGGGATTGGGACGACCGGGAGGCCCGTGACGGCGCCGGTCGGCGGGCCGCGCGCGGCACCCATCGCCGCTCGCCACGGCCGTTGGCCAGCTCGTCCAGCTCGGCCTGCTCCTGACGGACGGCGGCCAGGAAGGCGTCGGCGCCGTCGGGGTCGGGTTCGGCCCACACGGCCTCGTCGCCCAGCAGGGCGCGCACGTGCTCGGCGGCCGCCCGGGTGGCGGCGTCGCCGCGGCGGCCCCACCGTGCCCGGGGGCCCGCGCCCTCGTCGAGGAGGTCGGCGAGTTCGTCCTCGTTCATGCTCCGACGTTCCGATACGGCCGGGAGGGCGGGACGGTTCGCGGCGCGGCCCGGTTCATTCGGTCACCCGGACGACGTGGCCCAGCAGGGCGGCCAGGCGCTTGTGGGCGCGGGCGGAGCGAGACTTCACGGTCCCCAGCGGGACGTCGAGGTGCTCGGCCACCTCCCGGTGGCTGAGTCCCACCATGTGGGCCAGGCGGACGACCTCGCGCTCCTCCGGAGGCAGCGTGGCGATGGCTTGGCGGACCTCCCACGCCTCCCACGTGCGCTCGAAGGACAGCGGGACCGTCACCACGTCGTCGTCCCCCACCTCCACCGGCTCGGCGGCGCGGCGCTCGCGGCGGTAGATGTCGACCGCGACCCGCCGGGCGATGGCGTAGAGCCACGGGGCCAGCGGGCGGGAGGGATCGAAGGTGGCCGCCGCCCGCCAGGCCTTGAGCATCGTGGCCTGGACGACCTCGTCCGCCAGGTCGCGCTTTCCGAGCGTCGCCATGGCGACCGTGAGGATCGGGCCGGCATAGCGCTCATAGACGGCGCGCACGGCGTGCTCATCGCCGGCGGCGAAGCCGGCGACGAGAACGGCCTCGTCGGTCCCGAGCATGCCCGACAAGTCTTGCGCAACCGGAGGGGGACGGTGGCCAACCGGGCCCGCTCAGCCCACCCGGGTCACGGGGGACGTGCCGTAGGCGGCGGCGAGCACCCGCTTGAGCGACCGCACGCCGGCGAGGGCATCGGTGCGGTGCCCGTTGATCAGCTCGCGCTGGCAGGCGCCGTCGCCCTCCCAGGCCTGGACACAGCCGGCGACGTCGAGGTTGGCCAGCGCCAGGATCGCCCCGCTGGCCCCCATCGCGGCCGCCTGCAGGAGCAGCGCCGGGCTGCCGACGTAGAGGCCCTCGGCCATGGCGTCCAGCTCGATGGCGAGGCGGGTGGCGTCGCCGGTCGAGTCCTTCATCCCGGCGACGGGCAGCTCGGCCACGACGTCCACCGGGATGCCCGGCGCCGAGGCCGACGGGAAGTGGTAGGCGAGCACGGGCACGTCGACCGCCCCCACCACGGCGTCGTAGTAGGGCCGCGGGTCCTCGACCCGGGGCGGGGACAGCACGAGCAGTGCGTCGGCGCCGGCCTCGGTCGCCCGGAGCGACAGGGCCACGGCCTGGCGGGCCGACGGCGCGCCGGTGCCGGCGAGCACGGGCACCCGGCCGCCCACGGCGTCGTGCACGGCTTTGAGCAGGGCGAGGCGCTCGTCGGTGTCCAGCGTGGCGGCCTCGCCCGTGGAGCCGCCCACGACGACGCCCCGGACGCCGTGGTCGACCAGCCGGGCGGCGTGGTCGGCGGTGGCGGCGGCGTCGAGCCCGCCGTCGTCGTCGAAGAGCGTGACGAGGGCAACGCCCACGCCGGTCCAGGGAGCGTGACGATCCGGCACCCGCCCGACGCTATCTACGATCACCCCCCGTGAGCGGCCGCTTCCCCGTCATCCTGCTGCCCCCGTCGGAGGGGAAGGCGCCGGGCGGGCGGGGCGCACCGTGGGCGCCCGGCCGCAGCGCGTTGCCGGAGCTCGACGGCGCTCGCGGGCGGGTCCTGGACGCCCTCGCCGCGTCGGGCGTGGACGGCGGCGTCGACCTCGGCAAGGCCCGGACCCTGCCGGCCATCCGCCGCTACACCGGTGTGCTCTACCAGGCGCTGGACTGGGAGTCGCTCTCCCCGGAGGCCCGGCGCCTCGGCAACCGGTCGGTGCTCATCGCCTCGGGCCTGTGGGGCCTGTCCGCCCCGGGCGACCCGCTGCCCGCCTACCGGCTGAAGATGTCGGCGAGCCTGGCGCCGCTCGGCAAGCTCTCGACCTGGTGGCGGCCTCACCTCACCGCGGCGCTGGCCGAGCACCTGGCCGGACGGCTCGTGTGGGACCTGCTGCCGGCCGAGCACGCCGCCGCTTGGCGGCCGGAGGACGCCCGGCTGCATCGACGGGTCACGGTCCGCTTCGTCGACGCCGGCGGGAGGACCGTGAGCCACTGGAACAAGCTGCTCAAGGGCGCGCTCGTCCGGCACCTGCTGACCGAGCGCCCGGCCGGGCCCGAGGCGCTGGCCGGCTGGGAGCACCCCTCCGGCTACCGGGTCGACGAGGCGTCGTCCGTGTTCGGCCGCCGCGAGGCCACCCTGGTCCTGCGGGAGCGGGCTCGCGGGACGAGCGCCGCGACGCCGTAGGCTGGTCCGTCGCCCTCGTTCCGGGTGACCTTCCCTCCGCATAAAGGACATCGCTCGTGCTCACCCGCGCCGACCTGCGCAACGTGGCCATCGTCGCCCACGTCGACCACGGCAAGACCACGCTCGTCGACAAGATGCTCTGGCAGTCCGGCGCGTTCCGCGAGAACCAGGACGTCGCCGACCGCGTCATGGACTCGATGGACCTCGAGCGAGAGAAGGGCATCACGATCCTGGCCAAGAACACGGCCGTCCGGTACGGCGACGTGAAGGTCAACATCGTCGACACGCCCGGGCACTCGGACTTCGGCGGCGAGGTCGAGCGCGGGCTGTCGATGGTCGACGGCGTGCTGCTGCTGGTCGACGCCTCCGAGGGGCCACTCCCGCAGACCCGCTTCGTCCTGCGCAAGGCGCTGTCGGCGCGGCTGCCGGTGATCCTCGTCATCAACAAGGTCGACCGGCCCGACTCGCGCGTGGCCGAGGTCGTGAACGAGGTGGAGGAGTTGTTCCTCGACCTCGACGCCGACGTCGACCAGCTCGACTTCCCGATCGTCTACTGCGTGGCCCGCGAGGGCAAGGCGTCGCTGGAGCAGCCGGCCAACGGCGCCGGCCTGCCCGAGGGCTCGACGCTCAAGCCGCTCCTCGACCTGCTGGTGGAGCACATCCCGGCGCCGTCCTACGACCCCGACATGCCGCTGCAGGCACTGGTCACCAACCTCGACGCCTCGCCGTACGTGGGCCGCCTGGCGCTGTGCCGGGTCCGCAGCGGCGAGCTGCGCCGGGGCGCCCCGGTCGCCTGGTGCCGGATCGACGGGACGATCGAGCGGGCCAAGGTCAGCGAGCTGTACGTCACCGAGGCGCTGGAGCGCGAGCCGGCCGACAAGGCCGGCCCGGGCGAGATCGTGGCGATCGCCGGCATCCCCGAGATCACGATCGGCGAGACGCTGGCGGACCCCGACGACCCCCGCCCGCTGCCGGTCATCATCATCGACGAGCCGAGCCTGTCCATGACGATCGGGATCAACACGTCGCCGCTGGCCGGGCGCGAGGGCAAGCTGATGACCGCCCGCCTGGTGAAGAACCGGCTCGACGCCGAACTGGTCGGCAACGTGAGCATCCGGCTGGAACCGACCGAGCGGCCCGACACCTGGGAGGTCCAGGGCCGGGGCGAGCTGCAGCTGGCCGTGCTGGTCGAGATGATGCGGCGCGAGGGCTTCGAGATCACCGTGGGCAAGCCGCAGGTCCTCACGAAGGAGATCGACGGCAAGGTCCACGAGCCGGTCGACCGGGTCACCGTCGACGTACCCGAGGAGTACCTGGGCGTCATCACCCAGCTCCTCGCCCTGCGCAAGGGCCGGCTCGAGCAGATCACCAACCACGGGACCGGCTGGGTGCGCCTCGAGCATGTCGTGCCGGCCCGCGGGCTGGTCGGCTTCCGCACCGAACTGCTCACGGAGACCCGCGGCACGGCGCTGATGCACCACGTGTTCGAAGGGATGGAGCCGTGGGCGGGCGACATCCGCCCCCGCCGAAACGGCTCGCTCGTGGCCGACCGCAGCGGCCCGACGACCGCCCACGCGCTGATGTCCCTGCAGGAGCGGGGCGCGCTGCTCGTGGGGCCGGGCGTCGACGTCTACGAGGGGATGGTCGTGGGCGAGAACGCCCGGGCCGAGGACATGAACGTCAACCCCACCAAGGAGAAGAAGCTCAACAACATCCGGTCGTCCACGGCCGAGAGCTTCGAGAAGTTGATCCCCCCGCGCACGCTCTCCCTCGAGCAGGCGCTGGAGCACATCGCCGACGACGAGTGCGTCGAGGTGACGCCGAAGTCGGTGCGGCTGCGCAAGGTCGTGCTCGACCAGCCCACGCGGGCGCGGGCGGCCAAGCGCGCCAAGGCCTGATCAGCGGCCAAGAGCCGGGTCAGCGCCCGGTAGGGGTGCGGTGAACGCCCTGCGCGGTCAACAGGAATGGCGAGAGTCGCTCGGCCCGAGCTGTGGGGCAGGCCGACCACTTCGTGGCGCTGGAGCAGGGGGCGGTCATCGCCCGGGGCACCCCGGCCGAGGTGCTCGCCGACCCGCGGGTCATCGCGTCCTACTTGGGCACGAACGAGGACGTCGTCCACCGGTCGGGTAGCCGCTCGCCGGCCGCCGCCGGGGCGGGCGCGCCGGGGGCCGCCAGCCTCTGCTGAGGGAATTGCCGGTCCCTGCCGGCCCATCCGGTATCTCATACGGACGATGGCGCGCCTATGGTCCGTCATCGTTCGCGCGTGCGCGTCGGTCACGAAGGGTGTGGGTCACTCCAGCGTCCGGCACGCCGTCCGACGGTTGTTGGGGTCAATACGTCGCCGGGCGCCACCCGTTACTGCCAGGTAAGTTGGCGGCCGGCGGGGACTGGGGGAGGGTAGATGACGGGGAACCGACGCAAGCTCCCTGGCGCGGACGGCCGCCCGCTGAAGGGCTATGCGCCCTTGGCGGCACTTGCCGTGGTCTTCGTCCTGGTGATCGCCCTCCTCCCGAGCAGCGCTCCGGCGGGCGTGGCCGACGGCGATGCCGTCGAGGTCGCCGCCGGCCAGACGGCGACCGGCTGGGGCGAGACGGTGACGGCCTGCCCCGACCGCCAGCTGCAGGTCGAGGGCGACGGCTACTCGCCCCCGTGCTTCGCGTTCAGCGGCGACAACGGCGGCGCCACCACCCGCGGGGTGACCGCCGACGAGATCACGGTCAGCTTCCGGGTGATCGAGGAGCCCAACCTCATCTCGGTGTTCGCGTCCTCGGCGGGCCTCGACTACGACGAGTCCAACGAGGACCTGGCCCGCACGGTCGAGGGCCTCGTCGACTACTTCAACGACCGGTACCAGATGTACGGCCGCCGGCTGACGTTCGAGCGGATCGCCGGCACGGGCTCCCTCGTCAGCGAGGTGTACGGAGCCGGGCAGGCCGAGGCGAACTCCGACGCGATCGCGGCCGCCACCGAGGTCGAGGCGTTCGCCGACGTCAGCGCCCTGTCGCAGCCCTACGCCGACGCCCTGGCCCGCCAGCACGTCATGAACTTCGGGGCGCCGTTCCTGTCCCGCGAGTGGTTCGTCGACCGGCGGCCCTACTCGTGGAGCCTGTTCACCGACTGCACGGTCATCGGTGAGACCGGCACCGAGTACGCCCTCAACCGCCTTCTGGGCCGGCCCGCCGAGTGGGCGGGCGGCGACCTGCAGGGGCAGGACCGGCGGGTCGCCCTCATCGCTCCCGACAACCCCGAGTACCAGCAGTGCGTTGCGGCGTCCGAGGAGGTCATCCGCGAGGGCGGCGAGGAGCTCGACCTGGTCCTCGACTACAACCTCAACATCGCCAACCTGGCCCCGCAGGCGTCCACCCTGCTGGCCCGGCTGCGCGACGCCGACATCACTACGGTGAGCTGCACCTGCGACCCGCTCATGGTCCTCTACCTCACGCAGGAGGCGGAGTCGCAGGGCTACCAGCCCGAGTGGCAGGTGCTGGGCACCGGCTTCACCGACCTCGACCTGGTCGGCCAGGCCTACGCCCAGGGCCTCTCCGGCGACCAGTGGAGCCGGGCGTTCGGGCTCAGCTACTTCGCCGAGCAGCAGCCGTTCCGGGAGAGCGCCGGCTACCGGGCGTACAGCGAGGTCCGCGACGACCAGCCCTCGCAGCTCGTCGACATCCTCTACTACCAGCTGCAGGCGCTGGTCATCGGCATCCAGATGGCGGGGCCCAACCTGACGCCGGAGACGTTCGAGACGGGCATGTTCGCCTACCCCGGCGGCACGGGCTCCGCCGGGACGTGGGACTTCTTCCCCGAGCACTACAGCCCCCAGGTCGACGCCCGCGAGGTGTGGTTCGACACCGAGGGCGAATCCGGGTTCAACGGCGAGCCGGGCACGTACGCCAGCAACGGCACCCGCTACCGCCAGGGCGAATGGCCCGAGGGCGAGCCGGAGGTCTTCCCGTGACCAAGCTCCGAGTGTCCCGGGCCTGGCTGCTCACGGGCGTGGGCGTCATCGCCCTGCTCGTCGCCAGCGCCCTGTTCCCCGAGCAGCCGGGCGTGCCGGCGGGCATCGTGCTGCGCGGCGCGGTGTTCGGCGTCGGCAACGGCCTGCTCGCCGTCGGCCTGGTCCTCACGTACCGGACCACCCGCATCATCAACTTCGGCTACGGCGCGATGGGCGGCGTCGGCGGCGGCCTGGCTGCGGCGCTGACGCTCGGCAAGGGCCTGCCGTGGCTGGTGGCGGCCATCATCGGCGTGGCCACCGGCGTGCTGGTCGGGGCGGCGACCGAGCGGCTCGTCATCCGCCGCTTCGCCAACGCCCCGCGCCTCGTGCTCACCGTGGCCACGATCGGCCTGGCCCAGCTGCTCGGCGGCCTCACACTGTTCATGCCGGGCTGGTTCGGGGCGCCGGAGATCATCCCCGGCTTCGACACCTCGCTGTCGGGCACGCAGTGGTCGATCGACCCGTCCGTCTTCGACGGGAACGACGTGCTGCTGGTGGCGGTGGTCCCCCTCGTGCTGGCCGCGCTGGTGTGGTTCCTCCGGGGGACGGCGGCCGGCACGGCCGTGCGCGGCATGGCCGAGAACATGGACCGGGCCCGGCTCGTCGGCATCCCGGTCGGGCAGCTGTCGCTGCTGCTGTGGTCGATCACCGGCGGCCTCGCCGCCTTGACCGTCGTGCTCAAGGCGCCGAACGAGGGCGTGAGCTTCGACGCCGCCGCCGGCCCGACCATCCTGCTCCCGGCCCTGGCCGCCGCCGTCGTGACCGGCATGCGGTCGATGCCGGCCGCCTTCGTCGCCGGCGTCCTCATCGGCATCGCCGACCAGGTCGTGGCCTGGAACGTCGAGCGCCGGGCCACCACCTACCTGGTCCTCCTGCTCATCGTGGTGGTCGGCCTGCTGGCCCAGCCCAAGATCGCCAACCGGGCGCAGAAGACCGGCGAGAGCTCGTGGTCGCTCACCGGGGGCGGGCGCCGGTTGCCCGACGCCCTGGCCCGGCTCCCCGAGGTCCGGGCGGCCAAGGCCCTGCTCGGGCTGATCGTCGTGGCCGCGCTGGCGATCATCCCACTCGTGGGGTCGCCGTCCCAGGTCAACCGGGCCACGCTGGCGCTCACGTTCGGTCTGGCCGCCCTGTCGCTGGTGGTCCTCACCGGCTGGGGCGGCGTGGTCAGCCTCGGCCAGGTGGCGCTGGTCGGCGTGGGCGGCGTTGTCATGGCCAACGCCCTGGCCGGCTGGGGCATCGACGCGTTCCTCGCCCTGGTGCTGTGCGCCCTCGGCGGCGGGCTGGTGGCGCTGCTGCTCGGCCTGCCGGCCCTTCGGGTCTCCGGCGAGCTGCTGGCGGTCACGACCCTGGCGTTCGCCGTCGCCATGCAGCTGTTCATCCTCAACCCGGCCAACTTCGAGTGGCTGATCCCGCAGTCGTACTCCCGCCCCGAGCTGTTCGGGCGGATCGACATGAGCGACGAGCGCTGGGTGTACCTGCTGGCGCTCGCGGTCCTGGCCGGGGCGGTGTTCGTGGTGCGGAACCTGCGGGCCACCCGCACGGGGCGGACCATCGCCGCCACCCGCGACAACGAGCGCAGCGCCGCCGCCGCCGGCATCAACACGACGCGCACCCGCATGGCCGCCTTCGTGGCCGCCGGCATGTTCGCCGGCGTGGCCGGGGGCATCCACGCCATCACGCTGCGCGGCATCGGCCTCAACACGTACGAGGCCGCCGACAGCCTGATGGTGTTCTCGATGGCGGTCATCGGCGGCGTCGGCTCGGTCGGCGGGGCGCTGGGCGGCGTGGCCCTCATCGAGTGGCTCGGCTACTCCTTCCCGCGGTTCCAGCTGCTGCTCACGGGCGTCGGCCTCCTGGCCATCCTCATGATCCTGCCGGGCGGCCTGGCCCAGTTCGCCGAGCGGCTGCGCGACCGCTTCGTCTCGCTGTTCGCCGTCCGCCACGGCATGCAGACGGTCGAGGAGTTCGCCATCGTCGACCACGAGGGCCGTATGGGCGCCGGCACCCGCCTGCCGGCCGAGGTCACGGGGTCGGGCCTGCTGGCCGGGGCGGCCCAGCGGCACAAGCCGGTGCTGGTGTGCCAAGGCGTCGAGGCCGGCTACGGGCCGCTGCAGGTGCTCTTCGGCATCGACACGGCCGTCGCCGACGACGACATGCTCGCCGTGCTCGGGACGAACGGCGCCGGCAAGTCCACGCTGCTCAAGTCGATAGTCGGGCTGCTGCCGCCGTCGGCCGGCAAGATCACGTTCGACGGCACCGACATCTCCACCATGCCGACCGAGAAGATCGCCCGGCTCGGCATCTCGCTCGTGCCCGGTGGCAAGGGCGTGTTCCCGACGCTCACGGTCGAGGACAACCTCCAGCTGGCCTGCTGGATGCTGCGCGGCGACGCCCGGGCCATGGAGGCGGCCAAGGCCGACGTGCTCGAGATGTTCCCCATCCTGCGCGAGCGATGGGACCAGATGGCCGGCGACCTGTCGGGCGGCGAGCAGCAGCAGCTGTCCCTCGCCATGGCCTTCGTGGTCAGGCCGAAGCTGCTCTGCATCGACGAGCTGTCCCTGGGGCTCGCGCCCACGATCGTGGCGCAGCTGATCGAGAAGGTGCGCGAGATGCACGCCCGCGGCACCTCGATCGTGGTCGTCGAGCAGTCGATCAACGTGGCGCTGCTGCTGTGCGACCGGGCGGTCTTCCTCGAGAAGGGCCAGGTCCGCTTCCGCGGCCACACCGACGGCCTGCTCCACCAGCCCGACATCCTGCGGGCGGTGTTCATCGGATCCAACCAGCCCTCCGGCGACGAGCCGGCGGCGGTGGCCCCCGCGGTGCCGATCGAGCAGCGGTCCACCCGCGGGCTCACGCTCGAGTGCCGGCAGTTGACCAAGCGCTTCGGCGGCATCCGGGCCGTCGACCGGGTCGACCTCGTGGTGCCGCCCAGCACGATCGTCGGGCTCATCGGCCACAACGGGGCCGGCAAGACGACCCTCTTCGACCTGCTCACCGGCTTCCTCCCGGCCGACGGCGGCACGGTGATGCTGGGCGGGCAGGACATCACGCTGATGCCGCCGCACCAGCGGGCGATCGCCGAGCTGGGCCGGTCCTTCCAGGAGGCCCGCCTCTTCCCGTCGCTCACCGTCGCCGACGCCATGCGGGTGTCGCTCGAGACCCACCTGGCGAGCCGCGAGCCGGTGGCCGCCGCCCTGCGGCTGCCGGCCTCGACGCTGTCCGAGCGCGCGGCCAGCCGGCGGGTCGACGAGCTCATCGAGCTGCTCGGCCTGGGGCGCTACCGCGACACGCCGACCGGCGACCTCTCGACCGGCACCCGGCGCATCGTCGAGCTCGGCTGCCTGCTCGGGCAGGACCCGGCCGTCGTGCTCCTCGACGAGCCGTCCGCCGGCATCGCCCAGCGCGAGACCGAAGCCCTCGGGCCGCTGCTCCGGGACGTCCAGGCCCAGACCGGCTGCTCGATGATCGTCATCGAGCACGACATGGCGCTGCTGTCGTCGCTGTGCGACTACTTCGTGGCGCTGGAGCAGGGCGGCGTCATCGCCAGCGGCACCCCGGACGTGGTGCTTGGCGACCCGCTGGTCGTCAGCTCGTACCTCGGCACCAACGAGGACGTGGTGGCCCGGTCCGGCGAGCGCCGGCCCTCCCACGGCCGGTCCGGCACCTACGACGACCTGCTCGTGGCGCCGGCCGGCCGCGGCGCCGGCGGTGGCTTCCCGGGCGGTGGCTTCCCGGGCGCCGGCGGGGCCGGCGGGGTCGGCCGGGACTGGGCCGCCCGGGATCGGGTCGCCAGGGACGACAGCGAGTGGACCTCGACCCGCATCACCGCCTGGGACGCCTCGCCCGCCTCGCCGCCGGCCGTCCCGCCCACGCCGGCGGGTGGCACCCGGGCGGCCGACGCCCCCACGCCGTGGGCCGACGGGCCGGACGGCCGCACCCGGGGCTGGGGGACCGAACCCGCCACCGGCGGGTCGCTCCCGCGCCGCCCCGCCCGCCCGCCGTCGGCCTCGCCCGCCGGGCCGACCGACGACCCGTGGCACTCGCCCACCGGCGGCCCGTCGGGCTGGGGCCCGGCCGGTGCCACCCCGCCGGGCCCGGCCGCCCCGGGCCCGTTCGGCCGCCCGCCCCTCGCCACGGGCCCGGTCCCGCCGGTTCGCGACCGGACGACGGGTGGCGTCCCGCCGGTCCGCGACCGGACGACGGGCGCGTATCCGCCGGTCGGTGACCGGTCCACGGGCGCGTATCCGCCGGGCCGTGACGGCACGACGGACGGGGTGCCGCCCGCCCGCGACCGGTCCCCGGACGGATACCCGCCGGTGCGCGATCGCCGTGGTGCGTCCGGCCGGCCGCCGGCCGATCCGTCGGGATGGCCGCCGGCCGACCCGTCCGACTGGGCGCCGGCCGATTCGTCGGGGTGGCCGCCGGCCGACCCGTCCGGCCGGCCGCCGGCCGATCCGTCCGACTGGGCGCCGGCCGGTTCGTCGGGGTGGCCGCCGGCCGAGCCGCCCGGATGGGCGCCGCCGGCCGCGC
>DATFOS010000120.1:0-6371 GCA_035265325.1 Acidimicrobiales bacterium
CGGTGGACGGCGTGGTGCCGCCGCCGGGGCCTCCCCCGCCCGGTGTGGGGTCGGAGGCCGGCGGCGGGGCGAGCGGGTCGGCGGGCGCGGCCGGCAGCAGGAACTGCTCGCCGGGATAGATGTCGTCGGCGTCGCGCGGCGGCATCAGCCGCTCGCGGTTGGCGTCGATCGTCTGCTCCCAGTACGGCACCACCTCGGCGTCGCTGGGCGCCCGATCCCAGGCGTCGACGAGCTGGTCCTCCGCCATGCCCCACAGGTGGTCGCCGGGCTCGACGGTGACGGTCTCCTCCGGCAGGGCCGGGCCGAGGTTCACCGGCGGGGTCGCGGCCACGTTCCCAACGTCGGCGGCGCCCCCGGTCCCCGGCAGGCGGAGCAGCCAGCCGGGCCGGATCACGTCGTCGGGGTTGGACCACACGCCCCCGTCGGGCTGTGGCCGGGCGCGGTTGGCCTCCCAGATCTCGCGCCAGCGCATGCCGTCGCCGAGGTGGGTCTCGGCCAGCGCCCACGGGCTGTCGCCGCGCTGGACCGTCACGAGCTCGCCGGTCTCGGCCGGCGCCGGCCCCTCCGTGGCGGGCACGGGGCTGGCGGGCGGCGTTTCCGGCGGCTCGCCGGCGGCGTTCTCGACCAGGACGTTCGCTGCCGGCACGGCCGGGGACGCCCCGCGGACGCTGGGGTCGGAGGATCCCTCGTCCACCACGAGGGCGTGGACCGCGCCCATCCCCGCGGGCCGGGCGGCGGTCGCCTGCGAGGCCCCGGCGGCGTTGACCGGCGGGGCGGCGTGCGCCGCCAGCGACGCGAAGGAGCCGAGGGCGATGACGACGGAGCCGACTAGGTTGCCGGCCAGGCGCTGCAGCGGGGACGGCAGGGGCAGCAGCCCCTCGCGCCGACCCCGGGCCTGGACGATCGCCTCGGCCAGCACCGACACGGTGAACACGGCCCACACCGCCCAGAGGGCCAGCGTGAAGATGCCGAGGACGGTGCTGTCGGAGACGAGCGTCGTGGGCAGGTCGGTGACCTGCTCCCACGTGGGCATGCCCGTGATGGGCCAGTGCCCCCACTCCATCAGGGCGAAGGGCACGCCGACCACCAGGCCGACGAGCGCGACGAGGGCGCCGAGGCCACGGGCGACGTTGCCGAGGACCTCGAAACGGCGGGCGGGGCGGTCGTCGAGTTGCATCATGGTCACGTCGGTCCTTGAACGGCCTCTGCCGTCGCTGTGGCGTCCACGGTGACGCTGCCGTAGGGGATGATTTGCAGGTCGGTGGTGTCCTGCACGGTGACTTGCACCGTCATCTCGCTCGGGAACGTCACGTTGCCGGTGACGCCCGAGGTGTCCAGGTAGGCCAGGGCGGCCTCGTAGGCGAGGTCCTGGTCGAGCTGGAGGACGCCCGTGACGGCGGCCCCCCGGTCGATCTGCTGGGCGCCGGCGCGGGCGGCGGCCGCGGCGGTCCCGAAGGCGTCGCTGCGCGCCCGCAGCGCCCGCCCGGCGTCGTGCACCAAGCCGACCAGCAGGACGCACGAGAAGGCGAGTGCCACCGTCCACACGGTCATGAACCCGCGGTCGTCGGGGGCGGCGCGGCGGCGGAGGCGGCGGCTCACTGCGGCGGGGCCTCGGTCTCGCGGTACAGGTCGAGCACCTCGCTGGCCTCGGCGGTGACGTTCATCGAGCCGGGGACCTCGAGCAGCGTCGCCTCGGACAGGTCCACCACGCAGTCGATCGTCACCGACACCTCGTTGGTGCCGATGGCGGCGTTGAAGAGCATGTCGCGGCACATGGCCGAGCCCTCCTCGACCGTGGTGCGGGCGTCCTCCTCGGCGAGGGCGACGGCGGCGTAGGGGTCGCGGGCCACGCTGATCGTGCGCGCCGCCGAGCGGGCGGCCGCCTCGGCGTGGGCCGACCCGACGTTCAGCCGGCCGGCGAAGACGATGAGCGCGACGAACAGGAACGACACCACGGCGAGGACGACGAGCTCGACGGCGGCGGACCCGCGGTCGTCCCGCCGGTGTCCGTCCCGCCGGACGTCGTCCCGCTGGAGGCGAACGGCGACGGGCGGCGTCACTCGACGAACCTCTCGACCGGCCCGTCGATCGTGACCGTGATGGGCACGTCGAAGAACGGCAGCACGGTGATGGCCTCGCCGGTGATCGTCATCTCGACCTCGGTCACCGAGCGGGTGGCCCCGACCGAGTAGTCCGTCACGCCGCCCGCCTGGGCGAGGAACTCGAGCGCCGTCACCTGCCCGTCGGCGGCCGAGCCGCTCTCGATGCGCGCCGCGTCGAGACCATGCCGTGCCGCCGTGGTGGCCACCGACCGCCCGTAGAACCACAGGCTGATCTGCACGACCGCGAAGAACAGCGCCAGGACGGCCGCGAGCACCGCCACGCTGGCGGTGACCGCTCCCCGGTCGTCCCGGACTCGGCGTGGCACGATCGGCCACTCCCCCTCTGGTCCCCTGGTCGGTCCGGCCCGGCTAGAAGCCGAGGTCGATGCGCCCCACGGCGCCGGTCACGAGGGCGTAGATCAGCCCGCCGACGGCCACCGCGGCGAAGGCCATGAGGCCCATCATGGCGGTGTCGTCGGTGACGCCGCCACGCTCGTCACGGGCACGCCAGGCGTCGGCGATCATCTCGCACCACAGTCGGATGGATTCGGTGGTCTCTCGCATCGCTTCTCCTCGCGTGTCGCCCGTCGATGAAGCAGGTGTCGGTCGGCGTCGGATCGGTACGGAACGTGTCGGGACGGACAAGTCTGGCGGGGGATACCGGTCATTGCCCGAAGCTGAAGAGGACGGTGACGGCCGGGTAGCCCAGGAAGACCAGGAAACCCATGACCATCAGGACGGCGGGGAGGCTCATCCGCTCGGTGACGGCGGCGGCGCTCTGCTCGGTCTCGGCGGTGATGCGCTCTCGGATGGTGCGGGCCTTGGCGGACACCGTGTCGCGCACGGCGGCCCCCTCCTCGCCCGCCATGGCGATCGTGTTGGCCAGCTCGGACAGGTCATCGACGCCCAGCTCGGCGCCGAGGCCCGCCAGCGCCTCCCACGGCGGCTCGCCCCGCACGTAGCCGGCGGTCAACGCCCCACGGATCTCGGCGAAGGCCCACCCGCCGCCCGCCGTGGCCGCGGTCTCGAGCGCCTGCTCGACGCCGCGGCCGGAGGCGAGGCACATCACGGTGACGTTGCAGTAGGCGGACAGGGCGTGAGCGAACGCCTTGCGCCGGGCCGCCGCCTGCTGGCGCAGGGCGACGAACGGGCTGAGGACTGCCCACGTCAGGCCGCCGGCGAAGACGAGCAGGTAGACGAAGGCGGGCGGGTCGATGCCCACCAGGAAGCTGATGAAGCCCACCCACGGCACGATCAGCACCGACAGGAGCGCGTAGGAGCCGACGCGGGCGGCGTGCTCCTCGGGGCCGCGGCCGACGATGCGCAGGTCGGCCCGCATCTGTTCGAGGGCGCGGGCCAGCATCGGCACGTGACGCAGCAGGAACAGGCCGAAGCGGCGGTCGCGGTCGATGTCCGCCGAGACGTCGGCGACGAGCGGCCGGCGGTCGAGCCGGGCGAGGGCCACGCCCAGGGACTCGGGCGCCGGGTGCAGGCCGGTCCACGCCAGGAACAGGCCACCGCCCACCATCAGGCCGGCGAGGATGGCGACGGTCATACGTCCGCCCTCCGCACCAGGAACCGTTCGACCGGCTTGGACCGGCCCATGCGGATCATCAGCGACACCCCGACCGCCCACACGATCGCCACGCCGGCCTGGACGACCTGCCCGACGGCGGTGTCGTAGGGCTCGAGGTAGTCGCGCGCCAGGAAGACCAGCAGCGTGACGAAGATCGTCATGATCGCGATGACCGACCGCATGTCGGAGCGGGGCCGCTCGCGGGCGACCTCGATGCGGCGGTGCATGCGGGCCTCCTCGCGGGCGGCCGTGGCCAGGTCGTCGAGGACGCCGCGGATCTGCCGCCCGCCCGACCGGGCGGCCAGCCGTAGCGACGTCACCACCAGGTCGCCGACCGGATGGGCGAGGTCGTCGGCCAGGTCGTCGAGGGCGTCGTCGAGCCGCTCGTAGGCCAGCCGCCGGGCCAGCCGGACCACGTGGGGGCGAATCAGCATCGGCGCTCCGTCCGCCGTGGCGGTGAGCACGCCCTCGATGCCCCGGGGCGTCCCCGTGGCGTCGCGCAGCATCTCGACCCAAGCGGTCAGCGCGTCCGCCTTGGCGGCGTCGTCGGCCAGGCCGGACTTGGGCCGGGTGGCGTACCCGGCGCCGACGCAGGCGCACACGACCGCGACCGGCCAGCGGGTCACGAGCAGCGCGAGCAGGCCGGCGGCGACGATGATGGCGGCGCGCTCGGGCTCGGGCAGCGTCCAACGCTGCCACGGCCGGTGCCGCACCCGCTGCTTGCGAGCGTCGGGCACGTGCCGGCCCAGGCCGCTGACGGCCAGGGCGATCCCCGCCATCAACAGCAGGCCGGCGGAGGCGGCGATCGCCGTCACCAGGCCATCTCGTGCAGGTCGGGGTCGTAGCCGTGCTCGGCCAGCCGGTCGAGGATGTCGACCGGGATCGGGCACTGCGGGTTGCGGATCGCCGCCCGGTCGGGCCCCGGCACGAACCAGTCGTTCGTCACGACCTGGCGGGTCGTGTAGTCGTAGTCGAGGACCTGCGTGATCTCGGACACGACACGCCGCCGGTCGGGCGTCACGTCGAGGTAGACGATCAGGTCGAGGGCGAATGCGGCCGTCTGCAGCACGTCGCCCCGGTCGAATGCGGCGCCGTTGCGGCGGGCGTAGTTGACCAGCTTCTCGAACGTCTGGCGCGAGGACTGGGCGTGGAGCGTGCACAGCGTGCCGGCGATGCCGTCGCACGCCGCCTCCAGCATGAACATGACCTCGGGGCCACGCACCTCGCCCACGACGATGCGGTCGGGGGCGTGCCGCTTCACCGCGTGGGTCAGGTCGGCGAGCGTGACCGAGCCCTGGCCCTCCATGTTGGACGGGCGTTCCACGAACTCGACCACGTGGCTGTGGCGGGCGGGGTCGGCGGCGATCTGGAGTTCGGGCTCCTGCTCGAGGACCACGATCCGCTCGTCGGGCGGGCACTCGTGGAGGAGCGCCCGCATCAGCGTCGTCTTGCCCCGGCCCATGCCGCCGGCGATGAGGATGTTCAGCCGCGCCCGCATCGCCGCGCTCAGCAGGCTGGCGATGCCCTCGTCGTACATCTTCCAAGCGCTGACCAGGACGGACTGGTCCGCGTCGACCAGCGGGTGGCGCCGGACCGTCACGACCGGCCTCGCCGAGACCCACGCCGCCGCGGCGAGGCGGGACCCGTCCGACAGCTGCAGGTCGAGCAGCGGGCGGGAGGGCGAGAACTCCTTCTCGATCTGCGTCCCGTCGCCGTCGAGACCGAGACGGCCGCCCTTCCGGGCCAGCGCCTGGACCTGGAGGATCAGGTCCTCGTCCGACGCCGCGATCGGCTCGACCTTGAACTCCTGCCCCTCGATCGTGCGGACCCGCACGTTGTCGCAGCCCACGGCGAAGATGTCGGTGACGTCCTCGCGGGCGAGGTAGGTGTCGAGGCCCGGCAGTTGCGAGAACACCGAGGCCAGCACCGCCTCGATGATCCGATCCTCCTCCTCGGGCGTGAGCGTCATCTCGCCGCGCTGCTGGGCGGCCCGCCACTGGTCGTCGAGCTCGCGCCGCAGGATCGACCGCGCCAGGTGCCGGCGGTCGAGGTAGTCGAGGGGGGCGAGGCCCTCCTGCTCACGACGGGCGGCGTGCTCGCCGATCTCGCCGGCGACGATCCGCCGCAGCCGGACCTCCAGCTTCTCGTTCATCGCCGCCCCACCCGACTGGCGCCGTACCGCACCCTCAAGCGGGGCCGGGCGCCCTCGTCGCGTGCCCCGTCGCGGTCGTCACGCCCGTCGGCGTCGCGCCGCTGTGCCTTGCGTCCCGGCACGTCCCGCCGCGGGACGTCCCGCCGCCGGCCGTCGTCGCTCGCACGTGCGAGAAGGTCGACGTCGGCACGGTCCACGTCCGTGCGGTGCGGGTCCGTGCGGTCCCGGTCGGTGGTTTCGACGTCGGTGCGGTCGGCTCGGTTCCGTGCACCCGGTGCACCCCGAGCGCTACGGCCGCTGTTGCCTCCCGGCTCGGCGTCGTCGCCGCGCCGACGCCGCCCTGGTCGCTGCAGCTGCTGTTGCTGTTGCTGCTGTTGCTGTTGCTGCTGCTGGGCGCCGGCCGGTGCTGCCGGCTCGGGGGTGGCCTCGGCTGCGGGCGGCCGGGCCGCGGCGGCGGCCGGCCGCGGCGGCAGGACCCGCCCGCGCCCCGGCGCCCGCTCGGCCCGCGCGACGGGCGGCGGCGGAGGAGGTGGGGGCGGCG
>DATFOS010000121.1:0-6960 GCA_035265325.1 Acidimicrobiales bacterium
GCCTTCCGGTCGTACTGGGTACGGCGCGGCTTGGCGGTGCCGGCCAGCTTCTGGGCCAAGGTGAAGACGGTCGTCCAGTCGATCGCCGTGGGCTTCGCCCTGCTCCCGCCGGTCGCCGAGCACGCCACCTGGGTCGTCAGCGTGTGGCTGTGGGCCGCCGTCGTGCTGACGCTGGTGACGGGAGCCCAGTACGTGATCGAGGGCAGCCGCGCCACGACGGCGTACGGCGCCCGGGCCTAGCGTGCGCCCCCTGCTGTCGCCGTCGAGGAGGACCTGATGCGCTGCGAGATCGTCGCGGTCGGCACCGAGCTGCTGCTCGGCCAGATCGTCGACACCAACGGGGCGTGGATGGGCGAGCAGCTCGCCCTCGCCGGCATCGATGTCACCCACCGCCAGACCGTCGGCGACAACCTCGACCGCATCGTCGACGCCATCGGCCTGGCGCTGTCGCGCGCCGACGCCGTGATCGTCTGCGGCGGCCTCGGTCCCACGCAGGACGACATCACACGTGAGGCGATCGCCGCCGTCATGGGCGTCGACCTGGTCACCGACGACGAGGTCGCCGACCGGATCCTCCACATGTTCGCGGCGCGCGGCCGCCGCATGCCGGCCAACAACCTGCGCCAGGCGCTGGTCCCCGTCGGGGCGACCGCCATCGCCGACCCGCAGCCCGGCACGGCCCCCGGCCTGCTGTGCCCGGTGGGGGACAAGGTCATCTACGCCGTGCCCGGCGTGCCCTACGAGATGCGGGAGATCGTCTCGCAGGCGATCCTGCCGGACCTCCAACGCCGGGCGGGCACCGTGGCCGTCATCCGCTCGCGGACCCTGCGGACCTGGGGCGAGAGCGAGTCCGGCCTGGCCGAGCGCCTGGCGCCCCGGCTCACCGAGCTGGACGAGATCGCCGCCACCGCCGAGCCCGGTGCCGTCGCCCCGCCGACGCTGGCGTTCCTGGCCAGCGGGATCGAGGGGCTCAAGGTCCGGCTGACGGTCAAGGCCAACTCCGACGCCGAGGCTGTGGCGCAGCTCGACGCCGAGGAGAAGGTGGTCCGGGGCGTCCTCGGCGACATCGTGTTCGGCCTCGACGACGAGTCGATGGAGCACGCCGTGGCGAAGCTCCTGGTGGAGCGGGGCCTCACGTTGGCTGTGGCCGAGTCGCTCACCGGCGGCCTGGTGGCGGCTCGCCTGGTCAACGTGCCCGGGGCCAGCGCGTGGTTCCGCGGCGGGGTCGTGACCTACGCCTCCGAGCTCAAGCACACGCTGCTGGACGTCCCCGAGGGCCCGGTGGTCAGCGAGGAGGCGGCCGCGGCGATGGCGCTCGGCGTCCGCCGCGTCATGCACGCCGACGTCGGCCTGGGCGTCACCGGCGTGGCCGGCCCGGACCCGCAGGAGGGCCAGCGCCCCGGGACGGTCTTCCTGGCCGTGGCGGCCCCTAGCGTGTCGGGGCGCGCATCCTCGCTCGGGTCCGGGTCCTCGTCGTCGTCGTCCTCGTCCTCGTCGTCCGCCTCCGAGGAGGTCGTCACGACGATGGTGTCGTTGCCGGGCGATCGGGAGCGCATCCGCCAGTTCTCCTGCATCTCCCTCCTCGACCTCCTCCGCCGCTCCCTCACCTCCACCGCGCCACTCGACCGGATCCTGTAACCCACCCGGTGCCCGGTGCCCGGTGCCCGGTGCCCGGTGCCCGGTGCCCGGTGCCCGGTGCCCGGTGGCCGGTGCCCGGTGGCCCGGTGGCCCCGCGTTCCGGCCGATTGCTGGGAGTTCCTTTCCGGCAGGGTCGGTGCGACACTGGGAAGCGTGGTCGACGGATGTCGTTCGCTGCTGCCGGATGCCGGGCGGGCCGAGCGGTTCCTCCGGGTGACCTGGCACCCCGAGGCGCACCAGTTCGTGGTGAGCACGTGGGTGGGCGAGACGTGCGTGGGCACGGTGCGCTTGCTGGCCGACACGGCGGCCGAGCTCATGGAACTGCTGGCGGACGGGCTGTCGTCCGCCTCGGCGGCGTCCAGCGCCTTCCCGCCCGCCCCGGCGGGTGCTTGATCGAACATTCGTTCGGAATTACACTGGTGTCGTCCTTCGGGTCGTCCCCCGTTCTTCTCCCTCCGGTCCTCCGGTGGTGCTTCACGGCGGCCCTTGTTTGTCACACCCCGTCCGTAGGGTCCGGGTCACGAGATCGTCGTGGGGTCATCGGCCCCGCACCCTCATCGACCGACACCACCGCAGGAAAGGACCACACCCGGTGGATCGACAGAAGAACCTCGACGTCGCCCTCGGCCAGATCGAGAAGCAGTTCGGCAAAGGCTCGGTCATGCGCATGGGCGAGAAGGGGACGATGGCCATCGAGGCCATCTCGACGGGTGCGCCGTCCCTCGACCTCGCCCTCGGCATCGGCGGCCTGCCCCGCGGCCGGGTCACCGAGATCTACGGCCCCGAGTCGTCGGGCAAGTCGACGCTCGCCATGCACGTCGTGGCCGAGGCCCAGCGCAACGGCGGTGTGTGCGCCTACATCGACGCCGAGCACGCGATGGACCCGATCTATGCCGCCGCCATCGGCGTCGACATCGACGAGCTGCTGATCTCCCAGCCCGACACGGGGGAGCAGGCGCTCGAGATCGCCGACATGCTCGTGCGCTCCGGCGCCATCGACGTGGTGGTCATCGACTCGGTGGCGGCGCTGACGCCCCGGGCCGAGATCGAGGGCGAGATGGGTGACAGCCACGTTGGTCTGCAGGCTCGCCTCATGTCGCAGGCCCTGCGCAAGCTGACGGCCAACCTCAACAAGTCGCAGACCATCGCCGTCTTCATCAACCAGCTGCGCGAGAAGATCGGCGTGATGTTCGGCTCGCCCGAGACCACGCCGGGCGGCCGGGCGCTCAAGTTCTACTCGTCGGTCCGGCTCGACATCCGGCGCATCGAGTCCATCAAGGACGGTGTCGAGGTCGTCGGCAACCGCACCCGGGTCAAGGTCGTCAAGAACAAGGTGGCCCCGCCCTTCAAGCAGGCCGAGTTCGACATCATGTACGGCAAGGGCATCAGCCGCGAGGGTTCGCTGCTCGACATCGCCGTCGACATGGGCTTCGTCAAGAAGTCGGGCGCTTGGTACACCTACGACGGCGAGCAGCTGGGCCAGGGTCGGGAGAACGCCAAGCAGTTCCTGACCGACAACCCCGAGGTCATGGTCGAGATCTCCGAGCGCATCCGCTCCGAGCTCGGCATCGGCCAAACCACCGAGCCCATGACCCCGGCCGACGACGAGCCCATCACCCTCGACAGCTGAGGCTCCGGGGCGGCGGGTTCGCTCCGTCGCCCGCCACCCGCCGCTCGGGTGCATCTCCGTGCGCCGCCGCCAGCCCACCGCGATCGGCTCGCGGTGGGCTGCGGGAGGCGGCGCACAACGGCCGCCCGGGCGGCTCGCCCGGCTATGCCTAGGGGACGTGTCGTGGCGGCTGTGACCGGTCGCAACGCCGTCACCGCCGTACAGCCCGGTCGTCGGCGTCCGGATGCTGGCGTGCCACCGGGCGCCCGCTTTCACCGGCGTGCGGTCCAGCTGGCCGAGCGCCGGCGCGATATCGCCCTGTGGCGGGCGTGATCATCTCTGTTGTTGCAGGCGGGGGGCGGCCGGCCTCCCGGGGCCGCGCCTTCGCCCCGCCTCACAACTGTCCGGCACGCTGTCCTTCGAGGCCCATCGGCGTTGGCAGGGTCGGAGAAGCGGGCGCGAATCGTGGCCGGCGGACACGCCCGGTGGCGGTGAGTCGCCGGTCGCGGCGTGGGCCAGGTGAGTTGGGGTGGCGTACCCTCTCGCCTCCCGTGGCGTCGCCATGTCCTGTGCTGGGCAGGGTAGGAGCGGTCGGTTCGCACGCCGTCCTTGTGACGAGCGTCGGCGGGGGCCGGCTCGGTCGCGATGAGTAGGGTTGCCCGCCGCGAGGGGGAGCAGTCGATGAGTTTGGGGACCGACGCCGCCGATGCCGTGGCCGCCGATGCGGCGTCCACGAGCGCGAGCCGGGGCGCTGCAGACCGCCTGCATCCGGTCGCGCGCTCGCTCGGGCCGGCGTTGCTCATCCTGCTGGCCCAGGTCGTCGTCTTCCCGGCGCCCGGGGCGATCATGTTGCGGGGCCTCATCGTCGGTGGGCTGACCGCGCTGGTGGCGCTCGGGATGGCGCTGGTCTACCGGGCCAACCGCATCGTCAACTTCGCTCAGGCCGACCTCGGCTTCGCCCCGACGGTCGTCGCCTACCTGCTCCTCACCGAGTCGGGCGTCCCGTATCCGGTCGCCGTGGGCATCGGTCTGGCCTTGGCGGTCGCCACCGGGGCGCTGACCGAGCGGTTCGTGATCCGCCGCTTCGCCAACTCGCCTCGCCTGCTCGTCACGATCGCCACGATCGGCCTCAGTCAGCTCCTCGCCGCCGTGGCACTGCTGGCGCCCCGGTTGTGGGACGTCCAGCTCATCGCCGGCCGCGTCGATCCACCGTTCGACCTGACCCGCCGTGTCGGCTCGCTCACCTTCGACGCCAACGACTTCCTGGCGCTCGTCGCCACGCCGATCGCGGTCGCCCTGATCGGGGCGTTCCTGCGGGGGAGCGACGCCGGTGTCGCCATCCGGGCCAGCGCCGACAGCGCCGCCCGGGCGTCGCTGCTCGGTGTGCCGGTGGCCCGGCTGCAGACCCTGGTGTGGTCGGTGGCGGCAGCGCTGGCGTTCGTCGCTGTGTTCCTGCGCAGCGGCATCCTCGAGCTGCCGTCCGGGACGGCGCTCGGGTTCAGCATCCTGTTCCGGGCTCTGGCCGCCCTGCTGCTCGGCCGCATGACCGACCTGGTCGGGGTGACGTCGGCGGCCCTGGCGCTCGGGGTCCTCGAACTCGGCGTCGAGTGGAACCACGGCTTCGAGCTGATCGACCCGGTCCTGGGCCTGGTCATCGTGGTGGCGCTCGTCGTCCGCCGGCGTGAGTCGGCAGGGATGGCCCGGGCCGACGTGAGCGCCTGGCACGCCGGCGAGGCGGTCCGTCCGGTGCCGGCGGCGCTCGCGGCCCTGCCCGTCGTCAAGGCGGCTCGCTGGGGGGCGCTCGGCCTGGTGGCGGTCGTGGCCGTCGTCCTGCCGCACCTGCTGCCCGCCGACGACGTGTTCCGGGCGTCGGCCGTGCTGATCTACGCCATCCTCGGCGTGTCACTGGTGCTGCTGTCGGGGTGGGCGGGCACGGTGTCGCTGGGCCAGGTGGCCTTCTTCGCCATCGGGGCGGCGGTGGCCGGGGCCGCCATCGT
Organism: Acidimicrobiales bacterium; assembly: GCA_035265325.1. Taxonomy (GTDB): domain Bacteria; phylum Actinomycetota; class Acidimicrobiia; order Acidimicrobiales; family VFJN01; genus DATCLS01. The sequence goes on from DATFOS010000121.1 coordinate 5,245, forward strand.
CTCGTGGGACGTCGACCTGTTCCCCGCCCTCGTCCTCGCCTCGGTGGTGGGCGCCCTGGCGGCGGTGATCGTCGGGATCCCCACGCTTCGGCTGCGAGGCCTCTACCTAGCCGTGACCACGTTCGCCCTGGCGCTGGCGACGACGTCGTACCTGCTCAACGACGACTACTTCGGCTGGGTGCCGTCCGACGAGCGCGTCGTGCGGCCACCGTTCCTCGGTGGGATCGAGGCCTCCTCCGAGGTGCAGGTGTACTACCTGGCGCTGATCGTGCTGGCGCTGGTCATGCTCGGCATGAAGGGGGTGCGGTCGGGACGGTTCGGCCGCGCACTCGTCGCGCTGCGGGACAACGAGCGGGCGGCGCAGGCCTACGCTGTCGACCCCGCCCGGACCCAGCTGGCGGCCTTCGCCCTCTCCGGCGCGATCGCGGCGCTGGCCGGCGGGCTGTTCGTCCACCACGAGCAGGCGTTCGACAGTACGTCGTACTCCCCGATCGAGAACCTGGCCGTCTTCACGATGGTCGTCCTCGGCGGCATGGGCTCGCTGGCCGGAGCGGTGCTCGGGGCCCTGTTCCTCCTGGGCGGACGCTGGTTCCTCGACACCGACTGGCAATTCGTCGCGTCGGGCCTCGGCGTCCTGGCCATCCTCCTGGCGGCCCCGAGCGGCCTGGCCGGCCTGCTCTACCGCGCCCGCGACGCCTGGCTCCGCACCGTGGCCCGCGGCCGCGGCCTCGACGTCCCCGCCTACTCGACGTCCTCCACCGACATCACGCCGCCGTCCTTCGCCGGCCCCGATCCGGCGTCGCCCTCCCCGCCGTCCGTCGCCGGGTCCGCCCCGGTGTCGCCGTCCCCGCCGTCGGTCGCCGGCTCCGCCCCGGCGTCGCCCTCCTCGCCGTCCTTCGCCGGCTCCGCGCCCGCGTCGCCCACCCCGGCGACCGTCCCGGACGCCGATGCCGCGATCGGTCTGGGGCCGGAGGGCTCCGCCTCCCCCTCCACCGACCCGGCGGAGGCTGCGCCGCCGGTCGACGGTCCCACCGGGCGCACGCCGGTCGTGGCCGCTTCGCTCGGTGCGGGCTCCGATCGGCCGGAAGGGGAGGCGGCAGAGGCCGGGGCGCAGGGCGTGGACGTCTCCCTGCCGGCCGCCAACGGTTCACGAGGCGGGAGCAACGGCGCGGCGGGGGAGTGGCTGCTCGACGTCCGGGACGTCGAGGCCGGGTACGGCGGGGTGCCGGTGCTCTTCGGCGTCGACCTGGCGGTCCGGGCCGGGGAGGCCGTGGCGCTGCTCGGCACGAACGGCGCCGGCAAGTCGACCCTGCTCAACGCCATCTCCGGGCTGGCGCCACCGACGGCCGGCCGCGTCCTCGTCGGGGGTGACGACCTCACCGGATGTCCGGCCCACGTCGTGGCCGCCCACGGGGTCGCCCAGATGCCGGGCGGCAAGGGCACGTTCCCGACGCTGACCGTGGCCGAGAACATGCGGGTCGCCAGCTGGCTGCGTCGTGGCGACCGAGACGGCCTCGCCGCCGACGTCGACCGGCTGCAGGAGCTGTTCCCGATGCTGCGGAAGCGCGCCTCCCAGCCGGCGGGGAGCCTGTCCGGTGGCCAGCAGCAGATGCTGGCCCTCGCCATGTCGGTGCTGACCAAGCCGCGCCTGTTGATGATCGACGAGCTGTCCCTCGGGTTGGCGCCGGTGGTCGTGGGTGACCTGCTGCAGTTCGT
>DATFOS010000122.1:0-2703 GCA_035265325.1 Acidimicrobiales bacterium
GAAGCCAACAGGGCCATCGCGGTGGGCGACGCCGCGGTCGCCGTGGCCGGCGGCGTGGAGTCGATGAGCCGGGCGCCGTGGGTGCTGTCGAAGCCCGACACTGCCTTCCCCCGCGGCCCGGAGACCCTGCACTCCACCACGTTGGGATGGCGGCTGGTCAACCCCCGCATGCCGCCCGAGTGGACGGTCTCGCTGGGCGAGGGCGCGGAGATCCTCGCCGAGCGGCACGGCATCTCCCGTGAGGCCCAGGACGCCTTCGCCCTACGGTCGCACCAGCAGGCCGCCGCGGCGTGGGACCGGGGCAGCTTCGACGACCAGACCACTGTGCCGGTCGACGATGACGGGCACCGGCTCCTCGATCGGGACGAGAGCGTGCGGTCCGACAGCACGCTCGAGGCGCTGGCGCGGCTGCGTCCCAGCTTCCGGCCGGCCGGGACGGTCACGGCCGGCAACGCCTCGCCGCTCAACGACGGCGCCGCCGCCATGCTGCTGGCCGACGAGGCCACAGCCGGGCGACTGACTGCCGAGCCGCTGGCGCGCATCGCCGGGCGCGCCACCTCAGCGGTCGAGCCGCCGCTCTACGGCCTCGGGCCGGTGGAGGCCGCCGAGCGGGCTCTCAAGCGGGCGGGCATCGGGTGGGCTGACTTGGCGGTCGTCGAGCTGAACGAGGCGTTCGCCGCCCAGGCGCTGGCCTGCCTGGTGCACTGGCCCGACCTCGACCCCCAGATCGTCAACCCCAACGGCGGCGCCATCGCCATCGGCCACCCGCTCGGATGCTCGGGCGGGCGCATTCTCACCTCGCTGGTGTGGGAGCTGCGTCGGCGGGGCGGCGGCTGGGGCTTGGCGACGATGTGCATCGGGGTGGGGCAGGGGATCGCCGTGGTGGTCGAAGCGTGACACGAGGAGGAGTTGATGGATGACGTGACCGTCGAGCCGGCGGGCCGGGCCCTCGCTGGCGTGCCGGGCGAGCGGCTCGCCGAGCTGGTGGCCGCCACTTGCGACGCGATGTCGGGCGTGATCGAGCGCTACGGCGTGAGCGAGGACGAGTGGTACGCCGCACTCACGTTCCTGGGCGAGGTGGCGGCGGCCGACGAGATGATCCTGCTGTCCGACGTCATGCGGCTCTCGGTGCTGGTCAACGACCTCACGCGCTCGCCTGACGACGCCGCCACGGCCGCCAACGTGCTCGGCCCGTTCTGGCGTCCGGCGCCCGAGATCGGCAACCCGGGCACGCTCGTCGGCGACGACGAGCCGGGCGAGCGACTCGTCATGTCCGGCGTCGTGCGCGCTGGTGGCGCACCCGTGGCGGCCGCCGAGCTCGACGTCTGGCAGTGCAACGCCTCGGGCCTCTACGACGTTCAGGTCGACCAGCTCGCCGGGCAGCCACGCTGGCGCGGGGTCATCCGGACGGGCCCAGACGGTCGCTACGAACTGCGCACAATCGTTCCGCCGCCCTATCAGGTGAAGACCGACGGCCCGGTCGGTGTCCTGCTGGCTCGGTTGGGGCGGCACGCCTATCGGCCGGCTCACATCCACCTGAAGGCCGCGGCCCCCGGCCACGAGCCGCTGACGACGATGGTGTTCTTCGCCGGCGACGAGTGGCTGGGCAACGACACGATCGGGGCCGACAGGCCCGAGCTCACGGTCCCGATCGAGCGAACCGGCTCTGGTCCGGCCACAGCGACGTTCGACGTCACCCTGCGATCGTCTGGTCGCTAGTACCCGAAGACCTGGGTCCAGTACCAGCCGTCGGAGTTGACGCCGACCCCGATGGCGGTGAACGCACATTGCGTGATGTTCGCCGCGTGTCCCGGCGAGCTCATCCAGCCGTCCATGACGGCGGCGGCGCTGGGGTAGCCAGCCGCGATGTTCTCGCCGCCGGGGCTGTCGTAGCCGGCGGCCTTGGCGCGGTCCACGAAGTCGTCGCCCTCCGGGCTGGTATGGGAGAAGTAATCGCGCGCGGCCATGTCGTCGCTGTGGGCCTGGGCGGCGACGGCCAGGCGGTCGTCGGCGCGCAGGGGTGCGCACGCCGGGGCCGCTTTGGCTCTGGCCTCGTTGACGAGCGTCAGCACGTCGTCGGCGGGCGACGGCGGTGGTGGGGCCGCCAGGACCTGGGACTCCGTCGTCTGCGGCGCGGTGGTGGTCGTCGCGGCGGCGCGGGTGGTCGGTGGTGTCGACGGTGTGGCGGCGGGCGTTGTCGTCGCCGCGCTCGAGGGCGGGCTCGACTCCGAGGTGCCCTCCGATTCGGTCGCCGATGACGGCGATGACGGTGTGCCGGCCGTCGCAGACCCGCCCGGCCGCCCGGAGTCGCCCGCCGTCGGGGAACCCGACGCACGGTCCCTCGTCTCGACGCGGTCGCCGGTGGCGGCGTTGGTCACGGCGGCGGCGGCGATCGGCACCAGGCACGCCGCCGCCAGCACGGCGAGGAGACGCCGAAGCGACGGCGGCGGCGCGTCACGATACGAGCGGCCCCCAGCCATGGGGTGCACAGTACCGAGCGCGCGCCCCACCGTCAGGTTGCTGCAGGCCACTTGGTCCGGTGACCCGGCTTCGTGAGCGTCGCCCCCGCCAGGCGCCCGGACCGGGTGGACAGGTAGGACGGCGTGGCCGGTACCCTCCGACGTCGTGCAGATCGTCCACGAGGGTGCGCCCATCCCGCCGTTGGCCAGGGGTTCGGTGCTCACCATCGGCATGTTCGACGGT
>DATFOS010000123.1:0-7674 GCA_035265325.1 Acidimicrobiales bacterium
GCATGGTCCTCGAGCCGGTGTTCGAGCTGCGCCCCGGGCGCCGGCTGCCGTTCCCGCCGCCGACCGACTACTTCCCGAGCTTCCTGAACCGGGCCTACGCCCTGCGCGAGTTCCCGTGGCCGTTGCCCGAGCCGTCGATGACCATGCAGGTGGCCGTCTTCTTCTGGGTGCTGGTGGCCGTGTGCCTGTCCCTACTGGTGATGGCCGTGCACGCACGGCGGGCCGGCAGCGTGCACGCCTGGCGGCTCGTCGGTCTCGCGCTGTTCGCCTGCGGCCTGCTGCCCCAGGCCGTCCAGCGGGCCGACACCGCCCACCTGTCGTGGGTGAGCTGCGTGCCGTTCGGCCTCCTGCCGGCGTTCATCGCCGAGACGCTGCGGCTGCGCCGGCTGGGCGCGTCCGACCCGGTCGAGGCCGAGAGCCGCCGCCGGGGTCTCGTCGCCGGGGCCGCCGTGCTGGCTCCGATGGCGCTCATGCTGCTGTTCCCCGCCTACACGTACCGCTGGTACGCCGACTACGCGGCCCAGAGCCTCGGCCACGACCGCGAGGTCTCCAACATCTCGAACCGGGGCCGGTCCTTCTACTACGGCCGGGCCGCGGTGGCCGACGCGGCCGAGGAAGTCATCGGCGACGTCGAGGCCAACAGCGAGCCGGGCGACTCGCTGATCGTCGGCACGGGCGACCTCCGCAAGACGCCCTACAGCGAGGTGTTCTTCTACTTCCTGCTGCCGCAGCTCGACCCCGGCACCCACTACATCGAGATGGACCCGGGCGTGGCCAACGCCGACGACTCCGGCCTCGCCGACGAGCTGCGCGAGGCCGACGTGGTCATCCTGTCCACGGTCTACGACGACTGGGACGAGCCGAACACCTCGGAGGAGCTCGGCTCCGACGAGCCCAACCAGGTCCTCGCCGACGACTTCTGCCTCCACGACGAGTACGGCTCGAACACCGGGTTCGACGGCGTGCCCCGCCCGATCTACGAGCTGTACCTGCGCTGCGACGCCGTGTCCGGCACGTCGGGAGACGCGCCGGACACGGGAGATGACGGCGCGTGACGACTAGCTTTCTGGCATCGGAATCCGTCGCCGGCCCGTTCGCCGGCGGCACCGACGGCGGCCGTGGTCGGGCCGGGCGCCGTCACCCCAACGTCCGTGGGCCACGGCTCGCCGTGTCCCGTCCGCTCACCGCCCGGGGCCTCGCATGTTGAAGACACTCGTCGTCATCCCGACCTACATCGAAGCCGAGAACATCGCCGACATCCTGCGGCGGGTGCGGGCCGCGGCGCCGTCGGTCGACATCCTCGTCGTCGACGACAACTCCCCCGACGGCACGGCCGACCTGGCCCGGGCCGCGGGCGAGGAGCTGGGGCAGGTCGGCGTCCTGGTCCGGCCGGGGAAGGGCGGGCTCGGCGTCGCCTACCGCGCCGGGTTCGAGACCGGCTTCGAGCGGGGCTACGAGGTCCTCGTCCAGATGGACGCCGACTTCTCGCACCCGCCCGAGAAGCTTCCCGAGCTGCTCCAGCGCATCGACGAGGGGGCCGACGTCGCCATCGGGTCGCGCTATGTGCCGGGGGGCTCGACGCCGCACTGGCCGTTCCGCCGCCGGGCGCTCAGCCGGATCGGCAACTACTACGCCTCGCGCATGCTGGGCCTGCAGGTGAACGACGCCACGGCGGGCTTCCGCGCCTACCGGTCCGTGATCCTGCAGCAGCTCGAGTCGGCCTCGACCCGGGCCACGGGCTATGGCTTCCAGGTCGAGCTGAACTACCGGGCCCATCGGCTCGGCGCCACGATCGTCGAGGTGCCCATCACCTTCAACGACCGGGTGCGCGGCGTGTCCAAGATGTCGTGGCACATCATCGGCGAGGCCATGACGCTCGTGACCTGGTGGGGCGTCCGCGACCGGGTGTTCAAGCGCTTCCCCGGCGGTGCCCGGCGCCAGCGGAGGTTCCCCACCCCGGCCCCGGCACCCACGGAGGCCGTGGCCGCCGCCGTCCCGGTCGCTCCCGACGATGCGAAGGCCGATGTGGCGAGCGCCGGCGCCACCTCGCCGACGGCGGCGTCGAACGGCAACGGCGCGTCCACGCCGCCGCTCGCCGTCCAGGGCGACACGCCCTCCTGACGCGGGAACGCCCCACCCGGGGCGGGCGGGGCGTTCCTCGGACCTCGCGGCGACCCGGCGAGGTCGGTGACCCGGCGGGTCAGTACGGCCAGGACTCGCCGTCGTGACCCAGGGCCTTGGCCACCCTGCCCAGCTTGGCCGTGACCAGCACCTTGATCAGCACGTTGCGGGCGAACCACGGCAGCTGCGCCAGCTGGCGGCCGATGTTGCCGGCGCGCCCCGACGGCGCCACCTTGCGGTATTCGGCCAGCGAGCGGCTGCGGCCCTGGTAGGACCACTGGCCCGAGGCCAGCAGCGTGGCCGCGATGGCTCCGGTCACGCCGATCGACGAGAACGAGTCGTGGATCAGCATCGTGCCGCCCGGCTTCACGCGGGCACCCCAGGCCCTGATGTCGTCGCCGGCGGGGCGGAAGCGGTGGGCGCCGTCGATGTGCAGCAGGTCGATGTCGCCCGGGACGTCGCCGTGGGCGTCGTGGCTGAACTTCCGCACGTACGTGACGCGCTCGCGCACCCCGGCCCGTTCGAGGTTGTCGAGGAAGACCTTGGAGTCGACGGCGGCCTCGTCCTCGAAGCCCTCGATCTCCTGGGGCCCGCGGTCGTTGCCGGCGTGGGGGTCGATGGCGTAGATCTCGACGCCCGCGGGCGCGGAGAGCCCGATGGCGACCATCGACCGACCACGGAAGCTGCCGATCTCGACGACGCGCCCGCCGGCCGGGACCTCGCCGGCGCGGGTGGCGACGCGCTCGACCTGGTCGGGGCTGAACCAGCCCTCGACCCCATCGAGGGCCTCGTCGAGAGAGGGGTTCGTGGCGCTCACAGGGCAGCTCCGTGACGGGTTGGATGGATGGTTCGGAGGCTGGGGGCCGCGCTCTGCCGCAGGACCGGGAGGGTCGTTGGTGCGGTGGCGCGCGAGTCCGTAGCATACGGGCGACCTGGTGCCCGATTCCCATCTCTCCAGTCGGCGGCCCGGCCACCCGAGCCCAGGTGCCGCCGGCGAGGACGGCACCAGCCGTTGGGGGAAGGACGACGTACACGTGAGCAACGCCCTGGACGACCTCGCCGATCCCGTGGCGAAGATCGGCGACCTGGCCGCAGCGGCCGGCGTGCGCCGCGTCCACGTCCTCGCGTGGCGCGACCTCGACGACGACGAGGCCGGCGGGTCCGAGGTCCACATCGACGAGGTGGCCAAGCTGTGGGCGGCCGCCGGCGTCGACGTGACGATGCGCACCTCGTTCTCGCCGGGTCGCCCGCAGGAGGCCGTGCGCGACGGCTACAAGGTCGTCCGGCGCGGCAGCCGCTACTCCGTCTTCCCCCGGGCCGCCGCCGCCGAGCTGTTCCGGCGCACCGGCCCCCGCGACGTCCTCATCGAGATCTGGAACGGCATGCCGTTCCTCTCGCCGATCTGGAACCCGGGGCCCCGCGTCACGTTCCTGCATCACGTGCACGACGCGATGTGGGACATGATGCTCGGGCCGCGCCTCGGCGCCGCCGGCCGGTTCCTCGAGGCCAGGGTGGCGCCGCCGTTCTACAGGCGGGCGCCCGTGGTCACGCTGTCCGAGTCGTCCAAACGCGAGATGGTCCAGGCCCTCGGCTTCCCGGAGGAGCGGGTATCGGTGGTGCCGCCCGGCATCGACCCCCGCTTCTCCCCCGGTGAGGTGGCGCTGAACGACGTGCCGCTCGCCGTGGCGTGCGGCCGGCTGGCGCCGGTCAAGCGCTACGACCTGCTGGTCCGTGCCGCCTACGAGGCCCGCCGGATGGTGCCCGACCTGCAGCTCGAGATCGTCGGGGAGGGCTTCGAGCGCCCGCGCCTCGAGGCGCTGATCGCCGAGCTCGGTGCCGGTGACTGGGTCACCCTGCGGGGCCGCATCAGCGACGAGGAGCAGGTCGACCTGTACCGCCGGGCCTGGGTGGTGGCCTCGGCCTCGGCCCACGAGGGCTGGGGCATGACGCTCACCGAGGCGGCCGCCTGCGGCACGCCGGCGGTGGCCACGCGCATCGCCGGCCACGCCGACGCAGTGCGCCACGGCGAGACCGGCGTCCTGGCCGAGGCCGACGAGCTCGGCGGCGCCCTGGCCTCCGTGCTCGGCGACGAGGTGCTGCGGCGCCGGCTGGCCACCGGGGCGCTGGCCTACGCCCGCACGTTGACCTGGTCGAACACGTCGACCGAGCTCATGCGGATCATCGCCGCCGAGGTGTCGAGGCGCCGCGCCCGCTCATGAGGAACCCGGTTCCGCGGCCGGCAACGGAGTCGGCCCGCCTCCACCTCGGCCTCGCGGTCGTCGCGTACGTCCCGCTCCTGCTCACCCAGCGCCAGTGGGTCAGCGCCGACACGAAGACCTACCTGTACCTCGACCCGGCCCGGCTGCTGTCGCGGGCCTGGTCCATGTGGGACCCGACGGTCGGCTTCGGCACGGTCACCCACCAGAACATCGGCTTCCTGTGGCCGATGGGGCCCTTCTACTGGCTGCTCGACGCCATCGGCGTCCCCGACTGGGCCGCCCAGCGCCTCTGGTGGGGCACGCTCATCTTCGGCGCCGGCGCCGGCGTGGCCTACCTCCTCCGGAAACTCAACTGGAGCGGCCCGGGCCTGATCGCCGCCACGTTCGCCTACGCCCTCAGCCCCTTCCTGCTCACGTTGGTGGCCCGGCTGTCCGGCCTACTCCTGCCGTTCGTGGCGCTGCCGTGGCTGATCGCCTTCACGATGCTGACGGTCCGGTCGAAGGGCTGGCGCTACCCCGCCCTCTTCGCCCTGACGGTCGCGACTTGCGGCTCGATCAACGCCACCGCCCTGTTCCTCGTGGGCGTGGCGCCGCTGCTGTGGCTCGGCCACGCGGTCTGGGTGGCGAAGGAGGCGTCGCTGCGGACGGTGCTGATGGCCGCCGCCCGCCTCGCCGCCATCACCGTGCCGCTGTCGCTGTGGTGGATCTCGGGCCTGTCCGTCCAGTCCACGAACGGCATCGAGATCCTCCGCTACACCGAGACCGCCCAGGTCGTGGCGGCGGTATCGGTCAGCCACGAGGTCCTGCGCGGGCTCGGCTACTGGTTCTTCTACGGCGGTGACAGGCTCGGCCCCTGGATCGAGCCCAGCGTCGCCTACACGCAGTCCGTGCCGCTGGTGGCGCTCACCTATTTCATCCCGATGCTGGGGCTGCTGGGCGGCGTGGTGGCCCGCTGGCGCCACCGGGCCTACTTCGTCCTGCTCCTGGTCGTCGGCACGGCGCTGGCCGTCGGCGCCTACCCGTGGTCCGACCCCGGCACGCCGTGGGCGCGGCTGGTGAAGACGTTCCTCGAGTCCGACACCGGCCTGGCCATGCGCAGCCTGCCCCGGGCGGTCCCGCTCGTGGCGCTGGCGCTCGCCGTCCTGCTCGGTTCCGGCCTGGCCAGCGTCGTCCGGCGCTGGCCCCGCACGGGCCGGCCGTCCATCGTCATCGCCGTCGCGCTCGCCGTGCTGGCGCTGCCGCCGCTGTGGACCGGCGACTTCGTCCCCGAGAACCTGCGCCGCAACGACGTCCCCGAGTACTGGGACGAGGTGGCCCAGTACGTCGACGCCCGCGACCACGACACCCGCGTGCTGGTCCTGCCCGGCAGCGACTTCGCCAGCTACCGGTGGGGCAACACGGTCGACCCGATCCTGCCGGGGATGATCGACCGGCCGTCGGTCGCCCGCGAGCTGATCCCCTACGGGTCGCGGGCGTCGGCCAACCTGCTCAACGCCTTCGACCTGCCGTTCCAGGAGCGGACCGCCGACCCCGACGCCGTCGCCGCCATCGCCCGGCTGATGCGGGTGGGCGACATCGTGGTCCAGAGCGACCTCCAGTACGAGCGCTACAACACGCCACGGCCCCGCATCTTCTGGGACTTCATCGGCCGCGCCCCGGGCCTCGGCGAGCCGGTCGGGTTCGGCCCGGGTGCGCCCAACGAGACGATCGAGGACGTCCAGCTCGAGGACGAGCTGCTGCTGCTCACCGACCCCTCGATCCCCGACCCGCCCGAGGTGGCGTCCATCCCGGTGGAGGGCCCCCGGGGCATCGTCACCGCCCAGCCGGTGGCCAACCCGCTGCTGGTGGCGGGCGACGGTTCCGGCCTCGTGTCCGGCGCCGGGGCGGGGCTCCTCGACGGCACCGAGCTGATCCACTACGCGGCGTCGCTCGAGCCCGACGAGGTCGAGGCGGCCCTCGACGACGGGGCGGTCCTCCTGCTCACCGACTCGAACCGCAAACGGGGCGAGCGGTGGACCACCGTCCGCCACACCCGGGGCTACACGGAGACCGAGGAGGGCGGAGTCCTCGACACCGACCTCACCGACAACCGGCTGCCGGTCTTCCCCGACGCCGGGACCGAGTCGCAGACCGTCGCCGTGACCAGCGGCGACGTTGTGGCCGAGGCCACCAGTTACGGCAACCCGATCACGTTCACCGCCGAGGAGCGGCCGCCCTACGCCGTCGACGGCGACACGGAGACGGCTTGGCGCACGGCGGCGTTCTCGGACGCCCGGGGCGAGCGGCTCGAGCTCACCGTCGACGACCCGGTGACGGCCGACCGCATCACCCTCACGCAGCCGACCACCGGCGCCCGCGACCGCTTCATCACCGAGGTGCGCCTGACGTTCGACGACGGCGACAGCATCGAGGTGGAGCTCACCGAGCAGTCCCGCGACGAGCCCGGCCAGGTGGTCGAGTTCGACGAGCGCACGTTCGAGCGCCTCTCCATCGAGATCCTCGCCGACACCGTCGGCGACGCCCCCCGCTTCGCCAGCTACGGCAGCGTCGGGTTCGCCGAGGTGACGATCGGGTCGGGCGCCGGCCTCACGCCGACGACCGAGTCGATCCGCCTCCCCACCGACCTGCTGGCCGACGCCGGGAGCGACTCGCTCGACCACCCGCTCGCCATCGCCGTCGAGCGCCAGCGGCAGGACGCGTCCGACCCGACCCGCAACGACGACGAGCGGCAGATGATCCGCCAGTTCACGCTGCCGACGGCGCGCGACTTCACGCTCAGCGGCGAGGCGCGGCTGTCCGCCCGGGCCGACAGCTACCTGCTCGACGACCTGCTGGGCCGGCCCCACGACGGCTCGGTGCCGTGGGTGCGATCGTCCAGCGAGCTCACCGGCGGGGTCGCCACCCCGGCGGCCGCCTTCGACGGCGACGAGTCGACGGCCTGGACCTCGGCGCGGTCCCAGCCGATGCGGTCGTGGTTCGAGGTCACGCTCCCGGAGCCGGTGACGGTCGATCGCGTCCCGCTCAGCGTGGTCGCCGACGGCCTCCACTCGGTGCCGACCCTGGTCGAGGTGTGGGTCGACGGCGACATCCGGGCCGAGGTCGAGCTGCCCGCCATCGAGGACAGCGAGGAGCAGAACGCCACCACCACGGTCGACCTCGACCTGCCCGAGCCGCTCACCGGCTCGCAGTTCCGCTTCCGCCTCACGGGCGTGCGAGAGGTCAAGACCAACGACTGGGTGAGCGACACCGACGTGAGCCAGCCGGCCGCCATCGCCGAGGTCGGCCTGCCCGGGCCGACGGTCCCGGCGCTGCCGGAGAGGTTCGACTCCGGGTG
>DATFOS010000124.1:0-4901 GCA_035265325.1 Acidimicrobiales bacterium
AGGCCCGCGTCGAGGAGTTCGGCCTGAAGAAGATGTGGCGGTCGCCGAACGGCACCGTCCGCAACATCCTCGGCGGCGTCGTCTTCCGCGAGCCGATCATCTGCTCGAACGTGCCGCGGCTGGTCCCGGGGTGGACCAAGCCGATCGTCATCGGCCGCCACGCCCACGGCGACCAGTACAGGGCCACAGACTTCGTCGTGCCCGGTCCCGGCACGGTGACGATCACCTATGTGCCCGATGACGGCGGCGCCCCCATCGAGCACGAGGTCGCCCAGTTCACCGGCGGCGGCGTGGCCATGGGCATGTACAACTTCGACGACTCGATCCGCGACTTCGCCCGGGCGTCGTTCCGCTACGGCCTCGATCGCGGCTACCCCGTCTACCTGTCGACGAAGAACACGATCCTCAAAGCCTACGACGGCCGGTTCAAGGACCTGTTCGCCGAGGTCTTCGAGACCGAGTTCAAGGCCGACTACGAGGCCGCCGACCTCACCTACGAGCACCGCCTCATCGACGACATGGTCGCCGCCGCCCTCAAGTGGGAGGGCGGCTACGTGTGGGCGTGCAAGAACTACGACGGCGACGTCCAGTCCGACACGGTCGCCCAGGGCTTCGGCTCGTTGGGCCTGATGACGTCCGTCCTCCTCACGCCCGACGGCAAGACGTGCGAGGCCGAGGCCGCCCACGGCACGGTCACCCGCCACTTCCGCCAGTGGCAGAAGGGCGAGAAGACGTCGACGAACCCGATCGCGTCGATCTTCGCCTGGACCCGCGCCCTCACCTTCCGGGCCCGGCTCGACGGCACGCCGGACGTCGCCCGCTTCGCCCACACGCTCGAGAACGTGTGCGTCGGCACGGTCGAGGGCGGCGACATGACCAAGGACCTCGCCCTCCTCGTCGGTGGCGACACCCCGTGGCTCACCACCGAGGAGTTCCTCGAGGCGCTCGACCGGAACCTCCAGCAGGCGATGGCGTCCTGGTCCTGACGCTCCACGCCCCCAAGAACCGGTAGTCATCGACGGTCGCACGTCCTAAGGTCTCCACTACCGACGCTCCGTTCGGTAGTGGAGGCTTACGGCGTAGTGGCCCCGGCCATCGTGGAGCGGGACGAGCCGGCCGCCTGGGACCTCCTCCGCCGGGCCATCGTCGTGGAGATCGCCCTCATCGCCCTCGGTGTCCTGCTCATGACGGCGGCGATGACCAGCGGCGGCTTCTGAGGAGGTCCGGCGCCGGGGCTGGCAGGCTGCGTGGATGCTCGGGCACATCGGCCTCAACGTGGACGACCTCGGCGCTGCGGTCGCCTACTACGACGAGTTGATGGCGCTGGTGGGGTTCGAGCCCTTCCTGCGGGCCGACGACCAGGCCGCCTACCGGCCGGCGGGCGGGAAGCCGGGCACGTACCTGTTCCTCTACCCGGCGGCGGGGCCCGGCCCGGCGCCGTACTCCCGGCACCGGACGGGCCTCCAGCATCTGGCGTTCATGGTCCCGACGCGGTCGGCGGTCGACGCCGTGCACGAGTGGGCCGTGGCCCGGGACGCCGAGATCCTGCATCCGCCCCGGCCGTTCCCGGAGTACCCGCCCCCCTACTACGCAACCTTCTGGCTGGACCCGTGGGGCTTCATGCTCGAAGCGGTCTGCCACAAGGACCGCGCCTGAGCGTTCGGGAGTGCTGGCGGGCCGCCGGCCGCTCTCGCCACCTCGGGCCTCCTCCGACCGGGTGAGAATCCCGCGTTACGTACGGTGTATGTAGGTCGGGGGCCGGGCCGGTAGCCTCGTTCCGGGGGAACCGACGACTTTCTTGGGGGGAACACTCCGTGTTCAGTGTCGATCGCGCAGCCGAGGACCGACCCGCCGATCAACCGGCCGACCACCCGGGCCGCAACCGGGTGCCCGGCGTGCTTGCCGCCGCCGGGATGGCGTCGCTCGCGGCCGGCGCCATCCACGCCGCCGCCGCCGGCGCTCACGGCGAGACCCGCCAGGCGGCCATCGCCTTCACCGTCCTCGCCGCCGCCCAGCTCGCCTGGGGCGGCTTCGTCCTGGTCCGCTCGCACCGGCTCCTGACGCTCGCCGGCGTAGCACTCAATCTCGCCGCCGTCGGCGGCTGGGTCCTGGCCAAGACCAGCGGCATCTCCTTCATCGAGGGCCTGGAGGAGTCCGAGAGCATCCAGTTCGCCGACACCACCGCCGCCGGCCTCGCCGCCGTGGCCGTGGTGGGCGGCGTGCTGGCCCTGGTGGGCGTCGCCTGGGTGCGGAGCCCACGGCCCGGCCTCGCCGGCGTCGCCGCCCTGGCCGCCCTCGGCCTCGCCGGGCCGGCCATGGTCCTCACCGGCGGCCACGCCCACAGCAGCGGCGGCCACGACGAGGCGGCCGGTGGCCACGCGGCCGGTGGGCACGCGACCGGCGGGCACGACATGGCCGAGATGGCGATCGCCCCCGAGCCCTATGACGCCACGCTCCCCGTGAACCTGAGCGGCGTCGAGGGCGTGTCTGCCGAGCAGCAGGCCCGGGCGGAAGCGCTGGTCACCGACACCCTCGAAGACCTGCCGCAGTTCGCGGCGGACGGGCCCAACCAGGCCGACGAGGCGCGCCTCAACGAGCTCGGCTACTACTCGATCGGCGACGCCGGGACCGGCTTCGAGCACTTCGTCAACTGGCCGTCCTTCGACGACGAGTACGTGCTCGACCCGAACCACCCCGAGTCGCTCGTGTTCCGGGTGACCGGCCCGAACGAGAAGACGCTGGCGGCGGCCATGTTCATGCTGCGGCGGGGTGACACGCTCGACAACGTGCCGGACATCGGTGGCCCGCTCACCCAGTTCCACGTCCACGAGGACCTCTGCTACGCCGGCCAGCCCAACCAGTGGGTGGTTGCGGACGTGGCCATGCCGCCGCAGGAGTGCCGGCCCGGCACGACGCGGCTCGGCGAGCCGATCCCGATGATCCACGTGTGGATCCAGCCGCACGAGTGCGGTCCGTTCTCGGCCCTCGACGGCATCGGCGGCGGGCAGGTCGCCCCCGGCGAGACGCAGTCCTGCAACCACGCCCATGGCGGGTCCAACCCGGCCGCGATCTCGTCGGAGGCCGACGCCACGATCGCCGCCGACGGCGACGTTGCGGCCGGGGAGGCGTCAGGCGACTGACCTCCTCCCCGGCGGGCGGTGGCACCTCCCCCCGGTGTCGCCGCCCCGCCGGGTCGGTCGCGCCCGTCCGGGGGCGGCCGGGAGGGAGCCGAGGGCGGGCGGCTCGCGGGCGGCGCGTCAGGTGAGGGGCCAGTAGCCCGGGACCTTGGCGTGGGGCGTGTCCAGGTAGACCTTGGCCTCGGGCGGCTGGGCGAACTTGCCGTGGCTCCAGCGGACCTCGACGTGGCCCGCCACCGTCCGCTCGGCGGCGGACCGGCGACCGGCGACCGTGACCGCCCACTCGACGACGGGCTGCTCGCGGACCGCCGGCGTGACGGCCACGTCGACGATGCGGAAGTGCTGGCGCCAGTCCCACGCCGTGCCGATGCGCAGGCGCAATGAGCCGTCGCCGGAGGCGCCGAGAACGAAGTACGGCGCGCTCCCGATGCGCAGGAGCCGCCACAGCGCCCGCTCGCGATCGGCCCCGGCGAGTGCGGCCCGCCACCGGTCGGCCGACGCCTCGGCCACCGCGCAGGCGAACGCCGTGGCGGACGGCCGCAGCGGCGCCGGCCAGCGCCCGCCGCCGAGGGCGTGCTTCAGCGCCCGGCGCTGCACCGGCGTCAGCGCCCCCACCTCGGCCGGCCAGGCCTCGCCGGATCCGTCGCCGATCCCGGCCTCCGCCCGGGCCGCCACCCCGGTCCCGGGCCCCGTCCCGACCTCCGCCCCGGCTTCGGCTGCGGATCCGGCCCCGGTGCCGATCCCGGTGCCGCGGCCGAGACCGGTTCCGCATCCGGCCCCTGTTCCGGGACCGAGACCGCTTCCCTCGAGCGTGGGAGTCGAGGCCATGTGGGCGAGGACATCCTGGTAGAGCGCCTGATAGCGGTCGGGGGCGACCTCGGCGTACCAGTCGGCGGACCGGCCGCCGTGGCCCCCGCTCAGCAGCCGGTCGAACACCGTGGCCGGCGACGAGTTGGTCACGATCTTGGACAGGTACTTGCAGCTGACCAGGAACACGTGGTCGATGCGCAGGTCGGCCGGCACCGGCTCGTCGCCCGGCTGGCGCTGGCCGCCCCGCCACTCCACGACGATCGGCCGGCGCCCCCGCAGGCCGTCGCGGGCGGCGAGGAAGGCGGCACCGTTGGCGAACGCGGCGTGGAACTCCTGCCGGAAGCGTCCGCCGGAGTGCAACTCGTCGAGCAGGCCCCACTGCTCGGGCGACAGGCTGACCATCTCGGCCGGGCGGGCGGCGAGCGCGGCGTCGATGTCGTCGTAGCCCAGCGCCCCGAGGCCGGTGACGAGCTCGGTGATGGTGGTGCGGTGGTCGGCCAGAGGGCTACCCCCGGGTGTGGCCGGGACCGTCGACGGCCGGCCAGAAGCCGGGCTCGGGGCGCTGGTGGTGACCGCCCTTGGCGTAGAGGCGGAGGCGCTCGATGCCGGCCGGGTCGAGCAGCTCGACGGCGTCGAAGACGACGGCCGGCGACGTCGAGCGCAGGGCCACGTCGCCGTCGCCGGCGGGCGCCGGGAGGTGCGAGGTGAGCAGGAGGAACGGCGCCTCGGCCAGCGCGCCGAGGCCGGGCCGGGCGTTGGCGACCACGTGTGCCTTGCCGATGGCCCGCCACAGCAGGTCGGGCCGGCGCAGCCCGTTGAGCCGGACCGTCGTGTAGGCCCCGCTCAGGTCGACGAGCCACGGGTGGCCGTTCGCGTCGGCCATCACCAGGCTGACGTCGGTGCCGGTGCCGGGCAGCCGGCGCTTCTCCGCCAGCTTGGTGAAGCCCAGCTCCT
>DATFOS010000125.1:0-16143 GCA_035265325.1 Acidimicrobiales bacterium
CCGCACCACCTGCCCGAAGTACGGGTCGGCGAAGAGCTGGCCGCTGGGCTCGCAGACGACAAGGGCCACCGTGTCGGTGCGGTGGCCGGCCAGGCTGCGCGCGGCTTGATTGGGGACGTAGCCCAGCGCGTCGACGGCCGCCTCGACGGCCTGGCGGGTGCTGGGCGAGACGCGGCCGACGCCGTTGACCACCCGGGACGCGGTGGCGCGGGACACGCCGGCGTGGGCGGCCACGTCCTCGAGCGTGGGGTGAGCGACGCTCATGGGTCGCCGCACGCGGGGCCGGGCGGGGCGGGGGATGCGGGCGGCAGGCCGTTGGCGGCCACGACGCCGCCGAACCACTCGGCGCTGGCCTTGGGCGTGCGGGCCTGGGTGGCGTAGTCGACGTGCACCAGGCCGAAGCGGTGGGCGTATCCCTCGGCCCACTCGAAGTTGTCGAGGAACGACCACACGAAGTAGCCGCGCAGGTCGACGCCGGCGGCGACGGCGTCGTGGGCGGCCCGGAGGTGGGCGTCGAGGAACCGGATGCGGTCGCCGTCCTCCACCCGGCCGTGGGGCCCGACGGCGTCAGGGAAGGCGCCCCCGCTCTCGTGGACGACGAGCGGCGGCGGGTCGTAGTCGGTGACGAGTCGCACGAGGGACTCGTACAGCCCGTCGGGCTCGATGCGCCAGCCGTTGGCGGTCGCGGGCTCGTCGGGGGCGGCAACGGACACGTCGGGCGAGCCGGGCCAGGGCGACACCGCGGACGCCCCCCGCTCGTACGACACGTGGTACCGGCGGTAGTAGTTGAGGCCCAGCACGTCGATGGGGCGGGACACGACGCCCAGGTCGCCGTCGCGTACGTGGGCCAGGTCGCTGACGGTGGACAGGTCGTCGAGCACGTCCTCGGGGTAGCGCCCGCGCAGGACCGGGTCGTACCAGAGCCGGTTGGCGATGCCGTCGATGCGCCGGGCGGCGTCGAGGTCGGCGTCGGACGTGCCGGCGGTGACCACGGGATAGGGGTTGAGCGTGATGCCCACCTCGGCACCGGGGGACAGGCGGCCCCGCAACACGTCGACGCCCAGCCCGTGCGCCAGCAGCAGGTGGTGGGCGGCCGCCACGGCGGCACCGGGCTCGGTGCGCCCGGGGGCGTGGACGCCGGCCGCGTAGCCCAGCATCGCCGCACACCAGGGCTCGTTGACCGTGCCCCAGCGCCGCGCCCGGTCGCCCAGGGCGTCGGCCACCAGCCCGGCGTAGTCGGCGAAGCGGTACGCCGTATCGCGCACCGGCCAGCCGCCGGCGTTCTCCAGCGCCTGGGGCAGGTCCCAGTGGTAGAGCGTGACCACCGGCTCGATGCCGTGGGACAGCAGCTCGTCGACCAGGGCGCGGTAGAAGTCGAGGCCCGCCTGACTGGCGGGGCCTCGCCCGGTCGGCTGCACCCGAGGCCAGGCCACCGAGAACCGGTACGCGGGCACGCCGAGGCGGGCCAGCAGGGCGACGTCGTCGGCCATGCGCCGCCGATGGTCGGCGGCCACGGCCCCCGAGTCACCGTGGCGGGTGCCACCGCGGGCGGCGAACGTGTCCCAGATCGACGGGCCGCGACCGTCGAGGTCGACGCCCCCCTCGACCTGGTAGGCCGAGGTGCCCACGCCCCACAGGAAGTCGTCGGGGAAGCGCAGCGCCCGCGGGAGGGCATCGACACGGGGACGCGGCACACTGCTCGTTGGCACGGCGAACTCCTGCTGGGGCGGTGTGAGAGCGCTTTCATCACGCCATGTCGCCGGCCGCATGTCAAGGCGACGACCGGGGCGACCGCCACCCGATGCGGCGGGCTGGGCAACGGGTCAGCGCGCGCTGCCCAGCCGGTTCGTTACGAGCGTCGTCGACGACCACGCCAGGCGTGTTCGTCGGCCGCCGACCAGCCGGCCGTCGGCACCGCGGCGGGGTCGTCGCAACGACGACCGTGACGGTGGCGGTGGCTCCGGCCGCGTGGCCGCCGGTGGCTGCACCGACGTCCGGGTGGCAGCGACTAGACCGTCAGATATGGGTCAGGGGACCGATAACGACCGTTCACGCATGGTCCGTGCGGCACACATGCCGCGTTCCTAGGGTCTCGCGCGATGCAGACGATGCCCGGCGCGTCGCACGCCGTGAACGGCAGTGAGGACGGCGCCGCGGCGGCCGCCCTGGCCTTCGACGGCATCCGCATGACCTACCCCGACGGCACCGAAGCGATCGCCGAGGCGACGTTCTCGGTGGCCGAAGGCGAGATCGTCGCCATCGTGGGCCCCTCGGGCTGCGGCAAGTCCACGTTGCTCAAGGTGGCGTCCGGCCTGGTCGACCACACCGACGGCAGCGTCGCGGTCGACCGGGCCAACCTCGGTTACGTCTTCCAGGACGCCACGCTGCTGCCCTGGCGCAGCGTCCGGCGCAACGTCGAGCTGCTGCTCGAGCTGCACGGCGTCCCGAAGGCCGAACGGCGCGGCGTGGCGCAGGCCGCCATCGACCTGGTGGGCCTCACCGGCTTCGAGGACCACTACCCCAAGCGCCTGTCGGGCGGCATGAAGATGCGGGCGTCGCTGGCCCGGGCGCTCACCCGCAAGCCCCGGGTTTTCCTGTTCGACGAGCCGTTCGGCGCCCTCGACGAAATCACCCGCGAGCGGCTCAACGACGAGCTGCTGTCGCTGTTCGCCGCCGAACGGTTCGCGGGGCTGTTCATCACCCACTCGATCCCGGAAGCGTGCTTCCTTGCGAGTCGGGTCCTCGTCATGAGCACCCGCCCGGGCCGGATCGTGGAGGAGTTCGCGGTCCCCTACAGCTACCCGCGCACGCCGGAGACCCGCTACGAGCCCGCCTTCGCCGAGCTCAACGGGCGCATCTCGACGGCGCTGCGGGCAGCGAGCTGAGGGGCGCCGCCGTGGCCGACACCACCCTGGGCGACGTCGACGCCGGCCCCGTGGGCCTCATCGCCGACGTCCCCAGGCCGCCGGCGCCGCCCACCCCGCCCGGGACCTCGCCCTGGGCGCGGCGGCTGAGGGTGGCCGTGCCCCCATTGGTCATGGGGGCGCTCCTGTTCGGCGCCTACGCCTTCTTCGCGGCCCGGCTGCCCGAGCACCGCCAGTTCCTGATGCCCAGCGTCGGCGAGATCTGGACGCAGGGCCTCACCGACCCCGAGGTCGTGAGCGACCTGCGCTCCGGCCTGATGCTCACCGCCCGCATCGCGTTCCAGGGCCTGGCCATCTCGATCGCGGCCGGGGGGCTGCTCGGCATCCTCATGTTCCGGTTCCGCTGGCTCGAGCGGGCCAGCTACCCCTACCTGGTGGCCCTGCAGAGCGTGCCGATCCTCGCCATCACGCCGCTGCTCATCGTGGCCTTCGGCTTCGGCATCTGGCCCAAGACCATGGTCTGCGTCATCATCTCCTTCTTCCCCATCCCGACGACGCTGCTGCTGGGGCTGCGGTCGGTCGACCGCGACATGGACGACCTGTTCCGCCTCCAGGGCGCCAGCTGGACGACGACCCTGCGCAAGCTCGCCCTTCCCCACGCCTCCCCGGCCCTCTTCGCCGGCCTCCGCATCTCGGCCGGCCTGTCGGTGGTGGGCGCCATCGTCGGCGAGCTGTTCTTCCAGTCCGGCGCCGAGGGCCTCGGGCAGCTGATCATCAACTACCGCACCGAGCTGCAGTACGAGGCGATGTACGCCGCCCTCGTCTGGAGCTCGGCGCTCAGCATCAGCGTCTATGTGCTGTTCTCGTGGCTGGGGAACCGCTTGTTCAGTGCCTGGCACGAGTCGGGCGAGATCCGGCGCTGAGCCGTACGAGTGACGGCCGGGCGCCGCCGCACCAGTGATCCCACACTCACCGTTGAGCACAGGAGACACCACGATGAGGAACAACCGCCGGTGGCGGCCGGCAGCCGCCCTGCTGGCCGTCGCGCTGCTCGCCACGGCGTGCAGCGGCGACGACGAGGGCGAGGGCGAGGGCTCCGGTGAGGGCGCGGCCCCCAGCGGCGAGTCGCCCTACACGACGGACCTCACCGAGGTCTGCCCCGACCCGTTCGTGGTCCAGAAGGATTGGCTCGCCGAGGTCGAGCACGCGGCCTTCTACCAGCTCATCGGCCCGGGTGGCGAGATGAGCGAGAACCAGTACCGCGGCCCGCTGGGCGACACCGGCATCGAGCTGCAGATCATGGACGGCGGGCCCGGCCTGGGCCAGGGTCAGGACGCCATACAGACGCTCACGGCCGGAAACATGCGCTTCAACGTCACCGCCGACATGGCGTTCGTGAGCAGCGACGACCTGGCGATCTACTCCGCCGCGTACCCGGCCGTGGGCGTGGTGGCCCCGCTCGACCGCAGCCCGCAGATGATCTTCTGGGACCCGGAGACCTACCAGGACGGGTTCGCGTCGATCGAGGACCTGGCCAACCTCCAGGGCACCGACGCGCGGATCTACGTGCGGTCGATCAACGACAGCTTCGGCCGCTACCTGGTCGACCAGGACGTGCCCGCCGACCTGTTCATCGAGGGCTACCAGGGTGACGGCGAGAACTTCGTCGCCAACGGCGGCGCCTGGCTCAACCAGGGCTACTCGTCCAACGAGGTCTGGGACTTCGAGAACGGCCGCGAGTGGGAGCGGCCCGTCGACTACGTCTACGTCAGCGAGCTGGGCTACGACTTCTACCCCTCCGTGCCGTCGGTGGCCGCCGAGCGGCTGGAGGAGCTGGGGCCGTGCCTCGAGCGCCTCGTGCCGCTGATCCAGCAGGCGCAGGTCGACTACATCGCCGACCCCGTCATGGTGAACGAGCTGCTCACCGAGTACAACGACGGCGACTACGGCGCCGGGTTCTGGAAGACGCCGCTCGAGCTCAACGAGGCCGGCGCCCAGATCATGGCCGAGGACGACCTGGTCGGGAACGGCAACAACGACACGCTCGGCGACTTCGAGATGGAGCGGGTGCAGACGACGATCGACAACATCGCCGACACCCTCGACGACCGGGCCAACCCCGAGGTGGCGCCCGAGGACATCGTCACCAACGCCTACATCGACGAGTCCATCGGCATCTCGGCGGAGTGAGTCGACCGTGCCGGGCACCCACCGGGTGCCCGGCACATCCCCCTCGGTCCCGCAGGCGTTCCGCCACGCCCCCGACCGTCCGCGGGCCCCGGCCCCCGGGCCGGACCGGCCCGGTCGGTCGCGTCCCCCACGACCGTGAGTCAAGGGACCGCGCCACGCGGTGTCAACGTGGCTGTCCCGCTCCGTGAGGACGCCGAGGTGACGGGGCGTGACGCCGTAGCATCCCGGCGTGGTCTCGGGCCGCCGCACCCAGACGCCCCTGTCGCGTGAACGGATCCTCGACGCCGCCGAGGCCATCGCACGCGCCGAGGGGGTCGGCGCTCTGAGCATGCGGCGGGTGGCCGCCGCGCTGGGGACCGGGGCGATGTCGCTCTACAACCACGTCCCCAACAAGGACGCCCTGCTTGGCGGCCTCGCCGAGCGGGTCACGGCGGAGGTTGGGGTGCCGACCGGGAGCGACCCACGGGAGTTGGCGGCGTCGTGGGCCCGCTCGGTCCGCCGGGCGCTGATCGCCAACCGGTCGCTCCTCCCCGTCGTCCTGGCCCGGGCCCAGCGGGGCCACCTCGCCCAGCTGGGCAAGGTGCTGGTCGAGGCGCTCACCGGGGCCGGCATGGGGCTGGCCGACGCGATCGACGTCGCCGCCGTGCTCGGCCGCTACGTGGCCGGGGCGCTGATGTTCGACGGCGCGACCCGCGGGGACGGGTCGGACGAGCTGCGCTGCGTCGAGCTGGACCGGGTCTTCGACCGCGGCCTCGACGCCCTCCTCACCGGCCTCATCCCCTGAGGGCTCCGCGGGGGACGCCGGGCTCAGCCCAGGTGCAGGCCGCACTCCGTCTTGCCATTGCCGGCCCAGCGCCCCGAGCGGGGGTCGTCGGGATCGGTGGGCAGCGAGGTGCACGGCTGGCACCCGATGGAGGTGTAGCCCTGCTGCAGCAGCGGGTTGACCGGGATGTCGTGGTCGGCCACGTAGCCGGCCACGTCGACGTCGTCCCAGTTGGCGATGGGGTTCACCTTGACCAGGCCGCGGAGGTCGCGGGTGACGATCGGCGCCGTCGCCCGGGTGGCGGCCTCGCTGCGGCGCAGGCCGCTCATCCACGCCGCCTTGCCGGCGAGCGCCCGGTCGAGCTGGCCGACCTTCACGGCCGAGCAGCAGTTCTCCGGGTCGACCTTCCACAACGCCTCGTTGTGGGGTGCGACCGTCATCATCCGCAGGTTGAGGCCGTAGCGCTTCCGGACCCGCTCCACCGTCTCCAGCGTCTCGGGGAAGTGGTAACCGGTGTCGATGAACACGACCTCGATGGCCGGGTCCACCTTGGTCGCCAGGTCGATGAGGACCGCGTCCTGCATCGAGGCGGCGAGGGCCAGGTGGGGGGCGTAGTTCTCGACCGCCCACTCGATGATCCGGGGGGCCGACCAGCGCTCGAACTGGCGGTTGAGCTCGGCCAGCTGCTCGTCGTGGAGTTGGGGGACCGGCAGCGCCGGCGGCTCGACGAGGAAGCTCATGTCGCGCACTCGCTGGCGCCGACCTCGACCTCGTACGGGCCCGTCTCGTCGTAGTCGACGTAGTAGTCCGGAGCTTCCTCGTACGGCGGGAACACGTCGAGCGCCTTGAGCTCGGCGCCCACGACCTTGGCCCCGCCGGCGTGGTCGAGCCACTCGCGGAAGGACTGGCCGGCGACCCGCTCGTCGTTGAACCGGCGGACCACCCGCACCGCCGCCTCGGGGGCGGCCTTGGCCGGCAGGCGCAGGGCCTTGTCGCCGAAGTGGATCCGCTCCTCGCCCACGTAGCCGCCCAGCAGCATCTGGTAGCCGGGGGCGGGGCGGCCGTTGGCCCGCCGCTCGACGCCGAAGAAGCCGATGTCGGCGATGTGGTGCTGGCCGCAGGAGTTGGTGCAGCCCGAGATGTTGACCCGCAGGCCCCCGACCTCGGCCAGGCCTTCTGCCTCGAGGGCGTCGCCGATGGCGGCGCCGAGGCCACGGCTCTGGGTCACGGCCAGGTTGCAGGTGTCGGCGCCGGGGCAGGTCACGACGTCACGGACGAGCTCGGCGCCGGGGTCGGCCATGCCGATGGCGTCGAGGCGCTCGTGCAGGACGGGCAGCTGCTCCTCGGTCAGGCCCCGGAAGGCCACGTTCTGCCGGTTGGTCAGGCGGACCTCGAGCCCGAGGTCGCGCTGGATCTTCGCCAGCGCCCGCATCTGCTCGCTCGTCAGGTCGCCGAGCCGGGCGTAGGCCGTGGCGGAGACCGTGCCCTTGGCCGCGCCCCGGACGACGTTGGCGCCCTCCCAGGCGGTGAAGGACCGCGTCCCGCCGATCGTCACCGGCGTGCCGTGGCCCATCGGTGTGGGCGTGACGCCCTCGGCCACGCCGGCCGGGCCGTCGCCGGCCTTGGCGACCTCCGCGGGGATGCCGCCCGGCCACGACGACGAGGCGAGGAGCAGCTTGCGCTCCTTGAGGATGCGCTGCTGCACCTCGTCCCACCCCATGGTGTCCACGAGCCACTTCATGCGCGCCCGCAGCTTGTTGTCGCGGTTGCCGTGGTTGTTGAACACCCGCAGTGCCGCCTCGATGGTGGGCAGCAGCTCCTCGCGGGGCGTGAACTCCTCGAGCGCCAGCGCCGGGTGCGGGTTCGCCCCCAGGCCGCCGGCCAGGTAGACGCGGAAGCCCCGCTCGAGCGAGCCGTCCTCGTTGGCGCGGGTCGCGCCGATGACGCCCACGTCGTTGAACATCGCCTGGCCGCAGTCGGTGGCGCACCCGGAGAAGTTGATCTTGAACTTCCGGGGCAGCCGCTGGGCGAGCGGGTTGCGGACGAAGTGGCGGTAGGTCGCCTCGGCCCACGGGCTGATGTCGATCGCCTCGAAGGGGCAGGCGCCGGCCAGGTGGCAGCCCATGACGTTGCGGACCGTGTCGCCGCACGCCTCGCGGGTGGTGAGCCCGACGGAACCCAGCAGGCGCAGGATCTCGGGCACCTTCTCCAGCTGCACGAAGTGCATCTGGATGTTCTGCCGGGTCGTGATGTGGCCCCAGCCCCGCGAGTACCGGTCGGCGATGTCGGCCATCAGGTCGAGCTGGTCGGGTAGGAGGCCCCCGTAGGGGATCTTCACGCGGACCATCTGGTTGTGGCCGCCCTGCCGCTGGCCGTAGATGCCGTTGTTCAGGCGGAACACGCGGAACGCATCTTCCTCGACCTCGCCGGCCAGGTACTGGGCGAGGATCCTCTCGAACTTCTCGGCATCGGCGAGCTGAGCGGCCTCGATCTCGCGTTGTGCCATGCGGCGCGTGCTCCCCTCGAGTGGCGACACCGAATCCTGACAAACCGGATCGGTGTTTCCGACTCTACAGGCGCAATACCTGAGTAGCTAGCTCAGATTTGCCACACCGCCGTCAGCGGCGGTCGAGGAGCTCGGCGACCTGGAAGGCGAGGTCGATCGACTGGCGGCCGTTGAGCCGCGGGTCGCAGATCGTCTCGTAGCGGTGGTCGAGGTCGGCATGGCCCAGGGCGTCGCCGCCGCCGAGGCACTCGGTCACGTCCTCGCCCGTGAGCTCGATGTGCACACCGCCCGGCCAGGTGCCGGCCTGCCAGTGGGCGGCGAAGAAGCCGGCGATCTCGGCCAGCACGGCCTCGAAGTCGCGCGTCTTGCGACCCGTGTCGGACGTGAACGTGTTGCCGTGCATCGGGTCGCACGCCCACACGACCGGGTGCCCGGCGTCGCGCACGGCCTCGAGGATCGGCGGCAGCACGTCGGCCACCTTGGCGGCGCCCATGCGGCTGATCAGCGTGAGCCGGCCGGGCACGCGGCCCGGGTTGAGCGCTTCGCACAGGGCGAGGACCTCGTCGGCCGTGGCCGTCGGGCCGAGCTTGCAGCCGAGGGGGTTGCCGACACCCTGGAGGAACTGGACGTGGGCACCGTCGACCTGGCGGGTGCGCTCGCCGATCCACAGCATGTGCGCCGAGCAGTCGTACCAGTCGCCGGTCAGCGAGTCCTTGCGGGTCAGGGCCTCCTCGTAGCCCAGGACCAGCGCCTCGTGGCTCGTGTAGAAGTCGACCTGGTGCAGGCTCGGCTGGCTGCCGGTGTCGATGCCGCAGGCACCCATGAAGCGCAGCGCCCGGCCGATGTGGTCGGCCACGCGGTCGTAGCGGCGGCCCTGGGGGCTCGACGCCACGAACTCCAGGTTCCACTGGTGGACCTGGGTGAGGTCGGCGAAGCCACCCTTGGTGAACGCCCGCAGCAGGTTCAGCGTGGCCGCCGACTGGTGGTATGCCTGGACCAGCCGCTCGGGGTCGGGGACGCGGGCCAGCGCGTTGGGCGCCTCGCTGTTGACGATGTGGCCCCGGAACGAGGGCAGGTCGACGTCGCCGATGCGCTCGGTGGCGGACGACCGGGGCTTGCCGAACTGGCCGGCGATACGCCCCACCTTGATGACCGGGACACCCGTCGAATAAGTGAGCACCACGGCCATCTGCAGGATGACCTTGAGCTTGTCGCGGATGGCGTCGGCCGAGAACGCGTCGAACGACTCGGCGCAGTCGCCGGCCTGGAGCAGGAACGCCCGCCCGGCCGCCACCTCGGCCAGCTGGGCGGTGAGTGCCCGGGCCTCACCGGCGAACACCAGCGGAGGCAGCGAACCGAGGTGCTTGATGGCCCGCTCGAGGTCGAACTCGTCGGGCCAGGACGGCTGCTGCTCTGCCGGGCGGAATCGCCAGGACGTGGGCGACCAGGTATCGGTCATGGTGCTCCAGGGTGGCCGCGCGGGGCGCGATCTGCCAAGTGACTAAGGACGGGAGAGGGTGCCGGGTGCGCAGCCTGCCAGGTGACGGCGCGTTCCCGGGAAAACGCAAGCCAGCCGCCCCCTGGCGGGTCGGGGGCGGCTGGCTCGGCGAGGGCGTCGGGTGGCGGGACCCGACGCCTCCGGAATCGTTCAGAGGAAACACTACCCGCCTCGGCCCTCCCCGTGGAAGGGCCGACTCGGTCATGCGGCGCTGGAGCGGGCGACCGCTTCCTCGCGTACGGCGTCGACGGCCCGCTTGACCAGTCGCCGGGCGGCCTCGGCGGTCACGCCGAGCTCCTCGCCCACCTCGCGGTAGCTGCGCTTGCGGCCGTCGGTGAGGCCGAAACGCTGCTCGACCGCGAACCGGGCCCGCTTGTCGAGGACACCGAGCAGGTCCTGCAGGGTGGCCTCGTCCTCGCGGTCGACCATGACGTCCTCAGGGGTGGGGACATCGGCCGCCAGGAGGTCGACCAGCTCGCTGCCGTCGTCGTCGCCGACCGGGCGGTCGAGGGACGTCGGCGTCGTGAGCCGGTACAGCCGGGCGTTCTCGTCGTCGAGCTCCTCACCGTCGCCGGACGCCTGGCGGAGGGCGGCCCGCAGCGAGGCGGACCGGTCGCCGGGGAGGCGGACCAGGCTGGCCTTCTGGTCGAGCGCCCGGCCGATGGCCTGGCGGATCCAGAAGGTGGCGTAGGTGGAGAACTTGAAGCCCTTGCGCCAGTCGAACTTGTCGACGGCGTGCTCGAGGCCCAGGTTGCCTTCCTGGATCAGGTCGAGCAGCTCCATGCTGGGGGGAAGGGGGTAACGGCGTGCGATGCTGACGACGAGCCGTAGGTTGGCCCGGATGAACCGGTCCTTCGCTGCGGCCGCGGCGCTCACCGCCTTGCGGAGGTCGCGGCTCCGCTCTCCGGCCTCGATGCGCTCCTGCGCGTCGCGGCCACGTTCGATCGTTTGCGACAGCTCGCGCTCCTCATCCGCAGTGAGGAGGGGCACGAGGCCGATTTCGTTCAGGTACTGACCCACCGAATCACTCATCTCGTCACTCCTCAACCACGGCTACCTCGGTGTGATTCCCTCTACGCAGGGGATTTCGGCACCGGAGGCGAAGGCAGATGCCCTCTATGCAGCTACCCACGCTTTTGTCCGACCCACCGGTGACCGATGTCACCGAGTACGCGGCGCGTGGAGGGGGTGCGGGATTACGTCGTGCCCGGGCCCTCGGGCCAGGCGGGACGATCCAGGAGGTGATTCTCTCGGGACTTCGCGGACGGGGTGGTGGCGGGTTCCCGACGGGCCGCAAGTGGCAGTCCGTGCGGGAGGCGGCGC
Organism: Acidimicrobiales bacterium; assembly: GCA_035265325.1. Classification (GTDB taxonomy): domain Bacteria; phylum Actinomycetota; class Acidimicrobiia; order Acidimicrobiales; family VFJN01; genus DATCLS01. The sequence goes on from DATFOS010000125.1 coordinate 11,145, forward strand.
AGGCGCCGACCGAAGGTGACGGTAGCGGGACGAACCGCGCTTTCGTCGTGTGCAACGGCGCCGAGGGCGAACCGGCGACATTCAAGGACCGGGCGATCATCCGGGCCAACCCGTACGCGGTGGTCGAGGGCGTGGCGATCGCCGCCTTCGCCGTCGGGGCCGAGCGGGGATTCATCGGCATCAAGGAGCGCTTCGGGCCGGAGACGGCCCGGCTGGCCGCCGCCGTCGACGAGATGACCGCCGAGGGTGTCCTCGGCGACCTGACGATCCAGGTCGTGCTGGGGCCGGACGCCTACCTGTACGGGGAGGAGACGGGCCTGCTGCAGGTCATCGAGGGCGAGGCGCCGCTGCCCCGCATCCTCCCGCCCTACATCCACGGGCTGTTCGCCACCGTGCCGACGGCCGGGTGGAGCGCGGCGCCGGCGGGCGTGGTCGACGTGGCCCCGGCGTCCAACCCCACCGTCGTGAACAACGTCGAGACCCTGGCCACGGCGAGCCTGGTCCTGGCGAACGGCCCCGAGTGGCACCGCTCGCTCGGCACCGCCGAGTCGCCCGGGACGATCGTGGCCACCGTGGTCGGCGACGTGCTGCGCCCCGGCGTCGGCGAGGTGCCGATGGGCACGCCGCTGGGTGAGGTCGTCGAGCGGGTCGGCGGCGGCCTACCCGCCGGGCGGACCGTGAAGGCGGTGCTCTCGGGCGTCGCCAACCCGGTCCTGACCGGCGACCTCCTCGACACGCCGTGCAGCCACGAGGGGATGCGGGCCGCGGGCTCGGGGCTCGGCGCCGCCGGCTTCCTCGTGCTCGACGACACCGCGTCGATGGTCGAGGTGGCCCGGGAGCTGTCGCGGTTCCTGTACGTCGAGTCCTGCGGGCAGTGCCCGGCCTGCAAGCTCGGCACCGGGGCGATCACCGACCGCCTCGACGCGCTGGCGCGGGGTGAGGCGTCCCCGGAGGACCTCGACGTCGTCGCCTTCCGCCTGCGCACGGTGACCGACGGCAACCGCTGCTACCTGCCGGTCCAGGAGCAGCTGGTGGTGTCGAGCATCCTCCAGGCGTTCCCGGACGAGGTGGCCGAGGCGCTCGACGGGACGCCCCGCCCCGAGCGCGGCTTCCGGGTCCCGAAGCTGGACGAGCTGGACGGCGGCGTGGCCACGCTGGACGAGCGTCAGGCGCTCAAGCAGCCCGACTGGACCTACGCCGAGGGCTGAGCGGGCGGGCGCCGTCGCGTGTGGCCACCCGCCATGTGCGGCATTCCGGGAACGACCGAATAGCTTTTCCCTGTGGCGCACCCTTACGACCATCGCACCGCCCTCGTGGTCGTCGACGTGCAGAACGACTTCGCCGACCCGGCCGGGAGCCTGTCGGTGCCCGACGGGGAGGCCGTGGTCGACGTCGTGAACGCCGAGGCGGCCGCTGCGCAGGCCGCCGGGGCCGTGGTCGTCGCCACCCAGGACTGGCACCCGCCCGACACGCCGCACTTCGCCAAGGACGGCGGCACCTGGCCCGTCCACTGCGTGCACGACACATGGGGGGCCGAGCTGCACCCCCGGCTGCGGGTCGCCGGCGAGCGCATCCGCAAGGGCACGGGCGGCGAGGACGGCTACTCGGGCTTCACGGTCGCCGACCCCGAGACGGGCGCCACGGCGCCGACGGGGCTGGCCGACCTGCTCCACGACCGCAACGTCGAGAAGGTCGTGGTCGTGGGCCTGGCCACCGACTACTGCGTGAAGGCCACGGCCCTCGACGCCGTGCGGCTGGGCTTCGCCACGACGGTGCTGACCGACGGCGTCCGCCCCGTCGAGGTCGAGCCCGGGGACGGCCGGCGGGCCCTCGACGAGATGGCCGCCGCCGGGGTCGCGCTGGCGTGACGGCTCCCCGGGCGGTGGCGCCGGCGCTCGTCACCGACCTCTACGAGCTGACGATGGCCGCCGCCTACCAGGCGCAGGGCATCGAGCACGAGGCGACCTTCGAGCTGTCGGTCCGCTCGCTGCCGCCCACGCGGCGGTTCCTCGTCGTCGGCGGCATGGAGGCGGCGCTGGCCGGCCTCGAGGCCTTCCGCTTCACCACCGAGGACGTCGACTACCTCGCCACGCTGGGCGTGTTCCCCGAGGCCTTCCTCGACACGCTCGACGACCTGCGCTTCACCGGCGAGGTGTGGGCGGTGCCCGAGGGCGAGGTGGCGTTCCCGGGCGAGCCGCTCGTGCGGGTGACCGGCCCGGTCGTCGAGGCCCAGGTGGTCGAGACCTACCTGCTCAACACGATCGGCAGCGCCACGATGCTGTCCTCGAAGGCGGCCCGCGTGGCGATCGCAACCGGCGAGCGGCGCTTCGTCGACTTCTCCGCCCGGCGCGACCACGGCGCCGACGCCGCCCTGACCGCCGCGCGGGCCACGTGGACGGTCGGCGGGGTCGGCACGTCGCTGGTGGCGGCGGGGCGGCGCTGGGGCATCCCGCTGTCGGGCACCATGGCCCACTCCTTCGTCATGGCCTTCGACGACGAGCGCGACGCGTTCCGGGCCTACGCCCGGTCGTTCCCGGCGGGGGTCGTGCTGCTGCTCGACACCTACGACACGGTCGCCGGCGCCCGCCGTGCCGTCGAGGTCGCCCGCGAGCTGGCCGGCGACGGGATCACCCTGGCCGGTGTGCGGCTCGACTCGGGCGACCTGGCCGACCTGTCCAGGCGGGTGCGCGACGTCCTCGACGATGCCGGGATGACCGGGGTCGCCATCACCGTGTCCGGCGACCTCGACGAGCACCGCATCGCCGCGCTGTGCCGGGCCGGGGCGCCGATCGACGCATTCGGCGTCGGCACCCAGCTGGGCACGAGCGCCGACGCGCCCGCCCTCGGCGTCATCTACAAGCTGGTCGAGGACGCCGAGGGGCCGAAGATGAAGCTGGCCACGGGCAAGGTGACGCTCCCGGGCCGCAAGCAGGTGTGGCGGGGGGACGACGGCGACGTGGTCGGCCTGGCCGGCGAGCACTGCCCCGGGCGCCCGCTGCTGCGCCGCGTGATGGCTGGCGGCTCGCGCCTGGCCGGGGCGGACCGCCCGGGCGGCGAGGAGCCGCTCGACACGATCCGCGCCCGCTGCGTCGCCGCCCTGGCCGCCCTGCCGGACGGCGTCCGCTCGCTCGAGCCGGCCGACGGGCCGTCCTGGCCGGTCACGACGTCCGCGGGGCTGGCCGCGCTGGCGGACGAGGTCCGCGCCGAGCACGCCGGCGCCGCGGCGCCGGGGGCCTGACGGCGGCCATGGGGGAGCGGCTCGGCATCTTCGGGGGGACGTTCGACCCGCCCCACGTCGGCCACCTCGTCACCGCAGTCAACGTCCGCCACGAGATGGCGCTCGACCGGGTGCTGCTCGTGGTGAACGGCCAGCCTTGGCAGAAGGTCCGCACGCGGCCCATCAGCCCGGCCGAGGACCGCTACGCGATGGTCGAGGCCGCCGTCGGCACGGTCGACGGCCTCGAGGCCAGCCGGATCGAGGTCGACCGACGCGGCATGTCGTACACGGCCGACACGCTGGCCGCGCTGCTGGAGGAGGACGCCGCCCGCGAGCTGTTCGTCGTCCTCGGCACCGACGCCGCCCTCGGCCTGCCCACGTGGGAGCGGGCGGGGGAGGTCCGGGAGCTGGCCACGATCGTGGTGGTCGAACGGCCGGGCGCCGCCCGGGCCGAGCCGCCGCGGGGCTGGTCGTGGCACCGGGTCGAGGTCCCCCGGCTCGAGGTGTCGAGTACCGACCTGCGGGCCCGTGTCGCCGACGGCCGGCCCCTCGACTACCTGCTCACCGCCGAGGTGATCGCTGCCATCCGGACGCGCGGCCTGTACCGGGAGGCCTGGACGTGACCGAGGGCGTCTCCCCCACCCCGGGGGCGGTCACGGAGGGCGACGCCGTGTCGCGGGTCGTCGCATGGGAAGGTGACGCCCGCAGTGAGGCCGGCGACGGGCCGCCGGCCGTTGCGGAGCGAGGCGATGGAGAGCGTGGGGGCGAGGTATCGGACGACGGTGAGTCGCGGCCTCGCCATGCCCGCCCGACCTCGCGCCGCGGCCGCGACCACGTCCGGCGCACCGGCTCGCACTCGGTGGTCGTCGTGCCGGGCGACGACGGCTACGTGCCGCGCCACGCCCGTCCACCGGGCGGGTCGGGCAGGCCCGCGTCGGCGGCGGGCACCGGCCTGGGCACCCGGGCCCGGGCGTGGGCGCGAGGGCGACCGCTCGTGCCGATGAGCCGCCGATCCGTCGAGCGGCGCCGGGCCTGGCTGGTCGTCGGTATGGCCGCGGCCGCCGCCACCGGGGCGGGGCTGTCGGTCGTCGGTGCCTCGGTCGTGCGCACCAGCACGGCCGGCCAGTACGTCGACTCGGCCATCGGGCCCGACGAACCCGGCTACCAGGCCTACGTGGTCGCCACGCCGACGCTGGCAGTCGTCCAGGCCGGGGCGGGCGGCGACCTGGCGGCCGTGGCGCTGCTCAGCCTGAACCCCGGCGACGACGGCGGCTCGGTGACGCTCGTCCCGCCCTCGGTCGTCGTGCCGGACGTCGCCGCCACGGGCGGGACCACGGACGGCACCGGCGACGAGGGCTCCGGCGACGGCGAGGCGGCGGCCGACACGGCGGAGGGCACGTTGCCCGGCGCCGACCTGGCCGGCGGGACGGTCGCGGACGCCTACGACGGCGGCGGGGCCGACGCGGCGGTCGAGGCGGTCGCCGAACTGCTGGGCGTGGCCATCGACGGCGGCGTCGAGCTGGACGAGCAGGGCTGGGCGGACACGGTCGAGGGCGTCGGCCCGATCACGGTGTCGCTGCCCGAGTCGGCGGGCCAGTGGCCGGCGGGCGAGTCGAACCTCGACCCGGCCGACGTGGGCGCCTTCATGCTCGACCAGGCGGAGGGCGAAGGCGAGCTGGGCCTGCTCGACCGCCAGGCCGCCTTCTGGCGGTCGTGGCCTGCCGCGGTCGGGGCCGCCGGCGGCGAGGGCGGTGGTGGCGTCGAACTCGGCCGGCAGCCGGC
>DATFOS010000126.1:0-2013 GCA_035265325.1 Acidimicrobiales bacterium
GCGGTCGATCTCGTCGATCAGCAGCACCGGCGGGGCCTCGCCACCCGCGACGCCGTCGAGCGCCTGCAACAGCGGGCGGCGGACGAGGAAGCGCTCGGCGTACAGCTCGTCCTCGAGCGCCTCGACGCCGGTCGCGCTGGCGCGACCGGCCGCCTCGGCAGCGCGGAGGTGGAGGAGCTGGCGGGCGTGGTCCCATTCGTAGAGCGCCTGTGAGGCGTCTATGCCCTCGTAGCACTGCAGGCGGACGAGGCGGCCGCCGGTCCACGCGCTGAGCGCCTTCGCGACCTCGGTCTTGCCCACCCCGGCGTCGCCCTCGAGGAACAGCGGCCGCTGCAGGCGCAGCGCCAACAGCACGGCGGTGGCGAGGCCCTCATCGGCCAGGTAGTCATGCGCGGCCAGGCCCACGACGACGTCGTCGACGGTTTCGGCGGCGATCGGGGCGGCGGGCACCTCGCCAGGCATGGCGTCAGCCTATGGCCGTCGGCCCGCACCCCCGCCCCCCGGGCCGGCCATGAACCCGAGGCAATAGGGTCCGGCGACGAGAGCCTGAGGTCATGGGTTCCGAATCCGGAACCCATGACCTCGCCCGGCCGGTGCCGGAACCCATGACCTCGGCCGGCGCCAGCCGTCGCCCGAACCCATGACCTCGGCCGGCGCCGGCCGGCGCCGGAACCCATGACCTCGCCGCCCGGCCGGTGCCCGTGACTACGTCGCGGCCGACTCCAGCGCCCGGCGAACGAGCACCTGCGCGAGGTGCCGCCGATACTCGGCCGATGCGTTGAGGTCGTCGGAGGGCTCGGCGCCCTCGTCGGCCCTCGCGGCGGCGTCGGCCGGTGACGCCCCGCCCCGCAGCGCCTCCTCGACCCCGGATGCCCGCAACGGCGTCGGTGCCATGTTGACCAGCGAGACGCCCGGGTCGGAGACGTTGCCGAGCACGGCGGCCACTCCGACGATGGCCCAGTCCTGCGCCCGTCGTGCGAACTTCTGGAATCCCCAGGCTGCGGCACCGGTGGCCGGCACGCGGATCTCGGTCAGCACCTCATCGGGCGCGAGCGCCGTTTCGAGGAAGCCGGTGAAGAAGTCGTCGGCCGCGATCTCGCGCTCGCCGCCCGGCCCGCGGGCCACCAGCGTCCCGCGCAGAGCCAGCAGCGCCGCGGGGAGGTCGGACGCCGGGTCGCCGTGGGCGATCGAACCGCCGATCGTGCCGCGGTGGCGCACCTGCGGGTCGCCGATCTGGCCGGCGATGTGGGCCAGCAGCGGCACCTGCTCGCGCAGCTCGTCGGACGTCGCCAGGTCGTGGTGCCGGGTGAGCGCGCCTATCCGCACCTCGCCCCCGTTGCTGCGCACATAGGACAGGTCGTCGAGCCCGCCGATGTCGACCAGCACCGCCGGCGCCGCCAGGCGCAGCTTCATGAGCGGCAGCAGCGAGTGCCCACCCGCGAGGAGCTTGGCATCGTCGCCGTGCTGGGTGAGCAGGCCGACGGCCTCGTCGACCGTGGACGCCCGCCGGTAGTCGAACTCGGCTGGGATCATCGTGCCCCCTCCGCCGCTCGTGCGGTGCGGATCGCCGCCCACACCCGTTCGGGCGTCGCCGGCATCGGCACGTCGGTGATGCCCAGCGGCGCCAGCGCGTCGACGATCGCGTTGATCACCGTCGGCGTCGACACGATCGTGCCGGCCTCGCCGATCCCCTTGACCCCGAGCGCGTTCGTCGGGCTGGGGGTGACGGTGTGGTCGAGCTTGAAGCTCGGCACCTCGGCGGCCGTCGGCACGCAGTAGTCGACGAGCGACGGATTGCGCAGGGTGCCATCGTCGTCGTAGATCGCCTCCTCCCACAGCGCCTGGGCGGCGCCCTGCACGATGCCGCCGTGAAGCTGGCCCTCGACGATCATGGGGTTGACCTGGATGCCGCAGTCGTCGACCGCGGCGTAGTCGAGCAACTCGACGGCCCCCGTCTCCTCGTCGACCTCGACCACCGCCACGTGTGTGCCGAACGGGAACACGAAGTTCGGC
>DATFOS010000127.1:0-5486 GCA_035265325.1 Acidimicrobiales bacterium
GCCGTCGCGGCGGCCGCGACGACCGCGACCCGGCGGGCCATCAACGGCGCACGTGTCGCGCCGCGGCGACGAGCTTCGCCGGCGTCGACACCCGGGCACGCGAGGAGAAGACGTCGTAGTCCTGGGCCTCGATGCGGTCGAGGATGCCGGAGTACAGGACCAGGGCGCTGCGCACACACCTGGCCGACGACGGCGGTAGTAGGGCGAGCCCGGTCTCGGCGGAGCGGTACAGGTCCCGGCAGCGGGCGATCTCGAAGCGCATGACGTTGCGCCACGGCTCGTCGACGGCCCGGCGGGCCGGGTCGGCGCCGAAGCGGGCCAGGTCCTCCTGCGGGATGTACACGCGGCCGCGGTCGAGGTCCTCGGCCACGTCCCGGAGGAAGTTCGTCAGCTGGAAGGCGTCGCCGAGGTCGCGGGCGGGGCCCAGCGCCGCCGCCGGGTCGGGCGGCTCGAGGATCGGCAGCATCATCTCGCCGATCACGGCCGCCGACCCGTCGGTGTAGGTGCGCAGGTCCTCGTAGGTGGCGTAGGTCGTGACCGTGAGGTCCATGGCCATCGACCGCAGGAACCGGCGGAAGCACTCGGGGTCGTGCCCGAACGCCCGCACGGTGTGCACCACGGCCTTGAGCACCGGGTCGTCGGACCGGCCGGCCGCGAGGTCGGCGAAGAAGCGCTCGCCGAGGTCGTCGAGCGCCTTCTCCCGCGTCTCGACGGGAGCGTCGCCCAGGTCGTCCACGATGTCGTCGGCGTGCCGGCAGAAGGCGTAGAGCGCCCACACGTGGTGGCGCTTGAGCCGGGGCAGGCCGTAGGTGGCGAGGAAGTACGTGGTCCCGTAGCGCCGGTTCAGCTCGCGGCAGCGCAGGTAGGACTCGTCCAGCGTGACCGGCGGGCTCACCGTTCCCGCCGCGGGCCCGGTCACGGCAGTGCCGCCAGCGCCCGCTCGGCGGCCAGTTCGCCGGACACGAGGACCATCGGCACGCCCACGCCCGGCACCGTCCCCGACCCGGCGAGGACCAGGCCCGGCGCCCGCCGGTCGACGTTGCCCGGCCGGAACGGCCCGGTCTGGCGGAAGCGGTGCGAGAGGGCGAACGGCGTGCCGCGCTCCATGCCCTGCGCCTCCCAGTCACGGGGATCGACCAGCTCCTCGACCTCGACCTCGTTGGGGTAGCCGAGCCGCGCCACGGCGGCTGCCAGGTCGGCGTGTGCCCGGTCGCGCTCGGTGTCCCAGGCCACCCGCCCGTCGAGGTTGGGCACGGGCTCGAGCACGTAGAGCACGTGGCGTCCGGGACCCGGGGACATCGACGGCTCGTCCAGTGTGGGGACCGTGACCAGCAGCGACGGGTCGGGCATGCGCACGCCGTCGCGCATCAGCGCCCGGAACGCGCCCTCCCAGGCCCCGCCGAAGTGCACGTTGTGGTGGCCGGCGCCGGGCGGCAGCGTGCCCTTCGCCCCCACGTGCCACACGAGGGCGGAGGGCGAGTAGTGGCCGCGCCGGGCCAGGCGGGGGGCCGGCAGGCCCGGCAGTAGCGTGCGGTAGGCGACGGGCAGGTCGGCGGTGCAGACCACCACGCGAGCGGGGACCACCTCGCCGCCGGCCAGGCGCACGCCGGTGACGGGCCCGTCGGTGCCGCGCTCGAGCTCGATCCGCTCGACCCGGGTGCCGAAGCGGAACGTGGCACCGGCCTTCTCGGCGGCCGCCGCCAGCGCCCGCGGCAGGGCGTGCATGCCGCCCTCGGGGACCACCACCCCGTTGACCACGTCCATGTAGGTGATGACGGCGTAGACGGCCAGGGCCTCGTAGGGCGCCAGGCCGGCGTAGAGCGACTGGAAGGTGAACAGCCGCCGCAGCCGGTCGTCGCTGAAGCGGCGGCCGACGGTCCGCGCCAGCTTGCCGAAGGCGCCCAGGCGGACCAGCTCGATCGCCGGCGCCAGCGGCCGGGCCAGGTCGAGCGGCGAGTCGAAGTTCCGCTCGATGAAGTTGGGCATCTCGACCCGGTAGAGGCGCTCCAGCCAGTCGCAGAAGCGCTCGAAGGCGGCCGCCTCATCCGGCCCGCAGACGAGCCGGACCTCCTCGGTCATGGCGGCGCGCCCGTGGCGGACCCGCAGCTCGCTCCCGTCGGCGAAGCCCGCCCGGTACATCGGGTCCACCGTCTGCAGGGGGAGGGCGGAGGCCATGTCGACGCCGGCGGCGGCGAGCGTCCGCTCCACCAGATGCGGCATGGTGAGCACGGTCGGGCCGGTGTCGAAGCGGTAGCCGCCCCGGGCCAGGGTCCCCGCCCGGCCACCGGGCACGTCGGACGCCTCCAGCACCGTGACGTCGATGCCGCGGCCGGCCAGGTGGCAGGCGGCCGACAGCCCGCTCAGCCCGGCCCCGACGACCACGACGTGCCGGTCGGCGCCGGCCGCGTTCACCGCCACCGGAACACCGCCAGGTCGGCCAGCTGGGTGAGCGCGGCCCGGGCGGGCTCGCCCACGCCGGAGATGGCGTGCAGCGCTCGGGCGTGTTCGGCGTCGAGGAGCGCCTCGACCGAGGCCAGCGCCCCCGAACGGGCCACGACGTCGCAGCAGTCGCCGGCGGTGGCCTCGTCGAGCTCGGGGTCGCCGAGTGCGCCGGCGAGCAGGTCGTGGTCGGCACCCTCGACGAGGGCGAGCGCCCGGACCACGAGGAGTGTCCGCTTGCCCTCCCGCAGGTCGTCGATGCAGCCCTTCCCGGTCACGTCCGGGTCGCCGAACAGGCCGAGGACGTCGTCGCGCATCTGGAAGGCCAACCCGACGGCGTCGCCGTAGGCGGTCAGGGCGTCGACCGTCGCGGGGGCCACGCCCGCGACGGCGGCGCCCAGCTGGAGCGGCCGCGTGACCGTGTAGCGGGCCGACTTGAGGAGGGCGACCCGCAGCGAGGCCTCCTCGTCGGCGGCCGGGGTGTGGGCCAGGCGGAGGTCGAGGAACTGCCCGCCGATGACCTCGGACCGCAGCGTCGTGAAGACCCGGCGGGCCTCGGCCAGGCGCCCGGGCGGCAGGGCGGACTCCTCGAGCATCTGGTCGGCCCACACGAACGCCAGGTCGCCGGCCAGCAGCGCCGCCGACACGCCGAACCAGTCGGCGTCGCCGGTCAGCCCCTCGGCCCGGTGGTGCTCCGCCAGCGCCACGTGGGCGGTGGCGTCGCCCCGGCGCCGGTCGGACCGGTCCATCACGTCGTCGTGGACCAGGGCGAACGTGTGCAGCAGCTCGACCGCCGCGGCGGCGGCCAGGACCCGCCGGTCGTGGTCGGCACCGTCGGCCCGGTGGCCCCAGTAGACGAACGCCGGGCGCAGCCGTTTGCCGCCCGAGCCGATCAGCCGGCGGACCTCGGCGCCCAGCTCGTCCACCGCCGGCCCCAGCGCCTCGGCCTCGGCCTTCCGGTCGGCGAGGAAGCCCATGAGCAGCTCGTCGACGTCGCTGCGGACCACGGTGAGCGCGGGGCAGTCGTCGTCCGGCGCCACGGGCCGGCGGGACCAGAAGCCGTGGCGGTGGCCGCCGGGGACCTCGTCGCCGTCCCCGGCGTCGCCGAACGGGGCGACGTCGCCGTCGCCGCCGAACGCGCCGTTGCCATTGCCGGCGCCGGTGCCGTTGCCGGCGCCCCCGAACGCGCCGTTGCCATTGCCGGCACCGATGCCGTTGCCGACGCCGCCGAACGGGTTGTCCCCGTTGCCGTTCGTGCGCGCCTCGACGAGCGGCCGGTCGAGGCCGACGGCGCCGTCCGCCCCGGCGTGCTCGTCGAGCCAGGCCAGCGGGCCGCCGGCGGCGGGCACCAGGCGGGCGAGGCGGGCGAACTGCCGGACCGACCAGGGGCTCAGCGAGTCGGGCCGCTCGGTGGCCCGGACCAGCACCGCCGGCCAGTCGGCCCACTCGTGGTCGTCGCACTCGTCCGGGTCGGGATCGGGGCTCCCGGTGACCTCGGCGATCACGACCGGGCACAGCTCGTGCTCGACGATGCCGTCGAGCGAGGCTCGGTAGGCGAAGTCGGGCAGCGCCAGCCCCATCCGCACCGGGGCAAGGCCCAGCTCGGCGGCCAAACGGCGGGTCACGGCGCTACGGAGCGTCTCACCGGGTAGCGGGTGGCCACAGCACGCGTTCGACCACGTCGCCGGGAAGGTCCCCTTGGTGGCGGCCCGCCGCGTCAGCAACGTCCGCCCGCTCGGGTCGACGACGTGGCAGGAGAACGCGAGGTGGAACGGTGTGCAAGCGTGGTGGACCGCGTGTTTGGGCCGCGTGCCTGCCCACTGGCCGAAGGCGTCGAGCAGGACGACCGGATCGTCAGCCGAAGTTCGCACGGCGTCGAGCCTCTCGGTCGAGGTTTTGTTGATCTACTCTATCTACAGTGTTGAGGATCTGTTGACGACATGAGGGCCGACGTGGAACCGACGAGACGGATGTGACGACCGGCCTGACCATCGGGGCCGTGGCTGCCCGCACCTCGGTCAGCGTGCCCGTGTTGCGGGCGTGGGAGGTGCGGTACGGCTTCCCTCGTCCCGACCGCGCCGTCTCCGGGCACCGGCGCTACAGCGAGCGTGACGTGGAGTTGATCATGCGGGTGGTGCGGGAGCGCCAGGCCGGCCTGTCGCTCGAGGCCGCCATCGAGCGGGTGCGGCGGGCCGACGACGAGCCCGTTCCCTCCATCTTCGCCGGGTTGCGGCGTCACCGGGCGGACCTGCCCATTCACGTGCTGCCGAAACCATCGATGCTGGCAATCAGCCACGCCATCGAGGACGAGTGCTGCGCCCGCGCCGAGCGTCCGGTCCTCGTGGCGAGCTTCCAGAAGGTCGGCTACTACCTGGACGCCCGGCGGCGGTGGCACGACCTCGCCGTCACGGCCTCCCGGGTCATCGCCTTCGCCGACTTCGACGAGGCCCGCGAGGCGCCCAACGGGATCCTCGAGGTGCCGATCTCGGACGACGCCCCCCTACGGCGCGAGTGGTCCGTCGTGTGCGACGCCCCGGGTGCCGCCGCCGTCCTCACGGGGTGGGAGCGGCCGGGGCAGGAGGGCGTCCCCGAGAACCGGCGGATGTTCGAGGCCGTGTGGAGCGCCGAACCGGCGCTGGTCCGCCGGGCCACCCAGGTGGGCGTGGCGCTGGCCCACCGGCGGGCGCCCGGGCTGGCGGGCCTGGACGGCATCGACGACCTGTTGGCCGACCACCCCGACGCTTCGGTCGACCCCACCGAGGTCGTCCACCGGGCCACCGCGCTCACCAACCGCATCGTCGCCTACCTCGACGGCGACGTGCGCCGCGCCCGCCGCCCCAAATTGCGCACTTGAGCCCGCATATTGCGGGCTCAAGTGCGCAATTTGGCCGAGGGAACTGGGCGTCAGCGGGCCGGCGCGACCGGGGGCTGGGCCGACCAGGGGAAGACGACCCAGGCGTCGGTCTCGCGCCACGAGTAGTGCGGGACGACCACGGACCGGGGCTTGTGGTACAGCACGGCCGTGCGGGCCTCGGCCACGTGCTGGG
>DATFOS010000128.1:0-19399 GCA_035265325.1 Acidimicrobiales bacterium
GATGAAGGTGACGATCGTGGCGGGGGAGTGGTCGAGGGCGCGCAGCAGTCGGGGTACGACATCGGGTGGGATGTCGTACCCGCCCGGGGCCGGGTCGGGCGGTGGGCCCGTCATCGGCCGGGGTCGGCGGTCGGCGGCGAATGCGTCACTCCCGGGCCCCCTTCGTGCGACCGGTGAGCGGCGATCTGGACCCTACCCGCCCGGCCAGCATTCGCTATAGCGATCATCACGCCTGGTCGGACGCCACGTCACCAGTCCGCAGCCCGACGCGCATGGCCGGAGAGTACGCGCTTGCCTGGACACGCGACACCCGTGGTGTAACAACGAGGGCATGCATCCCGGAGCCGTGGCCGAGACGACCCCCGACAAGCCCGCCGTCCTGATGGACGACGGCCGCACGTTGACCTACGGCCAGCTCGAGGCCGATTCCAACCGCCTGGCCCACGTCTTCCGCGACCTGGGCCTGGCCAAGGGCGACCACATCGCCATGGTGGTGGAGAACCGGCCGGAGTTCTTCGTGGTCGCCTGGGCCGCCACCCGGGCCGGGCTCTACTTCACGCCCGCGTCGACCCGGCTCGGCGTCGAGGAGCTCACCTATATCGTCAACGACTGCGGCGCCCGGGCGCTGGTGGCCTCGGCCGCCACGCTGCCGGTGGCCGGCGAGGTCGAGGCGCCGACCGTCGAGATGCGCCTGCTCATCGACGGGGCGGCAGACGGCTGGGAGCCGTTCGACGCCGCGCTGGCCGCCCGGCCGGACACGCCGATCCCGGACCAGGCCGAGGGCGCCGACATGCTCTACAGCTCGGGCACGACGGGCCGGCCCAAGGGCGTGCGGGCGCCGCTGCCCGAGGGCGAGTTCCCCCAGGTCTCGCCGGTCGAGATGCTGTGCCAGGCGCTCTTCGGCGCGTCCTCCGAGTCGGTGTACCTCTCGCCGGCGCCGCTGTACCACGCCGCGCCGCTGCGCTTCTGCATGGCGATCCACCGTGTCGGCGGGACCGTCGTGGTCATGACGCACTTCGACCCCGAGGGCTTCCTGGCCCTGGTGGAGCGGCACCGGATCACGTTCACGCAGGTCGTGCCGACGATGTTCGTCCGCATGCTCAAGCTGCCGGAGGAGGTGCGCTCCCGCTACGACCTGTCGTCGCTGCAGGCGGTGGTACACGCCGCCGCGCCGTGCCCGGTCGAGGTGAAGGAGCAGATGATCGCCTGGTGGGGGCCGATCATCCACGAGTACTACGCCGGCACCGAGGGCAACGGGTTCGTCTACTGCAACAGCGAACAGTGGCTGGCCCACAAGGGGACCGTGGGGCAGTCGCTGCTCGGGCCGGTCCACGTGCTCGACGCCACGGGCGAGGAGGTGCCCGTGGGGGAGACCGGGACGCTCTACTTCGAGGGTGCCGGCTTCGAGTACCACCACGACCCCGAGAAGACGAAGTCGTCGCGCGACCCGCAGGGCCGGGGATGGACCACGTTGGGCGACATCGGCCGCGTCGACGAGGACGGGTTCGTCTACCTGACCGATCGGCAGGCCTACATGATCATCTCGGGCGGCGTGAACATCTATCCGCAGGAGGCCGAGAACACCCTCGTCATGCATCCGGCCGTGGCTGACGTGGCGGTGTTCGGCATCCCCGACGAGGAGATGGGGGAGCGCGTCCACGCCGTCGTGCAGCCGGCCGAGGGCGTCGCGCCGTCGCCGGAGCTCGCCGCCGAGCTGGTCGGCTACTGCCGCGACCGCCTGGCCCATTACAAGTGCCCGCGCTCGGTCGACTTCCGTCCCGAGCTGCCGCGGCATCCCACGGGGAAGCTCTACAAGCGCCTCCTCAAGGACGAGTACTGGGCCACGGCCCAGGCCTGAGACCGACGAACTCCCTGGTCGAGAGCCCCGATCGCGGAACCCCGTCGGTTCGGGGATCGCCCGGGGGATGCCCCCCATGTGCCCGGGGTGGTGGTGGGTGGACAGTGCACCCACACCGAGTGACGGAGCGGGCGCCGTCACTCGGTCCCACTCGCACCACGCACACAGGGAGACACTCCGATGGGCAAGTCCACCGTGACTCGGAAGGCCGTGACGGCGATGGCGGTGGCCGGCGTGCTGTTCGGCGCCGCCGCCTGCGGGCAGGACGACGAGTCGGCTCGCCCCTCGACCGTGGCCTCCGAGAACGCCTCGGCCTCCCGGGCGGCCGGCGCCGCCGCCTCCGGTGCCGCCGAGTCCGACGCTCCGGCCTCCACCACCTCGACCACGGACGACGAGGGCCGCACGGTGGTCGTCGACGGCGCCTCCTCCGAGGCCGCTCCGTCCGCCGACGCCCAACCCTGCGAGGACGGCGGCTCCGCCGTCCAGACGGTCCGGGGCGACGCCCCGCATCCCTCGACCACCCCCTCCACCACCCCCGATCCCACCTGCGAGCCCGCCGGCCCCACGCCGGAGCCCGAGCTCGGCACCGGTGACGTCCAGGTGACGCTGCGCTGGGAGTCCAGCGCCGACGTCGACCTCCACGTCTTCGAGCCGAACGGCACCGAGATCTGGTTCGGCGGGCGTGGCCCGACCACGACGGGCGGCCAGCTCGACGTCGACTCGAACGTCGGCTGCGAGCAGGAGGCCTCGGTCGAGAACGTGTTCTGGCCGACCGGCCAGGCCCCCGAGGGCGGCTACACGGTCGAGGTCACCGGCTACCAGGTCGAGGGCTGCGGCAGCGGCGACTACGTGGTGACCGCCACGGTCCGTGGCGAGGTCGTCCTCGAGGAGAGCGGCACCGTCGGCGAGGACGAGACCGACACCTACGAGTTCGAGGCCTGATCCCCTCCAGGCCCGACGGCGAGCCCCCACCGGCTCCCCCGTCACCCCCACTCAACTGGCTCGATGGCCAGGTGAATCGGGGGTGACTGGGGGTTGACGGTGGGGGTTCTCGGCGCGAATCATGGGCTCAGCAAAGCGTTCGGAAAAGCGGCTCGACCATCGGACGGAGGTACATCCGCCATGGAATCGCGATTCGTGGAACGTTCTCCGCCTCATTGAGGCGATCGGAGCGGCGGTGCGTTCACGCCGCACCGCCGCAGTGCCCGGCCCGGCGCCTGCCGGACGGAGCGTACCGACAGGAACCGAGCGACGACCATCGTCCGGCCTCAGCCCTCGTCGACCTGCGAGGATGAGGAGGGTGCAGCCGGGAGGGCCCCGGTCTTCGGGCGAAGCCGGCGATCGTCTCGACGGGTTCCTCCACACGTGGCCGCACGGTATCGGCGGCCGCCGAGTTGGGCACTCTCGCCGTGGGGAGTCGCGAAATGCGACTCCCCACGAGCGCGTCACGGGCCATGAATGGTTGCGGCCATGATCGCAGCTATCGGATCCGCCGACTTCACCCAAACTGAAACCGACCGCGGGCGTCGGCGACGGACATCAACCGGCCGCTGCGGCGGCGAAACCCTCCGCCAGACGCGTCGCCACCCGCGCCCGGACGTCCTCGGGGGCGAACGCCGCCGCCAGGGCCGCCTGGTTCGTCGCCCGGAGGTGGTCGAGCGTCCACCCGAACCGGTCGACCACGCCGGCGTACTCGTCGGTGAGCGTGACGTCGGTGACCGCCCGGGTGTCGGTGCTGAGCCCGAGCGCCACGCCGGCCCGGTACAGGCGGTCGACGGGGTGGTCGTCGGGCGAGTCCACGACGTTGGTCTGGTAGTTGCTGGCGGGGCACACCTCGAGGTGGATGCCCTCGTCCCGCAGCCGGCCCACGAGGGCGGGGTCCTCCACGCTGCGGACGCCGTGGCCCAGGCGCCGCGTGCCGGTGCGGTCGAGCGCCTCACGCACGCTGGCCGGCCCCGCGGCCTCGCCGGCGTGGACGGTGATGGGCAGGCCGAGGCCGCGCACGTGGTCGAACGCCGGCAGGTGAGGCGCCAGCGGGGCCCCGGCCTCGTCGCCGGCGATGTCGAGCGCCGCCACGGCGGACGACCCGGCGTAGCGCCCGACCAGCTCGGCGGTGGCGAGGCTGGCGGCGGGGGAGAAGTGGCGGAGCGTGCACAGGATCAGGGACGCCTCGACGCCCGTGGCGGCAATCTGGCGGGCCGTCTCGTCGGCCACGGCCTCGACCACCTGCTCCGGCGCCAGGCCGCCCTCGGTCTGGGCCAGCGGGGCGAAGCGCAGCTCGGCGTAGACGACGTTCTCGGCGGCCATCTGGGCGAACACGTCGCCGACGGCCACGCGCAGCGCCGCCTCGGTCTGGAGCAGGGCCCGGTAGTTCAGCGTGTAGGGCAGGTACTCGGCGAGCGACGCGCAGCGGGCCGGGGCGACGAAGTCGGCGTCGTAGCGCGCCCGGGTGAGCGAGGGGGCGATCGTGGCGGCGGCGCCGAAGCTCAGGCAGCAGTCGAGGTGGCTGTGGAGTTCGACCTTGGGCACCCTCCGGAGGTCCATGTCATCATCATACGTATGACGGACAGCCGGCGCGGCGCCCGCGTGTGCCGCGATGGCACTCGCTTTTCTTCGGGTTCGGGCTATCCCCGGCCTTAACGAGACTGTAAGGTGACCGACACGGAGCGACGTCGTCGCATGCGGACGGGCCGGCGCTCTCATCCAAGTCACAATGGTGTGATCTTCGGAGGACGACGATGTCCAGCCCCTTCCCTTTCAACGCACCCGGTGTGGTCACCCGAGTCGAGGTGATCGACCACATCGGTGAGGCGTTCACCGGCGTACCCCTCACGCGGAACGACCTGCTCTCGGCCGCTCAGCGTGTCGGTGCCCGTCCCGCGGTGATCGAGCTGCTCGGCACCCTGCCCGACCGCAGGTTCGCACGGCCCCAAGAGCTGTGGAACGACCTCGGGCACGTGCCGATCGAGCACTGATCCCGATTCCGTAGGTCTCGGGTCGTGCTGCTCGCCTTCTGCGCGAGCCCCCCGAGGTCTGGGTCACTGCCAAGGCACCTCCGCCGACCCCTCGTGGCGCTGGTGCCGCAGTGACCCAGGCGGGCCATCCCCCATGGCCCGCTCGTGGACTCGCCCCTTCCCATCGGTGGCCGGCGCCCTGCGACAGCAAGCGGATGCCCGGGCCAGGACTGGTGGGAAGGGGCGAGTCTCCTTTTCGACCCGCCCCGGGGCGCTCGTCAGGTGTTGCCCTCGGCGGCGCTGATGTCGGCCAGGGCGGAACGCGCGTCGCGCTCGATCGCCAGGTCGCCGATGCTGACGATCCCGACGGGCTTGTCGCCCTCGACGACCGGCACGCGGCGGACCGCCTTCTCGCGCATGATCTGCACGGCGTCGCCGACCGTGTCGGACGGCGACAGCGTCACCACGTCGCCGGAGCACACGTCCCCGAGCGTCGTCTCGGTGCCCTTGCCCTGCGCCGTCGCCCGGACCGTGATGTCCCGGTCGGTGACGATGCCGGCCACCCGACCGTCCCGGCAGACGATGACGGCGCCGATGTCATCCTCGGCCATCACCTGGGCCGCCTGCTGCACGGTGGCGTCCGTTTCGAGCGTCCGGGTCGTGTGGGTCATGACCTCGCCGATGCTCTGTGCCATGGGGTGGTCCTCCTCCTGTCGTGCCCCGCTCGCCGTCGGGAAACCTTCCCGCCGCGACGGATGTCACACGACCGAACTCGTGGCCCGCCCCCGGGAGGCGTCCCACATCGACGAACCCGCCCCCGACCGTCCGTAGGCGGAACGTCGCAGATAGTGACATTCGGCACGCAGGGATCGTATTCGTTACGATTCCGCCCGTTCCCTCGCTGGGCGGGGTTCCGGGGACCGGGTTCCGGGGCCCGGGGTCGACCTGGCGCGGGCATCCAAGGCGCCCTCGGCCCCGTCCCGGTCGACGCCTCACCGTGGAGGCCAACAGATGCGACGCGTCCCCATTCGCATGAAGCTCGTGGCGGCCCTGGTCGTCCCGCTGTCCGGGCTGCTCGTCGTGACCTGGCTCGAGGTCCGGACGATCTCGGCGGAGGTGGCCGAGGTACGCGCCCAGACCGACCTCGTCGACACCTCGCTCGGCCCGCTCAGCATCACGACCGCCCTCCAGAGCGAGCGTGCCGCGGCCAGCCTCTACATCATCGGCCAGGAGGAAAACTTCTCGATCGAGGTTCGCAACAACGCCGAGGCCCGGGACCGGGTCGACCGGGCCATCGGCGGTTTCACCGAGACGATCGAGGAGCGTGGCGGCCGCCTCGCCCAGATCTACGCCCCTGCCATCGACGCGCTCGCGGGGCTGGAGGACGCCCGCGCCGCCGTCGATGCCACCGACGACGCCCGGCGCAACCTCGGCAATACCGCGGCCTCCATGGAGAGCTTCGACCGGTACAGCGGGATCATCCACCTGCTCAACCGGGCGCAGGCGCAGGTCGTGGCGACGATCGAGGACGACGGCCTGCGGCGCGGCGCCAACCTCCTCGGCATCACCAACCTGCAGACGGACGTGATGGCCGAGCTGGTCACGAACCTGATGATCCCGGCCGTCAGCGGGGACTTCCGGCTGGCCGACCGGTCAGAGGTCCAGGCGGCGGCGATGAGCCTCTCGGCGATCCGGGCCAACGAGACCGACATCGCGGCCGAGGCCCAGGGCGTCTACGCGCCGGCCGCCGAGCGGTTGTTCGCCACCGACCACATCCAGCAGTTCCCCCCGTTCGCCGACGAGGCGATCCGGTCCGGGACGGTCGACATCGGCATGGTCGGTCCGCTGTCGACCGGCACCGACGTCGACGGTTTCGGCTACATCGTGTTCCGCGAGGACGTGATCGATCTGCTCACGGACCAGGTGGCCGAGGTCCGCAGCGCGGCGGACGCCCGGCTGGAGCGCTACGTGATCCTGGGCGCCTTCGCCACGGTGCTGGCCGTCGGGGCGACCGTGGCCGTGTCCCGGTCCATCACGCGCCCGCTGCGGGCGCTCACCGAGCAGGCCCGGACCATGGCGCGGCGCAGCCTGCCGGACGCCGTGCGGAACATCCTCGAGGCGCCGCTCGGCGACGACGTGGTCGTGCCGCGCCCGGTCCCCATCGACGTCCGGTCCCGCGACGAGGTCTCCGACGTGGCCGACGCCCTCAACACGGTGCAGATCTCGGCGCTGGAGCTGGCCGTCGAGCAGGCCGTCCTGCGGCGCAACATCGCGGACTCCTTCGTCAACCTGGGCCGCCGGAACCAGAACCTGCTCAGCCGCCAGCTCGACTTCATCACCTCGCTGGAGTCCCAGGAGGCCGACCCCGACACCCTCGGCTCGCTGTTCCGGCTCGACCACCTGGCCACCCGCATGCGGCGCAACGCCGAGTCGCTGCTGGTCCTGGCCGGCATCGAGCCCCCGCGGAAGTGGGCGGCGCCGCTGCGCATCTCCGACGTCCTCCGCTCGGCGCTGGGCGAGGTGGAGGACTACCAGCGGGTCCAGGTGCGCGACGTCGAGCCGGGCACGATCCTCGGCTCCGCCGGGACCGATGTGGCCCACCTCGTCGCCGAGTTCGTGGAGAACGCCCTCACGTTCTCGTCGGGCGAGCAGGGCGTCGAGATCCGGGGCCGGCGGCGGCCCGAGGGCGGCTACACGCTGGCCGTCATCGACAACGGCTTCGGCATGGCCGAGAGCGAGATGGACCGGGCCAACCGGCGCCTGGCCGGCAGCGAGAGCTTTACGGTGGCGCCCTCCAAGTACCTCGGCCACTACGTCGCCGGCCACCTCGCCGCCCGCCACGGCATCACGGCGAGGCTGAGCCGCAGCCCCGGCGGCGGGGTCACCGTGCTGATCGAGCTGCCGCCGTCGCTGATGGCGCCCGACATCCCCGACATCGGCGACCCGGAACCGATGCCCCGGATGGCGCCGCCCCGGGTGATGACGGCCAGCCTGCCCCCGCTGCCGCCCGCCGCCCCGGTGCCTGCGCCGGCCCCGCCGGCCTGGTCCGAGCAGTGGTCGGTGCCGAGCGCGCCCGAGCCGTCCTGGGCCGAGCCGGGGTGGTCCCAGCCGGGATGGTCGGAGCCGGGATGGTCCCATCCCGTCGGGGCAGAACCGGACAGGCAGGTCGGCGGCTGGGCGGCCGCCCTCGGCAACGCGGGCGTCGTCCCCAACCCGGCCGTGTGGACGTCGACCGCCCCGGAGCCCGACGCCCCCGACGGCGGCTGGGCCCCGGCGCCGCCTTCCCTCCCCGACCTGCACGACCCCTACGCCTCGACCGGGCCCACGGTCGAACAGGTCGCGGCCGCCTCCGGGTGGCCGTCGCGCGAGACGGGCGTCGTTGGCGACCCCGACCGGCCGGCGCTGGTCCGCCGCCGCCCGGGCTCACAGGCGCCGGGGGAGCGCATCCACCGCATACCGCGGGGCCAGTCCCAGCTGGCTCCGGCGCCGACGCGGTCGCCCGAGGACATCCACCGGATCGTCACCAGCTTCACCGCCGGTGTCGAGCAGGGCCGCCTGCGCGGCCGCGACACCCGCCCGCCGGGCGGCTGACCCGGCGCCGCCCGCGACCGGGCCCCGGGCGCCGATCCGGGGGACCGGTCCGGCGGAACGGGGGGCCCGTGCGGCGTGGCAGTGTGTGCGCCGTGCTCGCCGTGTTCGCCGATGCGTGGGACTCCATCGACACCTACAGGCTGGACCCTTCGGCCCGGCTCGTGCTCGTCACCGGGGCCGTGGCGCTCGTGGCCGTGGTCGTCGACATCATCTGGCTGCGGGCGCGGCACGTGGTGACGATCGTGCACGAGGGCGGCCACGCCCTCACCGCACTCGTCACCGGGCGCCGCCTGACGGGCATCAAGCTGCACTCCAACACGTCCGGCCTGACGCTCTCGGTGGGCAAGCCGAGGGGGCCGGGCATGGTCGCCACCGCCTTCGCCGGCTACGTCTCGCCGGCGCTGGTCGGCCTCGTCGGCGTCGTGCTGCTGGCGCTCGAGCAGGTCACGGTCATGCTGTGGGCGGCGACCGTGGTGCTGATCCTCATGCTGGTCATGGTCCGCAACGCCTACGGCGCCGTGGCCCTGGTCGTGACCGGCGCCGTCGTGGTGGGCGTGTCGCTGTACACCGAGCCCGAGGTCCAGGCGGCCTTCGCCTACGGGATGACCTGGTTCCTGCTGCTGGGGTCGGTCCGCCCGGTCAACGAGCTGCGCCGGCAGCGCCGGCGCCAGCCCGGTGCCCCCACCGACGCCGACACGCTCGCCCGGCTCACCCGGCTCCCGGGCTCCGCCTGGGTGTCGCTGTTCGGCCTGGTGAACCTCGTCGCCCTCGGCGGCGGCGCCTACCTGCTACTCACCTGAGTGGCGGCCGCGCTCGGGGTGCGGCCGCCACCGTCCTCCCCCCGGACGTGTATGGGATCAGACTGGAGCCGATGTCCTCGCCGCCGGCCGCCGCCACCGTCACCGTCGCACGCGTGGCCGCCACCAGCGGGTGGCGGAGGGTGACCTGGGAAGTGGACGGGCCCGGCTGGTCCCGGCTCGCCGACCGACTGGCCGACCCGGCCGCGCTCGACGGCTGGGTGGCGGAGGAGCTGGCCGGCACCGCCGCGGGCCACCGCGACCTGGCCGGGGCGCTGATCGTGTATCGCTTCGCCGGCTCGCTGGCCGAGCTGGTGGTGGGCCCGCTGCTCGAGCAGCGGCGGGCGCTCGTCCTCACCCCGGCGGACGTGTGGCTCCAGCTCGGGCCCGCCGCCCGCCTCGACGCCGTGGGCGTGACGGGCGGGGGCGTGGCGGTCCTCCCGGACGACCCGGCCGCCGCGGTCGCCGCGGTCGCCGGCCCGTCCGTCGCCGAAGCCGGCTCGACCGTCGCCGAAGCCGGCTCGACCGTCGCCCGCGCCGGCTCGACTGTCGCCGGGGCCGGCTCGAC
Organism: Acidimicrobiales bacterium; assembly: GCA_035265325.1. GTDB lineage: Bacteria > Actinomycetota > Acidimicrobiia > Acidimicrobiales > VFJN01 > DATCLS01. Next base: position 9,769 of record DATFOS010000128.1, read on the forward strand.
CGTCGCCGGCGCCGCCGGGGCCCGACCGTCGGTCGTGGTCGTCGACGGCGTCGAGGGGCTGCGGGACGCCGCGGTGCGGTCGCTGCTCGACGTGTTCGGGCCGCTGGTCCCGGCCGTGCGGGCCCGGGCACCGTTCGGCGTGCGGGGGATGTGGGGGACGCTGGCTGACCACCAGGCCGAGGTGGCCCTGCGCCGGGCGCGCGAGCAGCGTCGCGACCAGGCGGTCGCCTGGGCCGCCGTCGAGAGCCTCCTCGACGCCCTGGCGGCGCGCGAACCGCTGCTACGGGCGCGCCCCCGGCCCCATCCCGTCGACGGCCCGGCCGGGGCCGCCCTGTTCGCGGCCAAGGGCACGTGCTGCCTGATCTACAAGGCGGCCGGGCCCGGCCCGGCCCGGGCGCTGATCGACGCGGCGGCCTGCACCTCGTGCCCGCTGCGGAGCGAAGCCGACCGCCACGCCCGCCTGTCCGCCCACCTCAGCCGGCAGGCGGGCGGTGGAGCGTGATCGCCGCCGCCATCAGGCCCCGGCCCACGGCCCAGCGTCCGGCGAACGCCGTCACCTCGGCGCCGTCGACCACCGGGCCCGGCACGAGCAGCCGTGCGGTGAACGTGCCGCCGGCGTCGATCGTCACGTCGGCCTCGTCGAAGCCCAGCCAGCGCTCGGCGAGCGGGAACCAGGTCTTGTAGACGGCCTCCTTGGCGCAGAAAACGAGCCGGTCCCAGCAGGTGCCGGGGTCGGAGGCCGCCAGCGCGTCCAGGCGGGCGGCCTCGGGCGGGTTCACGACGGTCCGCCCGGCGCCGTGGGAGAGCGGCTCGTGCGGCTCGGCGTCGATCCCGACGGAGACGATGTCGCCGGCGCGGGCCACGGCGGCGGCCCGGTAGCCGCTGGTGTGGGTGATGCTGCCGACGATCCCGGCCGGCCACTGCGGGGCCCCGCGCTCGCCGGGGAGGATCGGCACCGGCCCGACGCCCAGCTCGGACAGCGCCCGGCGGGCGCAGCGGCGGCCCGTCGTGAACTCGCGCCCGCGCTTGGCGACCGCCCGGGCCAGGCGGGCCTCCTCCTCGGGGAAGAGGTACGTGCCGGGCGGGTCGTCGTAGGCCTCGGCCCAGGCGACCCCGTCCGCCAGCAGGGGCCCGAGCAGCCCCGCCCTCTCGGCCATGCCCGGACGCTACCGGTCACCCGCGTTCGGCCCCGCACGGGGCGGGACGGCGTGACTACGATCACGCCGGGGTGAGGGGGCCAGCGTCGACGGTGCGCCGTCGTCGGCGCGCACGGCCCGATCCCAGGGGCGGCGCACGCTGACCGGACGACGAGGTCGACCCATGACCGGCACCACCGCCCAGGGCGACGCCCCCCACGGGGACGTCGCCGCGCCCACTCCCGGTCCCGTGGGCGACGACGGCTACGTGTTCTCCCGCCGCGCCCGCCTGGCGATCGCCCTCGGCTCCGCCGTGGTCGGCCTCGTGGGCGTCGTGGCCTCGCTGTGGGCGGACGGCGACAAGGCCCAGTTCGTCTTCGCCCACGCCGCGACCGCCCTGCCCTTCCAGGCGGCAGCCGTGGCCCTCAGCGAGCGGGCGTTCCGGCAGGGCCCGGTGGACTACCGGGGCTTCTGGCGCCGGTGGCGGGCCGCCAACCTGCTCACCGGCGCCGCCAGCGTGGTGTCGATCGTGGCGGTGGTCGCCTCGATGCCGGCCCTCCTGGTCGTCGACGTGGCCCTGCTGCTCGCCAGCGTCCCGCTGTGGACCATGGGGTCCCTCGAGCTGCTGAAGGCGCACGCCGGGCGGCTGAACGCCTCGGTGGACATGGTGGACGGCCTCCTCGCGCTGGTGGTGCTGGGGGCGCCGGGCGTCCTGCTGGTGGCCGAGCCGCTGAGCCGGGCCGACGAGCCGCTGTTCGCCATCCCGTTCACGCTGATCATGGTGCTCGCGCCGGCCGGCGTCTACGGCGCCGCGGTGGAGGTGGCGCGGCTGCCGGCGCGGGACCGGGTGACGCAGGGCATCGGCCTGGCCCTGACGATCGTCTTCGCCGCCAGCATCTCGCTCCAGCTGGCGGGGGCCGTGGACGCCGTTGAACTGCCCCTCGCCGTCTACATCGGCGTCCACTGCGTGGTGATGGCGCTCGTCGTCGCCGTCCCCACGTGGTCGCACCGGCGGCCCACGAGCTGGCACGCCGACCTGCCGGAGGAGCGTCGCGTGCGCTCGCGCGAGCCGATGCCGGCCGTGGCGGCCGTCGTGCTGGCCGGCATGGGCACGGTCGCCTTCCTCCAGCGGGGCACCCGGCCGTGGGGCGTGGCGTTCGTGCTCGCCGTGGCGGTGGTGACCGTGGGCCTGGCGGCGGTGCGAGACGCAGCGCTGCGGGCGGAGGCCCGCGGCCTCCAGGCGGGGCTGGCCGACATGTCGGAGGAGCGCCGCCAGCTCATCGCCAGCATGCTCAGCGCCTTCGAGGCCGACCGCGAGCGGACGGCGTCCGAACTGCATGCCCAGGTCGTCGGGTCCCTGTCCACCCTCGCCACCGTGGCCCGGACGGCCTCGGTGACCCTGCCCGCCGACACCGCCCGGACGGTGACCGAGACGGTGGCCATGCTCCAGGCCGACCTCGCCGACCGCGCCGAGGAGCTGCGCCGCCTCATGGCCGCCATGCGGACGCCGTCGCTGCCCGGCGGGTCCGACGCCACGCTGGCGGCGGCGCTGCGGGCCTACGCCTCCGACCTGGCGGACGGCCGCGGCCGCGAGTCCGCCCCGGCCGTGACCGTGCGGGTCGACCCGGCCCTGCGGCTGGACTGGGCCACGATGACCATCGCCTACCGCATCGCCCAGGAGGCGATCTTCGGCGCCACCCGCCACGGCGGCGCCCGGTCGGTCGCCGTGAGCGTGTCCGCCGTCGACGGCGGGCGCGGCGGCGTCGAGGTGTCCGTGAGCGACGACGGCGGCGGGATCGGCTCCGCCGACGACGCCCGCCGCTCGGGCCTCCGGGCCGTCGAGCTGTTCACGCAGCTGGGCCGGGGGGACCTGGTGGTGGACGCCCGCGGCGGCCGGACGGTGATACGGGCCCGGTTGGGCGTCCCCCGGCGGGGTGGCGGCGGCGAGGCCCCCGAGCGCCTGGTGCCCGTGCCTCGAGTGGCGGCCGGCGCCCGCTCGGCCGGCGAGAAGCGGCGCCACCTGCGACTCGTCCCGGCGGACGCCCCGCCGGCGGGGTGACCCCTACGGGTCCGGCTCAGTCGTGGAGGAGGTCGAGGGCGGCCAGGCCGCCCCGGACGAAGCGCTCGGCCACGTCGACGGCCTCGGCGTCGCCCACCTGGCCGGACATGCGCAGCTCACACACCTGGAGCACGGCGCCGAGCGTCGCTGCCCCCGCCGCCATCGTCACCTGCAGTGGGGCGCCGGCCGGGGCCAGCAACGTGTTCAGCTCGCCGGCAAGTCGGGCTCGCACCGCCGTGGCCTGCGCCACCACACCCGTGTCGCCCGAGCCCCACGGCTCGAGGACGAGCAGGCGGTAGGCGTCGGGGTGCTCGCCGAACCAACCGAGCAGCGCCCGGACCAGCCGGCCCAGCCGCTCGCCCGTCGGAACCGGCGCCCGGGCCGCCTCGCGCACGGAGTCGAGGACCTGGCTCACCAGTCGGTCCATCACCTCGCGGTAGAGCTCGGGGCGGCCGTCGGGGAAGTAATGGTAGAGCAGCGTCTTCGAGACGCCCGCCAGCGTCGCCACCTCGGCCAAGCCGGCCTGCGTGTAGCCGCGGGTGGCGAACGTCTCCTCCGCCGCCTCGACGAGCAACGCCCGTCGCTCCTGCGACGCCAACCTGCGGGTCTGGGCCTCGGGCACCGCCCGCCAACCTAGTGTCGGCGACGCCGGCGTTGGCGCTCATCGCCGGTGGCAGGCTCGAGCGGGGTCGACCCGCAGGTGACGGGCCGCCGCCTGCGGGTCAGTCGGGCGGCAGGAGGGATGCGTCCACCACGGCGGGGATCGTGGCCTGGATGCCCGTGCCGTCGGTGAAGCGGTAGCCGGGGACGAGGTAGGTCCCGCTGTCGTCCCAGGACGGCACGGCGATGAGGACCAGCTCGACCTCGGTGAGCGTGATCCGCTGCGCCGGGGCCGGGTCGGCCGGCCCGGGCGTGACGGTCGGGCCGGGGCCGCCGGGATCGGCGACCGAGGTGGGCGGGACGGCGGGCTCGGTCGGCGGCGTGCCCGGGTCGCCTGGCACGGTGGTCGCCGGCACGGTCGTCACGCTGTTCGTCGGCGCGGACGCGTCGTCGGGCGGGGCGATCGTCGGGTCGGGCGGCAGGGCCGTGCCCGGGGTCATGGGCGGGCCGCCGGGGGTGCGCGCCGGGACGTCGCCCTGCTGGCGCAGGCCCTGCGGCGCCGTTCCGGTCGTGGGGATGGCCTCGGCGGGCTGGCCCTGGGGGGCGATCTCGGTGCTCACCGCGTCCTCGGCGGCCCCGGCCGCGCCGCCACCGGTCGCCCAGACGGACCCGGCCTCGTTGAGCCGGTCGATGGCCTCGGCGGTGGAGAGAAGGGCGTAGTCGCCCAGCTCCGCGGGGATCGCCACCGGCCCGGAGGCGGACAGCACGACCCCGTCGGGCCCGACCGAGACGCTGGAGGCCAGGCCCGGGGCGGGGATCCCGTCGAGCGCCGGCTCGACCTCGACGTACCACTCGCCGATGCCGCCGGACGTCCTGGTCCGGGCGCCGGCGACGTCGATGCCGGCCGCCTCCAGCATGTCGGTGGCGATCACCGTCGCCTCGTCCTCGGACGGCAGCCCCGGCACCGGCTCGTCGGCGATCGGGGCGCCCGCCGGGCACAGCACCGCCGGTCCGGGGACGCACGGGGGCACATCGGTCGCCGGGGCGGGCTCGGTGGAACCCGGCTCGGGAGAGCCGGGCACGGTGGTTGCAGACTCGGCGGGGGCCGGGCCGGTGGTGGCCGGCGGCGCCGTGTCGTCGGCCGGGGGCTCGCAGGGCGCCTGGACGCACACGATGGTGGTCGGGGCCACGGCGCCGGCCGGCTCACCGGCGGGCGCCGACCCCTCCATCGGGGACGCGCTGCCGCCGGCCGTCGCCGTCCCCGCGTCCGGCTCGCCGTTGGCGCCGGCCGCCGGCGGGGAGCCCACCGAGCCGTCGGACGACACCGGGGCGTCGAGCGCGACGAGCGTGTAGGAGGCCCAGGTGTTGCCGGGGCCGTACACGTCCAGGCGGCGGTCGCCGTCCTCGACGTGCCACGACCCGTCCCCGGTGGACCCGGGCTCACCGGAGAGGCCGAGCGCCGCCGCCAGCTCGGCGACCCGCTCGGCGGGCACGTCGACCGGCAGCCGGTAGGCGGGGGCCACGCCGCCCAGCGCCGGCAGCCCGTCGCCGGCCACGTACTCGATCGGGGCGATGCCGACGGCGGCGGCGTCGGCGACGTCCGACGACGGGGCCTTGGCGCTGCCCTCGGCGCTGGCCATGGCCAGCGGGAGCCGGGGCGTGTCCTCGGCGTCGTCGCCGCCCGCCAGCACGACCGCCCCGCCGGCGGCCGCCACGACGAGGGCGCCCAGTGCCCCCCACAACACGATGCGCTGATTCACAGTGGGTCCGACGATGGCACACGGGCCGGGGTTCCCGCCGGGCGGGCCCCGTCCGTCGGCGGCCAGCCGGTCGCGTCAGGTCAGCGGCTCGGGCGGCCGGTCGAGGTCGGTGCCGAGGTGGCCGGTGTCGTTGAACCGCCGGACGATCCAGCGGTCGCCCGTGACGACCAGGTGGTTGATGGACGCGTTCGCTCCGCCCACGAAGGCGAACGGCCGGGCGCCGGTGGCCAGCGACAGGACCGCTCCGATCACGCCGCCGTGGGTCACCACCACGACGCGCTCGTCGGGGTGGGCGGCGGCGATACGGGTGATGCCGGCCGTCACGCGGGCGCGGAACGCCTCCGACGGCTCGGCCCCGGGGATCACGTCCCACCGCTCCTCGGTGAACATCTGCACGGCCAGCGGGTGGCCCTCGCGCATGCGCTGGCGGAACGTGGCGCCCTCCCACTCGCCGAGGTGGACCTCGACCAGGTCGGGCTCGACCCGCGGCGTGAGGCCCAGGGCGGCCGCCAGCGGCGCGGCGGTCTCGCGCGTCCGCCGGAGCGGCGTCACGTAGATGGCGGAGACCTCCTCGCGGGCCAGCCGGGCGCCGACGAGCTCCGCCTCCTCGCGGCCGCGGGGGTCGAGCGGCGGGTCGGACCGGCCGTCCACCACCGGGAACGGCGTCTCGAACGTCTGGGCGGCCGACTCCCCGTGCCGCACGAGGATCAGGTCGGCGGCGCCGGGCGGCGGGCGGAAGCGGTGCTGGCGGAACACCTTCCGCTCGCCGGGGCCGGGGGCGGTGTCACCGGCCCACGAGTCCAGGTCGTTGGCACCGGGGGCGGGACCGGCCGGTGGCGTGGGGGCGTCCGTGCTCACGGACGCCGAAGCTACCGACCCGGCGCCGACGGGCGTCAGCCGACGAAGGAAGGGCCGTTGGCCACCCGAGCCGTCACACTGTGCGGCGTGCACGACCTGGAAATCGTCATCGCGTCACTGCTCGTGTCGGTGGCCGTGCTGAACGCCGTCGCAAGCCGCCTGCAGGTCCCGTACCCGATCGTGCTGGTGCTCGGCGGCCTCCTGCTCGGCTTCGTGCCCGGCATGCCCGACATCGAGCTGGAGCCCGACCTCGTCCTGCTGGTGTTCCTGCCGCCGCTGCTGTTCGTGGCCGCCTACCGGTCCGACGTGCGGGCGCTGCGCTACCAGGCCCGGGCGCTGGCGCTGACCTCGATCGGCCTGGTGCTGGTCACGATCGGGGCGGTGGCGGTCGCCGGTCACGAGGTGATGGGGCTGGAGTGGCCGATCGCCTTCGCACTGGGCGCCATCGTGTCGCCCACCGACCCGGTGGCGGCCACGGCGATCATGCAGCGACTCGGCGCCCCGCGCCGGATCGTGACGGCAGTCGAGGGCGAGAGCCTCGTCAACGACACCGCCGCCCTCATCGGCTACCGGGTGGCGGTCGCCGTGGCGCTCGGCGAGGGCTTCTCGATGCTCGACGCCTCGCTGGAGTTCCTGCTGGCGGCGTGCGGGGGCGTGGCGCTGGGCCTGGCCGTCGGGTGGGTGTTCAACCAGATCCGCCTGCGGCTGGAGGACTCGGCGTCGGTGATCACGCTGTCCCTCGCCACCGGGTACGCCGCCTTCCTGCCGGCCGAGGAACTGCACCTCTCGGGCGTGTTGGCCGCGGTGTCCGCCGGCCTGTACCTGGGCTGGCACGCGCCGCGCATCGTCCAGCCCACGACCCGCCTCCAGGCCACCGCCGTGTGGGACACGCTGATCTTCCTCCTCAACGCCAGCCTGTTCGTGCTCATCGGGCTGCAGCTGCCGATGGTGGCCGAGGGGCTCGCGGGCGAGGCGGTGGCCGAGGCGATCGGCTGGGGTGTGGTCGTCACGCTGACCGTGATCGGCTGCCGCTTCGCCTGGCTGTTCACCACGCCCTACCTGATCCGCGCGCTGGACCGGCGGCCGTCGCAGCGCGAGCGGCGGGTCGGCGCCCGGTACCGGGTGGTCATGGCCTGGAGCGGACTGCGCGGCGCCGTCTCGATGGCGACCGCGCTCGCCCTCCCGCTGGAGACCGACGCCGGCCAGGCGCTGCCCGGGCGCGACGCCGTCATCTTCGTGACGTTCGTGCTGGTCCTCATCACGCTGGTGGGACAGGGGCTCACCCTGCCGGCGCTGATGCGGCGCCTGCACATCGAGAGCGACGGCGAGGCCGCCGAGGCCGAGGAGGTCCAGGCCCGGCTGCTCGTGGCCAAGGCCGCCCTCCACGAGCTCGACGCCGTGGCGCCGGAGGACTGGGCCGACGAGGACACGGTCGAGCAGGTCCGGGCCGCCTACATGCTGCGCAAGCACCAGCTCGCCGCCCGCGCCGGCCGCATCCGGGACGACGGCTGGGAGGACCGCTCGCGCGCCCGGGTTCAGGTGCTCCGGCGCCTGCACGAGGCCGAACGGCGGGCGCTGTTGGACATGTACGGCGCCGGCGACATCACCGCCGAGGTCATGCGCCGCATCGAGCACGACCTCGACATCGATGACGAGCACCTGGAGGGCAAGGCGCGGGCGTCCCACCCGGTCGGCCCGCCGTCGGCGGGGGCCCAGGCCCCGGCGGGCTGACCGGGCTCAGCCGCGCAGGGCACCTCCGCGTTCGCCAGGCGTCAGCGGCCGCGGCGGCCATGACCACGACGCCGAGCAGGGCCCGCCCCGCCCGGGTGGAAGCGGCCTAGATGGCCGCCAGCCACTCGAGCGGGAACGGCGGCTGGGCCAGGGGCCTGACCGCCAGGCGCACGAGCGGCAACGGGTTGTCGTCGCCGGCCGTGCGGTTGAGGTGCAAGGTGCCGCAGCCGGAGCAGCGGTGGACGAGCACCCATTCGCCGCTGCCCCGGACGCACACGGCGATCGGCTCCATGGATGCGCCGCACTCGTCGGCCGCGGCGCGATCGCCGGGCTTGTCGTCGACATGGCGGCTCCACAGGCAGGTGGGGCAGTGGTTGCGATGAGCCGTGCCGGGGGCCTCGAGCGAGACGTCGAGGCCGCAGTTCCGGCAGCGGAAGGAGCCCGGGTCGCCATTGCGATGGCGGCGGCGGGACGCGTTGCGCTGGTCGCGCGACAAGGGGATGACCTCCGGAGGACGGTGCGTGGACGTGACCGTGTCGCGCCACGGGCGCCGTGCCCCCGGGTCTGGCGGGCCCGCCTGGGTCAGGCGGGCGGGATGTCAGCCGAGGGCGTGGTCACCGGTGGCGCCGGAAGCCGCAGTGGGCTCGAATGTGCACATGGCTCCATCACCTCGGTGGTTGCTCGCTCGGCAGGCGGGTGCTGCCGGCGGCAGCTCACCAGCCGGCGCCGGTGCGGGGCAATCGATTAACGCGGCGTCCACGGGGTCGGCGGGGCGGGGATGCGGTCCAGGGTCGAACGCACGGTCCCGAACCGTTCGTCGCCCGGGCCCGACTGCCAGGCGGCCCGGGCGGCGTCGACCTCGTCGTGGGTGCGGGCGACGAAGTTCCACCACATGACCAGGCGGTCGGGGAACCGGACGCCGCCGAGCACGAGCAGGCGGGCGCCGGCCCCGGCGTCGCCGGCCGGGCTCAGCGGCAGCTCGGCCCGGCCAGCGTCGAGGTAGGCCAGGTGGCCGGGCGTCACGGTCATCCCGTCCACGGTGACGGCCCCCTCCAGCACGACCAGGGCGTGCTCGTGGGACGGGTCGACCGGCACCACCGTGGTCCCGGGGCGCAGCGCCAGGTCGGCACCCACGTGGTCGGTGTCCCGCCGGGCGGGCGAGGTGGCGCCCGCCAGCGTCCCGACCAGGACCGTCGCCACGCCGGGCCCGAGCGGCACGACCGGCAGCTCGGGGTGGTGCTCGAAGGCGGCGAGCCCGTGCCGGGTTGCCTCGGGCTGCGCCACCCACAGCTGCACGGCGTGCGACGCGCCGCCGCCCGCCGCACCCGACGCCCGCCCGGGTGGCTCCTCGGCGTGCGCCACGCCGTGGCCGGCGGTCATGAGGTTGAGCTGGCCCGGGACGATGCGCTGCTCGCTGCCAGGCTGTCCGTGTGGACCAGCTCGCCGGCCAGCAGCCACGTCACGGTCTGCAACCCGATGTGGGGATG
>DATFOS010000129.1:0-2709 GCA_035265325.1 Acidimicrobiales bacterium
TGGCCCCCGCGGGGGTCCGGGTGGTCCCACAGGCGGAGGCGGTATTCGACTCCCTGGCGGTCCGCTCGACGCCGGCGCTCGTGCGGGTGCAGGGCGGGTTCGTCACGCACCGATCGGTCGGCGTGCCAGAGGCCCCAGGCCCGACCGCGGCCAGCGGCACCGCCACGAACGGCAACGGCGCCGCCGGCGCCCACGACCACACACCCGACCCCCTCGACGGCCCACGGCGGCAGGAGGCCTCATGAGCACGATCGATCTCGACGAACTCCCGATTGCCACCGAGGGACGGCCGGGGCGCTCGCCGAACGGGCCGGTCACGGTCGGCGACACCAACCGGCGCCAGTTCCTGGGCACGGTGGTGAAGGGCGCCACGTTCGTCGGCCTCGTCGGCCTCGGGCTGTTCCGCAGCGCCCGCCGGGCCGGTGCCGAGAACCCGCCGTGGAACGAGTTCACCCAGGGCTGCGGCATCTACGGCGTCGACCCCGCCACCTGCAACGACAACATGTGTGTCGGCACGTCGCTGGAGCTGATGGACAACGGCTTCTGCACGACGAACTGCGGTGCGGTCAACGCCACCAACCCGTACCAGTGGCACAAGAACACGACCGTCGGGTCGTACTCGTGGCGTGACTACCCCGGCGACATCTGCGGCGCCTACTCGGGCTTCGCACCCCGCGACGCCTGGCGGTGGGACGTGGGCACCTGCGGGTTCTGCGGACCCGCCGTCTACCGCTGCCACGACGGCCAGAAGCGGACCGGTGCCAACGGCGAGTGGCAGTTCACGATCTGCGAGGGACTGGCCCGCTGCAACAACGTCGAGATGACGTGCTGAGCGGCCGGCTCCCGGCATCGGCGCGGGCCGAGGCGCCCGCCAAGCTGCTCGGGGCGGTGCCCTGGCTCTTCTGCCTCGCCCTCGCCGCCGTCGGGGTGGCCGGGGTGACGCCGCTCGCCTGGGTGGGGGCCGCGCTCGTCGCCGGCCTCAGCCTGTCCGGCTCGATATGAGGGCTGAACAGCAGCGCCACGCTGCTGCCGCCGGTCCGGCGGCGCTCGTTCCTCGACCTCCGCATCGCCCTCGCCTTCCTTGCCGGTTGTGTCGCCGGTAGCAGCCTCACCGGGGTCGCCGTCGTGCTGGCGGGTGCGCTCCTGTCGCCCGTCCCGGCGGGCGTCCGGGTCGGCGCGGCCGTCCTGCTCACGCTGGTCGTCCTCGCCGCCGCCCACGGTGTCGGGGGCCTGCGCCTGCCTCAGACCGAGCACCAGATCCCGGCGTCGGTCGTGGCGCTGCGCCTCCCGTCGCGCGCCTGGCGGTTCGCGGTGACGTATGGGACCGGCCTGTTCACCTACCTGCCGTCCGCCAGCCCCCACGTGCTGGTGGTGTGGCTCGTGCTCGCCGCCCCGAGCCACCTGGCCATCCTGGCGGCGGCGGGTTTCGGGGTCGGACGCGGGCTCGACCTGCTGACGCGGTCGTGCAGCGCCCAGAGGGTCGCCTACGAGGACGCCTTCCAGCGGATCACCCAGGCCGTCCGTCCCGTCACGCCGGTGGTGGTGGCGGCCCTGGCGGTCGTGGCGGTGGTCGGCGCATGAGCGGGTACCAGGTGGCCAACGGCAACGCCGCGCCGGGGGCCGCTTCCGCCGCTCCCACCGCTCCCGCCGCGCCCGAGGGGCTCGACCCCCGGCGCTGGCGGACCCGCCGGGCCCACCTCAAGCGGTTCGAGGACGCCGACGTCGCCGCCTACCTCGAGCTGTGCTCGTCGCTCGACGTCGGCCGCCAGTTCCGCTTCGGCGGGGCGGCCATCAACCCGCACGCCGCCATGGCCGCGGTGTGGGACGGCACGCTGGTCCACCTCGTCGGCGTCGGCAACCGGACCCGCCGGCGGCTCGGCGTCGCCTCGGTGACCTCGGCGGACATGCGCAACGGCACCGCGTACCTGAGCATCGTGGGCGACCCGTCCGTGCTCGGCACCGGGCTGATGATCGAGGTCGCCGGCCTGGCGATCGAGTACGTGTTCCAGACCTGGCCGTTCCGCAAGCTCTACGCCGAGGTGCCCGAGTACAACCTGCGGACTTTCGGGTCGGTCACCAAGCGGTTCTTCCGGCGGGAGGGCCTGCTCACCGAGCACGTGTTCCTCGACGGCCGCTACTGGGACGTCCACATCCTCGCCACCGACCGGGCCACGTGGCAGCGCGAGGGCTCGCCGATCGTGGCGCGGCTCCGCACGCCGCGCTGAGTCCCGCCGGCGGTCAGCCGGGCCGGTTCCGCGGCAGCGTGGCGCGGAGGGCGTCTCGGGCGGTGTGGAGGGGCGACCAGCCCAGGTCCCGCTTGGCCTTGGTCGTGTCCATGACCGCCGGGTGGCTGAGGGCCTCGGCCCAGGCCGTGGCCGGCGGGCTGAGGGGCAGGGCGGCCAGGGCCGCCACCGCCCGGGCCGGCGTGCGGGCCAGCCGGGCCGGCACCGGGATCGGCAGGAACCCCAGCTCTCGCACGACCTCCGGCGCCGACAGCACGTCGTCGGCGGCGATGTTGTACGCCCCGGGCGGGCCGGCTCCCACGATGCACAGCACCAGGGCCCGGCCGACGTCCTCCTCGTGGACGAGCTGCATCGGCAGGTCCGGCACCGGGATCGGCACGGGCAGCGGCAGCCGGCGGCGGCCCAGCAGCGTGCCGGCCCGCCGGGCGATCGGCGCCAGCGGGGCGAGGGCGCCGGGGACCTGCGC
>DATFOS010000130.1:0-12595 GCA_035265325.1 Acidimicrobiales bacterium
GCGCTCCGGCAGCCCCGGTCGCACGGACCCCTCGGCGATGCCGCCGTCCAACAACGCCGGGCCGCCCCACCGCGGGACCTACGAATCCGCACAAACCCGCCCCGACAAGCCCACCAACCGGATCCTTCAGGGGCCGGGGCCGCGGCTCGCCGGTCCGACGTGCCGGCGAGCCCGCACGTGTCGATCGCGGTCCTTCGGGGACGAGGCCAATGGTCACGACCGAGGCGCAATCGGGATCGGGCTCGATCAGAAGCGAGCCGGGGTGAGGTCGGTCGGGGGTTCGGTGGCGGCGGCCGCATCCGGCACCGCCCGGGTGAGCCCGGCCTGCGCGGGGGTGAGTCCGGCCTGGGCCGAGGCATCGGGTAAGGCCGATCCGAGCGCCCTCCCCGCCGGTTCCGGCTCGGTCCCGGCTGCGAGGTGCGGTCCGGCCGGTTCGGGCTGGACTCCCCCCGGGGGGTCGAGCTCCGCCGGGGCGAGCGGCGCCGGAGGGGGGCCGGCCGGGAGGTCGTGGCCGGCCGCCCAGTGGCGGACCTTGCCCAACCACGCCGGCTCGCTGCCGTTGAGGTGCGCCCGGTGCTCCGTGTAGACGAGGTCGACGGCCGTGGCGATGGTCGACGCCCGCGTCGTGAAGTCGTTGCGCCGGACCGCCAGGTCGGCCTCCGCGCGGACGAGGCGGCGGCCCGTGCGGGCCGTCGCTCGGGTGCGCCAGCGCAGCGCCCGCTCGGAGGCGGCCAGGGCGTCCATCCGTGTGTTGGCGTGCAGGTACGACGCCGTGACCGCCACCACGGCGGCCGACGCCCCGACGCCGAACATCACGGCCGCCAGCAGGAGCGACCCGTCCACCGCCCGCAGCGCCGCCATCCCCACCACGGTCGTGGCGAGGAAGCCGATGAGCAGCCGCATCTTGGTCCGCTCGTGGCGTAGCGAGCCCTCGTCGACGACCTCCTTCTGCCGGCGGAGCAGGCGCCCGACCGTGTGTGCCGCTCCCATCTGCACGATCGCCACGAACAGGGCGAGCGCCTGCGTGATCCGGAGCGGGAGCAGGAGGACCTGCATCGCGCTGCGGTCCACCAGGTAGTCGGCGACCACGCAGATGGCGAGGATCACGGCCAGGCCGATCAGCCCGAGCGCCCGGCTGTGAGCGTCGTAGCCCGACCCCCGTGGCGACGGCGCCGTGCGGTGGACCTCGGCGTTGGCCTGTTCGGCCGCGTCGACGCGGCGCCGGGCCATCTCCATGCGGGCCTCGAGGGCCATGTACCGGGCGGTCGCCCGGCCGAGGCGGCGGACCGCCTTGTTCATCGGCCGCCGGTTGGTTGCCTGGATCTCGGCCAGGCGCGTGCGGACGTAGGCGTCGCGTGTGCGCTCCCGGTCCTCCCTCGAGGGGCCGGCCGGGACCCCGCTCCCGAAGCCGGGTCGGGTGAACATCGCAGTCATGTCATCTCCCCCTGGTCATGTGTCCGTCGTCGGTCCGAGCACGGTGGGGCCGAAGGCCTGGAGCGAGCCGCCGCCCCGCTCGACCACGGCCGTCCAGAAGGCCTCGAGGAGGCCGACGTCCACCGGGGTGGGCTCGCCGCCGGGCATGACGCCCGCGCCGAGGAAGTAGGCGTCCGTCCCCGTGAGATCGGGGACCCTCCCGGCGAAGCAGGACGTGATGGCCGCCTCGACGTCGGCCAACGGCGGCCGGGTCATCGTGCAGGGCGGGATGGTGCTGATGGCGTCCGACAGCACGGCGAGCCCCCGCCAGACGCTGTCCCCGCCTCCGGCGCCACCGCCCGCACCGGCCGCTTGGACCTCGCCACCGCTGCCGCCGGCTCCGCCGGCGTCCCGCGTGTCGCCGAGCGTTCCCGCCGCCCAGGCCACGGCCCCGGCGACGTCGCTACCCCGGGACGACCGGCCCGCCGCCGAGGCGAACAGGTCGTCGACGTCCCGGGCCAGTTCGGCCCGAGCGTCGTCGAGCAGCTTCTCGGCCAGGACGTCGTTGCCCTGCGCCGCGGCCCGGTCGAAGTCGGCTCCGCCGCGGGGCTCGGGGTCGACGAGGGCGGCGTCGTCGATGGCGGCGAGCACGACCTCGGCGTCGTGCGCGATGGCCAGTGGGACGACGACGTCGGTGATGTGACGCCGTTGGGCGGCCTCCTCGAGGAGTCCGCTGGGTGTGAGGTCCGCCAGGACGACCAGGAGGGCGTCGCTGGGCTCCGGTTCCGATTCGGCGAGCCCGCACCCGCCGAGTCCGGTGACGGCCAGGCTGGTGGCCAGCACCGAGGCCACCATGAATCCGACCCGCCGATGAGTGAAGTAGGGTTCCGTCGTTGCGTTGCAGGGCACTGCCTAACCCCCCTACCTAGGTGTTACCTACCGTTACCTACGGTGGCCACCATGCCCACCTACCTCCTACATACATGCCTACATAGGGTTACAGTTCCCCTACGACTCGAAGCAGCTCGATGCCCGTCATGCAGGAACACGCCTTCGGCCACATGCTCCGGTCCATGCGCGAGCAGCGCGAGGCGACACAGGCCGACGTGGCGGAGGCAGTCCGAGTCAGCCGGGCGACGATCGCCCAGTGGGAGGGCGGACGGCACCTGCCGTCACCGGATCGGGTCCGCTCCCTCGATGCCTTCCTCCACGCCGACGGGGCCCTCACCCGCCTCGCCGACCGAGAACGCGAAGGCCCCTCCCGCCCCGGCGATCAAGCCGAGCCGGCGGGCCGACTCACGCTCCTCGACATCGTCCGCCGCGCCGAGGCCGCCCTCCTGGAGCGGCTGCAGTACGACGAGACCGGCAAGCCGATCGGCTGGTGCCAGGATCTCCAGAAGCACTACGAAGCGACGCCCGTATCGACCGCCTTCGGAATCAGGACTGCAGTGCTGATCGACGAGTCCTCGAAGACGACGCTCGGCGCGCTCGGCGACATCCTGCGACGGATGCGCATGTCCGCCGAGGGGTGGGGCGCTCGCACGCAGAAGGTCCCTCGGCCGGAGGCGATCGCCGTCGTCATCGACGCCCTGGTGCGGGTCGGCCCCGTGCCGGACTTGGACGAGGCCGTCGGGATGCTTCGCAACAGCTTTGACGAGGTCGCCCGTCAGCGTCCGGCCATCATCACGACAGTCCTGGAGACGGTGATCGACCTACGGCCGCGCTCGGATTTCGCCGCCGAGCTGATACGGATACTTCTCGCGAGCCGGCGCCCGTGCGACGGTGTGCTGCTCTGGGTCGAGAAGAACGAGGACGAGCTCGTGTCCCCGGAACCGTCGGTCCTGCACACGGCCCGTTCGGTCAGCGTCCTTGCCAGGGCCACGTCGATGGGTGTCGTTCCCGCTGACCTCGAGGACCCGGTCGCCGAGGCGCTGGAGCCGAGCGTCCGCTGGCTGCGCGGCCAGACCCGCTTCGAGAACATCGTGGAGATCGTCATCCGGCGGACCCGCACAGGCAACGAGATCCTCGACCTCCGACACTTCACGCCGGCCTGGGTGGTCCGAGCACTCGTGCTCGCCGGCGAGTCCCCGAGTCACCCGACCGTCGTCAGTGCTGTCCGCGAAGTGCGGGGGGCCTTCGACGAGGACCACGGCCTCTGGGTCTGGCGCAACGGCGACCTCCCCATCTGGATGACCTTCGATGCGGTCGCTGCGCTGCGCCTTGCCGCCCTCGCCGCTTTCGTCCCCTGAGGGCTACAGCCCCATAGCAGTGCTGGGAGAACAACGATGTTCGACTCACCCACCGTCGCCCCACTGGCGGTGGAAGACCGCGGTCACTCCGGCCCGACGGCCGCGTCGGTCCGTTCGCGCAGGCCTTGGCGGGACGACTTCGTGGTCCAGGCCACGCGTTTCCTCCAAAGGATCGACCTGGCTCAGGCCCTGGCCATGGCCGGCGCGGTGAAGGGCTACTGGCACCCGACCGGCTTCATGGCGTTTCACACCAGATGGTCGTTCGAGGGCATGCCGGTCCGGGTGCACTGTTGGCCTCGGGGCGCCCGCCCCGTCGAGGACCGTCATCCTCCGCTGCACGACCACATGTGGCCGCTGGCGTCGAAGGTGCTCACCGGGACCTACTCGGAGACCGTCTACGCGCTGGACGACGTGCCCGGCGGTGAGTACGCCCACTACTCGGTCGAGTACCACACTCGCGACGACGCCACGGTCTTCGACGACGGGCGTCGGTGCCAAGCGCTACCCGTCGTGACGAGCGTGTGTGTGCCGGGTGAGGTCCATCACCTGGAGGCCGGCGTCTTCCACGAGACCACGATCCCCGAGAGCCAGCGGGTGGTCACGGTGATGGTCACCGGCCAGCGGGAGATGGACTCGTGCAGCCTCGTCGGCCTCCCCGGATTCCCCACCCGCCGCCGCGTCCGCCGCTCGGTCACGCCCGCCGAGTTGGCGAGAGCAATCGACGGTTTGCCGGCTTCTTCGCGCTGAGCGCCGCACCGCCTCCCCTCGATCAACGGGCCCTCGTAGGGGCACAGAGGCCGCGGCCGACGGGACCCGATACGGCGGTACCGTGCCGGCGTGGGTACGGATGAGGCGGCGACGCCGTCGCTGTATGAGTGGGCCGGCGGGCGACCGGCGATCGAGGCGCTCATCGACGCCTTCTACGACCGGGTCGAGGGCGACGACCTGTTGTCGCCGCTGTTCCCCGGTGGCGTGAGCGCCGAGCACCGGGACCACGTGACGTCCTGGTGGAGCGAGGTCTTCGGCGGTCCGGCCATGTACACCGACGAGCACGGTGGCTACGAACACATGCTGGCCAAACACCGGCACCTCGGGATCAGCGCCGACCAGCGGTTCCGCTTCGCCTCGACGATGAGCCTGGCCGCCGACGACGCCGGCCTGCCGGACGACCCCGAGTTCCGCTCGGCGCTCGTGGCCTACCTCGAATGGGGCACCCGCCTCGCCTTCGCCAACTCGCAGCCCGACGCCCAGGTCGTCGCGCACGCCCCCGTGCCGCGTTGGGGCTGGGGCGAGGCCCCGCCCTACCGGCCCTGACCGCCGCCGAGGTACATCCGGAACCCCTCGGCCTCGGCGGTGAAGCCCATCCACCGGTAGAAGTCGTGAGCGCCGTCGGTGGCATGGCGCTTGTGGGTCACGACCTGGACCTTCCGGCAGGACTGCCGCTGCAGGTCCGCCAGGGCGGCGGCGACGAGCGCCCGCCCGACGCCCCGACGCCGGTGGGACTCGGCGACGACCATGGCCTCGAGCAGGGCGCTGGGATGCTGGTCGTACCCCAGGTTCGGATACACGATCGCGGTCACCGTTCCGACCACCACGGCGTCGACCTCGGCCACCCAGCAGCACATCCCCTCGTGCCCGAGCATGGCAACCCAACTCGCCCGCTGCCGCTCGGTCACCGCCGAAACCGGGAGTCCCGGTTGCCGCTCGAGCAACCGGACGACGCCGAGCAGGTCGCGGTCCTGCGCCGGCCGCACGACGCACCCCTCCACGGTCACGCTCCCCGACCGTACCGATGCGTCGACCGGCGTGGACCGCGGCCGCCATCCCCAGATGAAGGGCACGACTGGACAGACGGCGGAGCGCGTCAAGTAATGCTCGAGTCGACGAAAGCCGGGCGCCGCTGGGCGCGATGGCTCGGATGGCCGGACGGTGGCGGCGGGCTGTCAGGTTTGGGCGCGGGCCGCAACCGTGGTGGCGGTGCCGTATGTGACGATCGCCTTGGTGGCGGCTCCGCGTGCGCGGTGACAGGGAGTCTCATCGTCGCCTCTCGGGTTGTACGCTGCCGTATAACCAGCTCCGTTATACGGTGACGTATAGGCGTCGCGCAACCGAGGTGGACTAGACCGTGGCGGCACGACGAACCCCCCGCGAGAAGTGGATCGAGGAAGGCCTGCGGGCGTTGGCCGACGCCGGCCCGGACGCCGTGCGGATCGAGTCGCTCGCCAAGGCGCTCGGCGTGACGAAGGGCGGGTTCTACGGCTACTTCGCCGACCGTCACGCGCTGCTGGAGGCCATGCTCGACACCTGGGAGCGCGAGGCCGTCGACGAGGTGCTCCAGCAGGTCGAGCACGTGGAGGGCGACGCCCGGGACCGGGTCCGGTTGGCCGGGCAGCTCACGTTCCCCCACGGGCGCCTGCTGAACATCGACCTGGCCATCCGCGCGTGGGCCCGCCGCGACGAACTCGTCGCCGACCGCCTCCGTCGAGTGGACAACCGACGCATGCAGCTGGCACGCGAGATGATCGGCACGTTCTGTGCCGATCCCGACGAGGTCGAGGCCCGCAGCCTGCTGGCCTTCTGCCTGGCCATCGGCCACCACTTCCTGGCCGCCGAGCACCCCGGCCGGAACCCGGCCGATGTCCGCGCCCGCGCGGCCGACCTCATCCTCGACGTCGCACCCGGTAGCGGCTCCGGCGACCCCGACCCACGCTAGGCGCGGCCCTCGGCGGCCGTACCCGACGCCTGCCCCCGGCGTCGACGACACGAATGACGGGCGGGACAGGCGCTCAACCGGCAGGGCTGCGGGAGGGGCGACAGGAGCTCTGCAACCGACGGCGCCACACAGGGAACCGACCCGCGGACTACAGCAGCCCGCCTTCAGTCCCAAACAAGGCCCATGGACAGATCATCGATAGTCGAGCGCCGGTGGCATCCGCTCGGCGTGACCGCTGTCACCGTGGTTCACTCCCGTCATGGGCATGGCACCGATGGGGGACAGGTACCGGCGTCCGGACTGGGTCCGGCGCATGAACGCCATGGGCTCCGCTGCGGGGGGCGCCCGTGACCTGGTGCCGCTCGACGCAAGCGCCATGATCGACGCCGTCCGGGCGTCGACCGGCATCGCCGACCCCGGCGACCTCGGCGACGGCGACTGGGAGGGCCGCCTGCAGGCGCTGACCGCGGCCATCGACGGCGGCGACCTCCACGTGGTCGGCCGCCTCATGACGCGCGAGGAGCTGATGCGCGGGCTGCGCACCCGCTTCCTCCTCGGCGAGCAGCGCCGGGGCGACCCGTCCGTGGCCCACGAGGCGATCGAGGCGCCGATCGTCGTGACGGGCCCGGCCCGCTCGGGCACCACGATCCTGTTCGAGCTGCTGGGGCTCGACTCGGGACTGCGGACCCCGGTGGCGACCGACGTCCTGCATCCCGTCCCAGCCCCCGGGGTCGACTCCGCGGCCCGGTTCGCCATGACGGAGTCCGAGCAGGAGTTCTGGGCCGACGTCCAGCCGGAGTTCGCGGCCATCCACGAGCTGGGGTCCGACCTGCCGGTCGAATGCATCACGATCTGCGCCCCGTCCTTCGCCGGCAACCACTGGTCGATGGTGCTCGCCGACCCCGGCGAGTGGACGGCCGACATCGGCGCCGACCTGGCGTTCCACCGGGCGGTGCTGCAGTCCGCCCAGCACGGGCGGCCGCCGCGCCGCTGGCTGCTGAAGACGCCGGGCTGGCTGTTCCTCCTCGACGACCTGCTCGCCGCCTATCCCGACGCGTCGGTCATCGTGAGCCACCGCGACCCCGCCCGCACGATGCCGTCGACCGTCAGCACCACTGCCACGGTCCAGTGGCTGCGCACCGACGCCGTCGACCTCGACGTGCTGTCGGCGTTGATCGGTGCGATGTTCGGCGACGCCCTGAACACGCTCGCCCGGCGGCGCGACGACGGCTCGTTGCCGGGCGTGTTCGGCGACGTCCGGTTCCACGAGCTGATGGATGACCCGGTGGCCGCCATCGCCGGCGCCTACGAGGGCATCGGCCGGGAGATGACCGACGAGCACCGGGCCGCGGTCATCCGCTACCTGGACGGGAAGCCCCGGGGGAAGCACGGGGCCCACCGCTACACGGCAGCGGACTGGGGCTTCGACGCCGACGTCCTCCGGGCCGAGCTCGCGCCCTACATGTCCCGGTTCGGCGTCGCAGTGGAGCCGGCGTAACCACCCTTCTGGCGTCTGTCACGGCGCGATGGCGCGGTGACAGACGCCAGAACCGGGTCAGGCCAGCGAGGCGACCGGGACCACCTCGGCCTCGGGCGTGTCGATCGGGCCCTTGGGGAGCA
This sequence comes from Acidimicrobiales bacterium, assembly GCA_035265325.1. Taxonomy (GTDB): domain Bacteria; phylum Actinomycetota; class Acidimicrobiia; order Acidimicrobiales; family VFJN01; genus DATCLS01. The sequence continues at coordinate 7,996 of DATFOS010000130.1, forward strand.
TGAAGCGCCAGAACACGAGGCCGAACGGCCGCCCCTCGGTCGACAGCCAGTTCGGCACCCCGGGGTCGCGGTGGGCGAGGACCATCGTCACCGTGCCGTCGTCGCCCCCCACCGCCTGAGCCCGGTTGAGGCTCACGGGGCCGCGCAGGTAATCGAAGGTCTGGAGCTGGCGGTTCCACAGGGACACGTTGGCGCACCGGCACTCGGGCCAGCGGATGCGCATGACCAGCGCGTCCTCGGGCCCGAGGAGGTACGGCGCCATGCTGTAGGCGGCGTCAGCGGCGGCCAGCGCGTGGGCGCCCGGGGTGACCGGCGGCCGGAACACGTGCGGCTCGCGGGAGACGAACGCCGGCGGGTCGCCCTCGCCGGGCTTGGCCATGGCCTCGAGCGTCCGGGTGCGGACGTAGGTGCCCATGCGGCGGATGGCGCTCGCCATCGAGGCGTCGGTCGGCGCGGGCGGGGCCGCGGGCACGACGGCGGCCCCGTCGACGAGGTCGATCGTCAGCCCGAGGTCCGCCATCGGCGGCGCCTGTGGCGAGCCCGAGCCCTCCCAGTAGTGGCGCACGGTGAGCCGCGAGGCATCGGGCGCGAGCGGGAGCCAGCCCCGGTCCCGCTCCGAGCCGCCGACCGTGATCTCGAAGCTGCCGTCGCCGGCGACGTCGAACCCGGTGTCGTTGAGCACGCCGACCGTGCCGGAGGGGAAGGCGCCGTCGTCGGCGCCCGCCTCGACCGTGAACGAGACGTACACGGCCCCGCCCGTGTTCCCGCGCACCCTGTAGGTCCCGGCCGGGTGCACCCTGGCGTCGTGGTAGCGGGCGTCGGCGTTGTCGCCGAGCGCCTTGCGCCACGGCGACACGATGGCCCGGAACGTGGGGTGCGCGGCATCGTCCTCGAACTGGGTCTCGATGCCGGTTCCGAGGAGGTGGAGGACGACCCGCAAGCCTTCGGCGACGTCTGTCGCGTCGCTGAGCCCCCATTCCTCTCCGGCGAAGCGATCGCCCACCTCGCGCAGCGTGGCGAGCAGCTCGGCGTACGCGTCCTGGCTCTCGGTCATCGTCCCTCCTGTGCCGCCGGGCACCGGCACGGTACCTGCCACCCGGCCGGCGGACCGTCGTCGCAGCACGCCCCCGAGCCAGGAACGCCGACCACCGTCGCCACCACCCCGGCCCGCACTGCTGGGCGTCGACGGCAACCGCGCCTACCGTCGTAGGCCTTCGTGCCAAGCCTCGTACACCGGTGCTACGACGTCCCAGGTCACTGCGGTGCCCGGGGCGGGGTTCGAACCCGCACAGCTCCCGTGGAGCCCGAGGGGTTTAAGCCCTCTGCGTCTGCCAGTTCCGCCACCCGGGCCGCAGTGGCGACCACGGTAGCGGGCCGGGGACGCGCCCTAGGGGACGGGCGCTACCAGCGGGTTCAGTCGGTGTAGCCGACGAGGGTGCCGTCGCCCCGGAAGAGGTGGCGGTGGCCGTCGCTGAAACGGAGGAGCGCACGGCCGGTGAGGCGCTCGCCCTCGAGCGTCTCGAACACCAGCTCGTGGGACCCCGGCTCGAGGCGGTGCGGTTCCTGGGAGGTCACGGTGACCTCCCAGTCGTTGGCGCCCGGGCCTGTCTCGCCCTCCCGTACGACGACGAACACGTCGGCATAGGCGACGTCGAGCTCGTCGTCGTCGGATGTGAGCCGCCCCACGAGCATCCGGGTGGACCGCATGGTCGCAGGGTAGGCCGCTTTCTCACCCTCACGCCGCACGCTCCTCGTCGTCGGGGACGGCGGCCCACAGCGTGGCCCGCGCCCGGTCGGCGGCCAGGCCCGCCAGGTCGTTGGCGGCCACCACGCCCTCGACCATGTCGGCCGCGACGGCCGGCCACGGACGGCCGCGCAGCACCACGCTGACCGTCACCCCGTCGGCGGTGCGGCGGATCGTGCGGGTGGCACCCTCCAGCCGTGGCGGGCTGCGGAAGGTCGGGGCGATCAGGCCGTTCGCTCGGGCGGCGGCCGTCAGCGAGCGGGCGGTGCGGGCGAAGTGGAGCGAGGTCGGTTCCATCGCCGTCCATCATCCCGGCGGCCTGTGACAACCAAGGCCCATCCCGGACAACCGCCGAGGAGAATGCCCGGATCTTGCCTTGCGCGGTTCGGGCGTTCGCCGACGCCGCCGGCCTCCACCCCGCCCGGGGGTCGGGGCGGACCGGCGTCAGTTGCCGTTGGTGGACCAGTGCCAGGGCTCGACGGGGAGGTTGTACAGACCGTTGGCGTTGGCGTGGGCGACCAGGAAGTTCCAGCAGGTGTTGCCCCGCCGCACCGACCCGCCGCCGTTGCAGTTGAAGTCGATGGCCAAGCCCTGCTCGTGCATGGAGCGGCCCGGGCGCGCGGTCGGCGGGCTGCACTGCGACGACGGCATCTCGTAGATGGCGTAGTACGACGTGCCGCAGTGGGCCTCGCGCAGGGCGATCTGCTCGGCCGGGTCGCGGAAGCCCCAGCCGCAGATGTCGACGCCCTGCGACCCCGCCAATGACATCAGGTTGCGGACCTGCTCGCCGATCGACGACGCCACCTCTATCGACCCGCCGTTCGGGCACGACACGCGGGACAGGTCGCCGGCGAACTCGATCGTCGAGCCGCCGCCCCCAGCGGGCGCCGAGACGGCGGCGGGCGTGCCGGCGGCCGCCCGGAGGCGGGCGGCCTCGGCGGCGCGCAGCGCCTCGAGCTGGGCGGCGCGCTCGGCGGCCCGCCGCTCGATCTCGCGCGACAGGTCGGCATCCATCTGGCGGAGGTTGTCGGCCTCGATGAGGTTCCGGTCGATGGCGTCCTCGATCTCGGCGGCGTACTCCTCCTGCTCGGCGAGGGCCGCCTCGAGCTCGCCCAGGGCCGCGTTGGCGTCCTCCTCGGCGGCGGCGGCCTCGGCGGCGGCGAGCTCGCGCTCGTCCTGCACGACGCGCAGGTCCTCCCGGGCGGCGGCGAGGCGGTCGAGGAGGTCGGCGTCGTTGTCGGCCTGCATGTCGAGCAGCGCCTGCTGGACGGCGGCGTCGGACAGCGTGTCGGCGGCGAGGGCGTCGAGGCCCTCGACCGACGGCCCGTTCATGAACGCCTCGGTCACCACGTCGTCGGCGGCCTGCTCGAGGGCGGTGATGTCGGCCTCGGCCTGCTCGACGGCGGTTTCGGCCTCCGCCACGTCCTCGTCGGCGGCGTCCGACGCCCGCACCGCCTCGGTCAGCTCGTCCTGCTGCCGCTGCACGTTGTCCTGCAGCTGCTGGATGGCCGCGGTCACCTCGGAGTTGCGGGCCTCGAGCACGTCGGTCTCGGCCGCCACCTCCGACTGGCGATCGCGAACGGTGTCGCGCTGCTCCTCCGGGTCCTCCTGCGCGGAGCTGGGCGCCGGCGCAAGCACGGAGACCGCGGCCGTCACGGCCACGGCCACGAGGGCCGATGCTGTTCGGATGCGACGAGTGGACGGCACGCTCACCTCCTCCAGGACGGTCGGGGTGGAGGCCCGGCAACCCCGGCCGTGCGCTCCGGTGCGGAAAAGCTAACGACTCCTGCCCCTCGAGTCACCGATCCCCTCGTCGATCCGTCTGCGCGGGACGTCGTCACGACGGTTCAATTCCCGTCGACGGACCAGTGCCAGGGCTCACCCGGCAGGTTGTAGAGGCCGTACTCGTCGGCGTTGGCGACCAGGAAGTCGTGGCACGAGTCGCCGTAGCCGACCGACCCGCTCCCGCTGCACGTGAAGTCGATGGCCAGGCCCTGCTCGTGCATCGACGTGCCCGGCCGGGCGGTCGGTGGGCTGCAGTAGGACGACGACGCCTGGTAGATCGCGTAGTAGCTGGTGCCGCAGTTGGTGCGGCGCAGGTTGATCTGGTCCTGCGGGTCGCGGAACCCGCCGCCGCACATGATCACGCCCTCGGCGGCCGCGTCGTTGAGCAGCCGCGTGACCTGCGGAACGATGTCGCCGGCGACCTGGATCTCGCCGCCGGCCGGGCAGGGGACGCTCACCACGCCGCCCGGCGGCTCCTTGATGGTGCCGTAACCCTTGTTCGCCTCGGCCTCGGCGGCCAGGCGGGCCGCCTGCTCCTGGGCGGCCTGGGCCCGGGCCTCGGCCTGCATGCCCGCCAGCGTGGCGGACAGGGCCTGCTCGCGGGCCTGGATCTGCGCCGCCAGCGCGGGGTCGAGCTGGGCCAGCGACCCGGCCTCGGCGAGACGCTGGTCGATGCGGGCCTCGACCTCGACGGCGAACAGCGCCTGCTGGCTCAGGGCGGCGGAGAGGTCGTCGAGCGCCTGCTCGGCGTTGGCCCGGTTGTCCGCAGCCGTCGTTGCCGCCGCCTCCCGCTCGGCCTGCTGGACTTCGAGCTGGGCCTGGGCGTCGGCGTACATCTCGAGCGTCTCGGCGTCGGACGTGGCGCTGTCGTTGAGGATGGACTGCTTGACAGAGAGCTGCGTCAGCGACTGGCCGCTGAAGGCGTCGAGGGCATTCTCGGTCGGCGGGTTCATGAACGCGTCGATGACGACGCGGTCGGTGGCGGCCGACAGGTTGTCGAGGCGAGCCTGCGTCTCGGCCACCGCGGTGTCGGCGGCGGTCACGGCGGCGTCCGCCTCGACGACGGCCGCC